>NZ_JAZHSD010000001.1:7275000-7609345 GCF_036924745.1 Bradyrhizobium sp. AZCC 1693
GGCAGGTTCCACCAGAAATCATAGTGCAGCGTCTGCGGACCGCGATCGAGCTCCCACCGTCCGAGCACCTCGAACGTCTCGCAATCCATGATGAAGACGCCGGGCGGTCCATCGGTGCCGTTCTTGCCACCGCCGCCGAGCGTAGAGACGTAGATGCCTTCCGGCCCGCAATGAACCGTGTGGGGCCGCGAGTATCCGGTCTTCTTGAAGATTTCCTCCGGCTCGATGATCTTGTGTATGGCCGCCTTGGTGGGATCCGGCTTGGTATCGACGATGTAGATGCGGGATGACCGCATGCCGGGGATGATGAGATAGCGGCGCTCGAGGAAGGCGTGTCCGGTGAGCGGCGATAGCGACGATGAGCAGGCGTTCCAGCCAAAATGGTGAAACTCGTCGCCCTTGTTGGGCATCGTCACGGTGTGAACGACCTGACTGTAGCTCTGGGAATCCGGATTGACGTCGATGACCGCGAGTGCATCCGGTTTTGAAGAGTCCGGGCTGAGCAGCACGGTGTAGGCGAAGCGCTCCGGAGGAGCTTCCATGGCCAGCTTTGGCGAAGCGTGAAACGTGGGGTCGGGCCGAATGTTCATCGTACTGCCTCCCTGTTTGCCTCGATGTTCAGCAACACGGCTCGGCGGCATGCATCAGCAAGAAATACCCGGCGCGTTGAGTTCCTCTCGCGAGTGCCGCCGGCCAAGCTTTGTGCAATCGACAATACACCGCAATATCGCAGGCGAAAACAACGATGGTGCGACCGATCCGGTTGCCTGGACCACCAATCAGCCGATCACACAAAACAGGTAGTTCGAAGCGCTAATCGGCGAAGAGTTCCGCCCTATCTGACCGTGATGGTAATTTTCTGCGAGACCACGGGAGGATTGTGCGGGTAGTGTTCGGCATCCCCCAGCACGAGCTGGAGCGTATGCTTGCCGGGCGGAAGTTCGATCCGCGCTTCGGTCTGGCCCGCCCCAAAATGAAGATGTGACTTGTCCTGCGGGATCGGTTCGTTCGGATTGAGCGGCTCATTCACGTCGACCAGAAGATGATGATGGCCGCTGTTCGGGTAGGTGTCGCCAGCGTGCGTAACGCCCATGTTGCGCAGACCGAAGCGGCACCAAAATCCGCCTTTGATGGAGGCGCCGTTCTGCGGCCACACGAAATAGAGAAGGGCATCCTTGTGTGCGGGCTTTCCTTGAGCGCACGCGGCGAACGGCAGGCAAGTGAGCGCTGCTGACAGAGCGATCCACTGCATGAATTTCATGACTGCCTCTTCAACGCTCCCTTAGGGAGAAAGTGCGACGCGGAACCCATGGGTGGGATATCGAACGTTGGTGTCATAGCTTCCGCGGTTTGATGTCCGGGCATAGGTCGAGTCTTTCCTCCAGGAACCGGAACGGATGACGTGCGAGGGGCATTCGTTCTCGACCCACGCTGATCCGTCCGCGGGAGCGCCTTGATAGTTTCTGTGCCAGCAATCTTCGACCCATTGATCGACGGCGCCGCCCATATCGAAGAGTCCAAAAGGATTTGGCTTCAGGCTGCCGACCTTGACCGGCTGATCGATGGCTGGAATGTCGCTGCAGTTCTTGCAATTGACCATGCCGGGCTGAAACTGATCGCCCCACCAGTATCTGGTCTGCGTGCCGCCGCGCGCTGCATATTCCCATTCAGCTTCGCTCGGTAGTCGATACGGCTTGCGGGTGGTTTCGGCGAGCCAGGCGACGTACTGCTTTGCGTCGCTCCAGCTTACGTTTCCAACAGGCGCATCGTCCTTTCCGCTCGCCGTAAACCCGCATGCCTTTGCGGCGGCGCATGCATTCCATTCCCGCACGGAGACCGGAAATTTCCCCATCGCAAATGGCTTAACCGTTACCTGGCGGACCGGCTTTTCCGAAACGTCTTCGTTGCTGCCCATCGCGAAGCTGCCACCCCGAAGCGAAATCATCTCGGGTTCTCGAACCGGTGCAGCGGCTTGCGACGTCGGCGGAGTCTCGGGTGCGGCGGAAGACGCCGGCGGCGGTAGCGGCGCCGCCTGTTGTTGCGTTGGTGCTACGGAAGGAGAAGGTTGGGGCGCCGGCGCTCGTTGTTTCGCGGCAGGCGCAGGCGCCTTCGGCGCTTCCACCGGAGATGAAACGGGAGCCGACGCCTGATTTATCGCCTTGCGAGGCTGTGCGAACATGTACCAGAGAGTGCCGATCGCAATGGTCAGCATCGCAATGCCGAGCAAGAGCATCAGGACGCGTTCGCGCCGGTTCCGATATGCGTTAAGGGCGGAGGGGTCGGGAAGCACCCGGTAGACCCGAACGGGATCGGTGATGTTCTTGACCTTTCGATCACCGAGCGACTCGTATCCGCAAACCAGCTTATGCTTTATCTGCTCATAGATGCCGCCGGAGATATAGACTTCGCCGGGATGGGCTATGCCCTCAAGCCGCGTGGCAATATTGACGCCGTCGCCATAGACGTCGTCGGTTTCGATAATCACGTCCCCAAGATTGACGCCAATCCGATATTCGATCCAATGATGCTTGGGCAGCGATGCATTGCGGCCAACCAGATTTTGCTGGATCACGATGCTGGATCGGACGGCTTCGACCGGGCTGTCGAAAATGGCGATGAAGCCGTCGCCCGTGGTTTTAACAAGCCTGCCGTGGTGTTCTCTGATGCTGGGTTCGATGAGGTCGCGCTCGATCCGCTTGACGCGATTGTGCGTCCCTTCCTCGTCGATCTGCATCAGACGGCTGTAACCGGAGATGTCGCCTGCCACGATGGCCGCAAGGCGGCGTGGCATTGGCTCGGGCGATGGCTCACCCGTTCGGCCTGACTTGATGTCACGAATTTGGGCCATGGCTTGGATTGGCTCCCAACTGCGAATACGAATACAGTGTGAGGCAAGCAATCTTTCCAGCGCCTACACCGTACCATGGTGGCTATTCGCCGCAAGCAGCCGTGCGCGGGTTCCACGCGGTTCGTAAGGGCTAAGTGTGAGTGAGCTCACAAAAAATGAGGCCTGACCGGCAATTCGGTCGTCGCGTTTGAGGGTATAGTCGCCCGGCGCACTCGCAGGGCCAGCGGCATCAATGCCCGATGAGGATCTCCGGCACTTTCCCCGCCGGCGGCGTGTTGCGGCTGCGCTGGGTGCGGACGATGCCGTCGATGATGGTCATGCCGATGCCCGGGAGATCGCCGAGCTGCACGCTTTCCAAAATGTTCTTGCCGGGCGAGTGCTGCGCCTTGTCCATCAGGACGAAGTCTGCCGAGCGGCCGACCTCGATGATGCCGCAGTCGAGCTCGCGCATGCGGGCGGTGTTGCCGGTGGCAAGGCAGAAGGCGAGTTCGGCGGGCAGGTCGCCGAGCGACGACAGCATCGAGACCATGCGCAAAATGCCGAGCGGCTGCACGCCGGAGCCGGCCGGCGCATCGGTGCCAAGGATAACGCGGTGAAGGTCGCCCATCTCGCGCGCGGTGCGCAGCGTGAACAGCGCCGAGCGTTCGTTACCGTTGTGAACGAGCTCCAGCCCGCGCTTGCAACCCTCGCAGATGCAACGAATTTGGTCGTCGGGCAGGGCGGTGTGGCCGCCGTTGATGTGGCCGACCACGTCGGTGTCGGCTTCCAGCACCACGTCCTTGTCGATCAGGCCGGAGCCGGGGATCGACGGACCGCCGGTGTGGATCGTGCTCTGGATGCCATACTTGCGCGCCCAGCCGACCATTTTGCGCGCGGTCGGGCCGTCCTTGACGCCGCCCAGGCCGACTTCGCCGAGCAGCTTGACGCCGGCCGCCGCCAATTCCCTAAAATCGTCCTCGACCATTTCGCATTCGATCACCGGCGCGCCGGCGTGAACTTTCACGCCGCCGGGACGCAGCGTCCAGAATGCGCGCTGCGCAAAAATCGCCATCGCCTTCAACCCGACGACGTCGCGGGGGCGGCCGGGCATGTGGACTTCGCCGGCCGAGATCATGGTGGTGACGCCGCCATGGAGGTAGCTGTCGATCCAGTTGCTCTGGTTCTGCCGCGGCGTCCAGTCGCCGGCGACGGGATGGACGTGGCTGTCGATCAGGCCCGGCGCGACGGTGGTACCGTTGGCATCGACCACGGTGGTGGCGCCCTCGGTGTTGACGTCCTTGAAGCGGCCGATGGCCGTGATCTTGCCGTTCTCGGCCACGATCGTATCGCCGTCCAGGATCGGCTTTTCCAGCGCCCCCGATAGCAGCAGCCCGATATTGCGGATCACCAGCTTGCTCGGGCCGGTCGCCTGGGGTGCATCGTGGGCCATGGTTTTTCCTTTTGGTTCAATGCCTTCGCCGGACATTCTGCCCGGCTTGACGATCGGATCAAGCTGGATTATTCATTTGTATACGAACGATCGTATACGAATGATTGAGCCGGTCAATCCGGCGTGCAGGTCAGGGAACGGTGCGATGAGCAATTTCAACCAGGAAAGCGTGCTGAGCGTCCATCACTGGACCGATACGCTGTTCAGCTTCACCACCACGCGCGATCCTTCGTTCCGCTTCCGCAACGGCGAGTTCACCATGATCGGGCTGAAGGTCGGCGAAAAGCCGCTGCTCCGCGCCTACTCGGTCGCCAGCGCCAATTACGAGGACCGGCTCGAATTCTTCTCAATCAAGGTGCCGGACGGGCCGCTGACCTCGCGCCTCCAGCATCTGAAGCAGGGCGACGAGATCATCGTCAGCCGCAAGGCCACCGGTACACTGGTCATCGACAACCTCGAGGACGGCCGCAACCTCTATTTGATCGGCACGGGCACGGGCCTGGCCCCGTTTCTTTCCGTGATCAAGGATCCCGAGACCTATGAGCGGTTCGAGAAGGTGGTGCTGTTGCACGGCTGCCGCCGCGTGAAGGAACTCGCCTATGGCGAGATGATCACCGAAAAGCTGCCGAACGACGAACTGATCGGCGAATATATCCGCAATCAGCTGGTCTATTATCCGACCGTGACCCGCGATCCCTTCCGCAACCGCGGCCGCATCACCGACCTGATCAATTCAGGCAAGCTATTCGCCGATATCGGGCTGGCCTCGCTCGATCCCGCCCATGACCGCGTCATGATCTGCGGCAGCCCGGCGCTGGTGGCTGACACGCGCACGCTGCTCAACGGCAGGGGATTTGTCGAAGGCAATCACGGCGAGCCCGCGCAGTTCGTGGTCGAGAAGGCATTCGCGGAGCGTTGATCGCCGACTGCCTAAGGCCGCACCCCCGGCGCTTCCATCGCCATCCCGCGCGCCCGTGACATCAGATACAATTCCAGTTCGACCAGTTCCGGCGCGCCGTAATCGTAGGCCTGGGCCCTTATGCCTGACATACAGGCGCGCAGGCGCCGCTGCAGCGATCCGAGCGACTGCCACTCCAGCCGGTAGAGCGGGTAGCCGGTCGGGTGCGCTTGCGTGATCGCCGATCCCGCCAGCCGCTTGTCCCAGTTATCATTATGGCAGTTGGCGCAGCCGAGATTGAGCTGGCCCTGTCGCTGCATGTAGAGCTCGCGCCCTTTGGCGATAAACGGCGCAAGCTGCGGGTCGGCGCCGGTTTCGATTCGTACGCCCTGCGATTGCCGCGCGACAAAGGCGGTGAGCGCCAGCAGTTCGCGGCTCTCGAAGGGTAGCGGCGTCGCCTGCTGGTGGTTGCTGCGGCACGAATTGATGCGCTGCTCCAGATCGACGGGACGGCCGGTGGCCTTGTCGAAGGCAGGGTAGCGGGCGGCTACGCCCTTCATGCTGGTGCGCGCATCGTCGTGGCAATCGGCGCAGGCCTTGTTGGCGGCGCCTAGCTTGCGCTTCCATAAGCTTTCGCCGTCAAGCACCCAGAGCATGCCGGGATTGGCGGTATCCTCGTCCTGCATCGCTTTGGTGTCCGGCTTCATGAACTCGTAGCCGGAGCGGCGGTCGGGTGGCGGGATCTCGGCGGCGAAGGCAGAGCCAACGATCAGCAGCGCAACGGCCATGGTGCCGGCAAATCTCATTCGACGGATATCGAGGCGGACGCGGTTTCCGAAAACCCCTGATCGCCGATCCATTCGAACTCGAACTTGCCGCTCTCGGTTGCGGTGGTGAAGAAAGTAATGAAGGGGTTGGCGGCAACAGCCGGAAATAGGTCGGCGCGGAAAATCTCATTGCCGTTGAAGCGGCACGTAAGGCTCGTGATGATGTCGCGCGGAACGACTTCGCCTGAGGCTTTATGGCGATAGCCGGGTTCCATGATGTGCGACATCAGCGTCTTGATCTCGATGATGTCGCCACGCTTAGCTTTCGCTGGAACGTTGATCATTGCCGAGGCCATCAGATCACCTCCTCGGTGCAGGCCGCCAGCGTCACCACGACGTCGACGCTGGCGGACCAGAACGACCCGTCCGAGAGCTTTGCGATCGCGACGATCTTCTGGCTGTCGGCGAGACGGATGCGGGCCGAAACCTGCGCCCGGCCGTTATGCGGACCGAGATGAAAATTCGCGATGTTGGGCTGCGGATTCTTTTCGTTGAAGACGTGGATGCTGCGGACGTGATCCTCCGCCGCCATCGGATGGTTGACGCTGACCGTCATCGGTACGGTGTTGCCGTTCTCGACCAGCGGCGGGATGTCGAGCTTGACCTTGCCGGTGCGCACCGCCGCGCCGCCGGTGACGCTCTGGATCGCGGAGGCAAGCATCGCCGGCGTAGCCTCCGCGGGGCGAACAGTGACGACCGGAAGCGCGCCGAGCACGGCTGCGCCACCGGCGAGGCCGAGGAACTGGCGGCGTGATGAATTTGGCGGTTGCTGCATCGTACCTTCCTATTCACGCAGCGTCAGGAGATACGCCACGATATCCTCGATCTGTTCGGCCGACAGGATCGGCTTGCCGCGCCACGGCGTCCCGACGCGATCAAGGCCGTCCACGCGGTAATAGGACGGCATGATGGTCGCGGCATTGAGGCGGGACGCGTCCACCAGCCGGAGCCGAAGCTGGCCCTCGGACGCGCGGCTGCCGGAACCGGAAACGTCAGGCGCCAGGTCGCCCTGGAACTTCTGCTCGGGAAATGGGCCGCTGTGGCAGAGGATGCAAGTGCTGGAACGTTCGACGACGAGCGCCCGCCCGCGGGCTGCATCGCCTCGCGCATTCGTGAGCGGCTCCGGAATGGCATCGCCGACGACGGTATAAGGCTGCAGGGCCTGCGCGCCGGCCGGGCACGGCACGGCAAGCAGCAAGCCTGCAAGCAACATCCCGACATAAGCCCTCGATCTAGCCAAACGTTTCCACCGTGATCGTCTTGAACCAGTTTTCCGCACCTTCCGCCTCGCGTTGGCGCACCTCGCGCGGGGCGTTGACCGGGCTCGTCGCGCTCTCGACCTCGGCGAACTGGCCGTCCTTCGGCTGATAGACGCCTGACAGCGAGAAGGCATAGCCCGGCGCGACGGTGTTGTAGCAGGCGCCGCTCAGCCGGGGCGTCTCGGGCCCCTTGCCCGATAGCATGGCCACGATGCCAGCCGCGCAAGCATTGCCCTGCGCACGCGCGGCCGACGCCGCTTTCGGAATCTGCCCGGCGATGCAGGCGTCGCCGATAACGTGAATGTTGGGCACGAGTTTCGAGGCAAAGCTCGTGGGATCGATCGGGCACCAGCCGGTATTGTCGGCCGCCCCCGCGATCTCGGCGATGAGTCCGGCCTTTTGCGGCGGGATCACGCTCGCGACATCGGCGACATAATTGCCGAAGTCGGTGATGATGGTGTTGGTCGCGGGATCGACCGAGGTCACCCGTCCGCCTTGCGAGAGCGCGATCCGCTCGATCATGCCGGGATAGAGCTCCTTCCACGCGGCCTCGAACAGCTTTTGCTGCGAAAAACCGTCCTTGGCATCGAGGATCAGGACCTTCGAACGCGGTTTTCGCGTTTTCAGATAGTGCGCGATGAGGCTGGCGCGCTCGTAGGGCGCAGGTGGACAGCGCAGCGGCGCCGCAGGGACTGCGATCACGATCGTGCCGCCATCCTGCATGGCTTCGATCTGCGTGCGCAGCAGCGTCGTCTGTTCGCCGGCCTTCCAGGCATGGGGCATTTTGGCGGAGGCAGCTTCGTCATAGCCGGGCAGGGCATCAAACCGCAGGTCGATGCCGGGCGACAGCACGAGGCGGTCATAGGTAAGCGAATGGCCATCGGCCAGCGCGATGGTGCGCGCCTGCGGATCGACCTTCGCGGCGGCCTGCGGAATGACGGTCACGCCGCCTGCGGCGATCCTGTCATAGCTGAATTGCTGGGCCGGCAAATCCCGCATGCCCGCGATCACCTCGTTACTGAACGGGCAGGCGGTAAAGGTTTGATTTGGCTCGATCAAGCTCACTTGAAGGTTTGGATCGAGCTGTCGCAGCGCTCGCGCGCAGCTCGCACCGCCGAACCCGCCGCCGATCACGACGATATGCGCCGTCGCTTGCGCGAACGATGGGCATGGCAATGCCGCAGCCGCGACGGACGCGGCGACACCGCGTGCGACATCTCTGCGCGTCAGCGGGCGCGTGGCATCCATGGGAACAATCCGGGAGTGGGAGCGGCGGCTGGTTTCAGCCGCCGCCCGCTATTGTCAGGCAAACGTGATGTTCTGGTCCTTCAGCGGCACCGAACGAATCCGCTTGCCGGTTGCCGCAAAGTAGGCGTTGAGCACCGCAGGTGCGGCGACGCCGATGGTCGGCTCGCCGACGCCGCCCCAGAAGCCGCCGCTCGGCACCATGACGCATTCCACCTTCGGCATCGCGGCAATCCGCATGGAATCGTAGGTATCGAAGTTGGTCTGCTCGATCTTGCCGTCCTTCACCGTACAGCCGCCATAGAACAGGGCGGACAGGCCGTAGACAAAAGAGCCCGCGATCTGCCGCTCGACCTGCGCCGGATTGACGACGTAGCCGGGATCGGTCGAGGCGACGATGCGGTGCACCTTGATCTTGCTGCCCTCGGTGACGGAGATTTCCGCCGCACCCGCGACATAGCTGCCATATCCCATCACCTGCGCAATCCCGCGATAGACGCCCTGCGGCGCGGGCTTGCCCCAGCCGATCTTGTCGGCCACGGCATTGAGCACGGCGAGATGCTTCGGATGCTTGCTCATCAGCTTGCGGCGGAATTCCACCGGATCCTGGCCCACCGAATGCGCCAGTTCGTCCATGAAGCATTCGAGATAGATCGCGTTGTGATTGACGTTGACGCCGCGCCAGAAGCCGGGCGGGACATGCGGGTTGCGCATGGCATGCTCGACCAGGAGATTCGGCACCGAATAGCCGATCGCCGCTTCGCCAGTAGCGTTGAGCCCCTGGAACGCCGCCGGGTCTTTGCCGTTTTCTAGCGCCGCCGGGCGCACCGAGAACAGGATCGACTGTCCCGACAATCTCACATGCAGCGCGGTGAGATTGTTGTCGGCATCCAAGGCGCCGGTCAGCTTGCACTGCGTGACCGGATGGTATTTCCCGTGCAGCATGTCCTCTTCGCGCGACCACAATAGCTTGACCGGCGTGCCCGGCATCTGCTTGGCGATCAGCACCGCCTGCCGGACGTAATCGGTCATGCCGCGGCGGCCGAAGCCACCGCCGAGCATCAGCTTGTGCACCTCGCATTTTTCGGCCGGCAATCCCGACGCTTCGAGCGTGGCGGCAAATGCCGCTTCGCCGTTCTGCGTGCCGCACCAGACCTCGCATTTGTCCGCGGTGTAGAGCGCGGTCGCGTTGAGCGGCTCCATCGTGACGTGGTTCTGGTAGGGATAGTTGTAGACCGCCTCGATCTTCTTGGCGGCGCTCGCAATCGCGGCCTTGGCGTCACCATTCTGGTTGCCGATGTAAGCCGGCTGCGCATTGTCGAGGCCTTCGGCCAGCCACTTTGCGATCGACTCGCTGGAGACTTTGGCGTTCTCGCCTTCGTCCCAGACGATCGGCAGCGCATCGAGCGCGGTCTTGGCGTGCCACCAGGTGTCGGCGACGACAGCGACTGCCATATCGCCGACCTTCACCACCTTCTTCACGCCTTTCATGCTGGCGATCTTGGCTTCGTCAAAACTCTTCAGCTTGCCGCCGAAGACGGGACAATCCTTGATCGCGGCGTTGAGCATGCCGGGCAGCTTGACGTCGGCGCCATAGATCATCGCACCCGTTGTCTTGTCGACGGTGTCGAGCCGCTTGACGCCCTTGCCGGCGATCTTCCAGTCCTTGGGATCTTTCAGCTTGACGTCTGCCGGCGGCTCGAGCTTCGCCGCGGCTTCCACCACCTTGCCGTAGGTCGTGGTCTTGCCCGACGGCGTATGGGTGATGACGCTGTTGGAAGCGGTGCATTCCGAGGCCGGCACCTTCCATTCGTTCGCGGCGGCCTGCACCAGCATGACGCGCGCCGTAGCGCCGCCTTTGCGGACATAATCCTGGCTGGAACGGATGCCGCGGCTGCCGCCGGTCGAGAAATCGCCCCAGGCGCGCTTGCGTGCGACACTTTGACCCGGTGTCGGATATTCGGTGACGACCTTCGACCAGTCGCATTCCAGCTCTTCGGCGACGAGCTGGGCGAGGCCGGTGAGGGAGCCCTGTCCCATCTCCGAGCGGGCGATACGGATCACGACGGTATCGTCGGGGCGGATCACCACCCAGGCATTGACCTCGGGCGAGCCGTCGGCGGCGCGCACCACGGTCGGTCCGCCGAAAGGAAGATCGAGGCCGATAGCGAGGCCGGCGCCGGCGGCAGCCGTGCCGATCACGAAGGCGCGGCGATTGAGTTTGGGCATAACGTGCTGGTTCATGGCGTTCCCCTCAAGCGCTCGCGGCAGCGTGGATCGCCTCGCGGACCTGCTGGAAGGTCCCGCAACGGCAGATATTGGTGATGGCCTCGTCGATGTCCTGGTCGGTCGGTTTCGGCTTCTCCTTCAGAAGCGCCGCGACCGCCATGATCATGCCGCTCTGGCAATAGCCGCATTGCGGCACGTCGTTGGCCACCCAGGCCTGCTGCACCTTGTGCAGTGCGCCGTTGCTGGCGAGTCCTTCGATCGTGGTGATCTGTTTGCCAACCGCTTCGCTGACCGTGACGCCGCAGGAGCGCATCGCGACTCCGTCGACATGCACGGTGCAGGCGCCGCATTGTGCAATGCCGCATCCGTATTTGGTGCCCGTCAGTCCGACATTCTCCCGGATTGCCCAAAGAAGCGGCGTGTCTTCTTCCACGTCCACGCTGATTGATTTGCCGTTGATTGTGAGATTTGCCATCGCGTATCCCCTGTTCGCTCAATCCACCGAGTGAGCTTCGGGCGCGATATTTGGCCGGCAACCTGGAATAGTTCAAATCAAGAAAAAGCGTGTTGGCACGCAGGAAGAAATTTGATCCGCCGGTGTTGCGGGGCATTGCGGTGACCGCATGGCAGTCATGTCCGGTCCGCCCCCACCGTCAGGCGCAGGAAACTCATCAGGCTCCCAAGCGCGGCAAATCCGGCGCCGAGCATCAGCGCCACCGTGGCGCCGTTGTGACCGGCGAGGGCAAAGCACAGGGCTGCCAACGCGGCGCCGAGGGTTTGTCCGGTCAGGCGAGCGGTCGCGACGATGCCGCTGGCGCTGCCACTGCGATGCGGTGGCGCGCTTGACATCAGCGCCCGCAAATTGGGCGTTTGAAAGAAGCCGAATCCGATGCCGCAGATCACGCTGCGCCAAACGATGTTGGCGATTCCGGGATCCGGTGGCAGCGTTGCCAGCAGCGCCATGCCGATGCCGAGCAACACCAGCCCGAGGCCGCCAAGGATGCCGACGGGATAGCGGTCGGAAAGCCGGCCTCCGATCGGCGCCATGATCGCCACGACCAGCGGCCAGGGCGTCATGAAGAAGCCGGTCTCCACCTGGGACCGGTGCAGCACGTCCTCGAAGTAGAAGGGCAGCGAGACGAACGCCAGTCCCTGCACGGCGAATGAACAGACCGACGTGGCCGCCGACAGCGCGAACATCGGCCGCCGAAACAGATCGATCGGCAACATCGGGGCGGGATGGTCCGCATCCCTGCGGGTCATGATCCAGCCGAGCAGCAATGCTGCACCAAGCGCCAGTCCGACCAGGATGGGAGGGGCCTGATGCGCCGCACTCCCTATTCCGACAATGAAGAGCCCGAGGCAGCTTGCGGTCAGCGCCGCGCTCGCAAAGTCGAATGCATGCTTTGCCCGCGGTGTTTTCGGCAAGGTCTTCAGGCCGATCCAGATTGCGATCACCCCGAAGGGGATGTTGATCGCGAACAGCCACGGCCATGTTCCGATCGCTAGGATCGCGGAGGCAATCGTCGGCCCGAACGTGAACGCCGTTCCGACCACCAGCGCGTTGTGGCCGAAGCCGCGGCCCAGCATGTGGGTCGGGTAGACGAAACGGACCAGCGCCGCGTTCACGCTCATGATGCCGCTGGCGCCCAATCCCTGCAGCGCCCGCGCCGCCGTCAGGCTGGGGAGCGACCATGCGAAGGCGCAACCGAGCGATGCCAGCGTGAACAGCAACAGGCCGCCGAGATAGATTCGCTGATGACCGACAATCTCGCCGAGCGCGCCGAGCGGCAGCAGCGTCGCAACCAGCGCGATCTGATAGATGTTGACCACCCAGACCACGTCGGCCGGGCTGACATGGAGGTCGGCGGCGATGGCGGGAAGGGCCACGTTGGCGATCGCCGTATCCAGCGAAGCCATCGCCAGCGCGGTAAAGATCGCCGCGACCGCCCAGCGCCGGAGTTCCGGGGGCAGACCGTCGATGGGCGCGGGGGCGGGCGGCTTTGCGATTGTATCCAGTGACATCAGATCGGGCTCTCCACGCCGGGGGCGGTCGCGCCCGCTGCGGCGTGTACTACGGACGCGGCGCAAGCCACAGGCACACCGCTGCATGATGCGTATGCGAAGGGACTGCGGCGCATCGGAAAAGCGCTCTCCGCGCCATATCCGCGCGCCGACTTTCGGATACCTTCCCGCCCGCCAAGCGATCGACTAGGCTTGAGGTGGACAGCGACCGCAATTCCATAAAAAGACGGTCACCGGCGAGAGGAAACGCTTTGAACGGACTGGCGAGCCGGTACAGCGAAGTCATGCGTAGCGCGGGTGAGGGCAGGCGTGGGCACGTGTGGCCCGGCTTGTGGGTCACGCTCCTGCTGGCGATCCTCGGCTTTCTGGTGATCTATCCGATCCTGATGCTGTTGCTCGGCGCGCTCACTGATACCAATCCGGTGGTCGAGGGCATCTCGCTCAGTCACCTCTCGGTCACGAACTTCCTCACCGTGCTGGCGAACCCGAATGTCGCCGAGGCGCTCGCGAACACGCTGATCGCCTGCGGCGGCGGCACCCTGATCGCGGTCGCGGTCGGGCTGCTGTTTTCCTGGATCGTCGTTCGCACCAATACGCCGTTCAAGGGCTTTATCGCTGCCGCCAGCATCCTGCCGCTATTCGCGCCGCCGCTGGTTGCGGGTGTGGCATGGGCCATCCTGGGTTCGCCGAAGACCGGCCTGATCAACACCATGTTCAAATGGATCGGGCTGGACTGGCGCGTCGATTTCTACTCGATGTGGGGATTGGTGTTCGTGTTCGGCATCTACTACGCGCCCTATGTCTACATGTTCACATCTTCGGCGCTGCGCAACATGGACCCGAGCCTGGAAGAGGCCGCGGAGATTTCTGGCGCCAGCGCGTTCGCGACACTGTTCACGGTGACGTTTCCGCTGATCATGCCGGCGATCGTCTCGGGCATGCTGCTGTCGTTCATCGTCATGCTCGGCATCTACGGCATTCCGGCGGTGCTGGGTGCGCCCACCAACCTTGCCGTGCTGACTACCTACATTTTCAAACTCACCAACTGGTCGCCGCCGCTTTACAACACGGCCGCCGCGGTTGCGATCATTCTGATGGTCGTCACGGGCCTTCTCGTGTTCCTGCAGCACAAGGTGCTGGGCGGCCGCAGCTATACTACCGTCGCCGGCAAGGCATTCCGCCCACGCAGCCTCGATCTCGGGCGCTGGCGCTGGTTCACCTTCGGCCTTGGCATCGTCTATCTCCTGGTCGTGGTGGTGCTGCCGTCGCTCGCGCTGATCGTCGCGGCATTTCGAAAATTCATGTTCATCCGCGACGTCAGCAGTCTGTTCGACGCCAGGCAGTATTCCCTGATGCATTTTCACAGCATCTTCGACAATCCGCTGACCATGCGCTCGATCTATAACTCGGTCGAGGTCGGCATCATCACCGCCATGGTCGGCGGCGCGCTCGCCTTCGCCACCGGCTACACCATTCACCGCACCCAGGTGACGGGCCGGCGCTGGATCGACGTGATCTCGACCCTGCCGGTCGCGATCCCCGGCCTCGTGGTCGGCGTCGCCTATCTCTGGGCATGGATCGGTATTCCAGGCGGGCTCTACGGCACGATCTGGATCCTGGCGCTGGCGTTCATCGCGCGCTTCATGCCGGATACGGTCAAGTCGCTGTCGACCTCGTTCCTGCAAATTCATCGCGAGCTCGAGGAAGCGGCCTGGGTCTGCGGCAAGGGCGTGCTCGGCACCATCAGGACGATCGTGCTGCCGCTGGCGCGGCCGGGCGTGATCGCCTCGATGACGCTGTTGTTCGTGCTCGCGATCCGCGAGCTCGGCTCCTCGCTGTTTCTCTATACCAGCAACACCATGGTGATGTCGGTGCTGCTGCTCGACTATTACGAAGGCGGAAACCTCGGAAAGACCGCAGCCTTCAGCCTGGTGCAGACCGTTCTGCTCGGCGTTCTCATTGGCGGCGCCAACTGGCTGTCGCGCGGCGCGGCGCAGGGCAGTGTCGCCCGAACCGGATAACAAGACGAAGGGGAGGATTGGCTATGACTGGAAGGACCTTCGGCAGTATTGCTGCAATCGCCGGCATCGCCGGTCTTGCGCTGACATGGAACGCAGCGGCGCAGGCGCAAGAATTCGGCTCGCCCGAATTGATTGCGGCGGCGAAGGCCGAGGGCAAGCTGGTCTACTACACCGCGAACTTTGCCGAGGTCGAGCAGCAGGTCATCAAGGCGTTCAACAAGCGGTTCCCTGAAATCAAAGTCGAGATGGTGCGCGCGCCGGGCGGCCAGCTCATCACCCGCGTAAAGACCGAGGCGGCGGCCGGGAAACTGATCGCCGATGTGGTCGATCATTCCGACCGCGCACTGATGCAGCCGCTGGCCGACATGTTCCAGGACTACGCGCCGCCGAACGCCGCCGACTACAATCCCGAGGCGCAGGTCGCGCCCCAGCTCTGGCCGCGTGCCACACTGGTATGGTCGATCGCCTACAACACTGAGCTCGTAAAGAATCCGCCGAAAACCTGGAAGGATCTCACCAATCCCAAATATGACAAGCTGATCGGGCAGGTGATCGGCCCGTCGGGCGGCACCACATGGACCCGGATCATGTTCGAGCGCCAGGTGCTCGGCGAGGATTACTGGGCCAAGCAGGCGGCGACCCATCCGGTCCTCTATCCTTCTGGCGCGCCAATGTCGGATTCGCTGGTGCGCGGCGAAATCGCGATGGGGCCTTTGCTCTACAACGCGATCTATCCGAAGCAGAAGGACGGCGCACCGATCCAGATTTTCTTTCCGCCGGAAGGCGCGCCGGTCAATCCCTATGCCTCCGGCATTCCGAAGACCGCCGCGCATCCCAATGCTGCAAAATTGTTTCTGAACTGGTGCCTGTCGAAAGAGGGACAGGCTTTCATGATCAAGGAACTCGGCAATCTGACGTCACTGAAGGTGCCGCCGGCCTATCCGGAAGGCTTTGATCCCAAGGTGGTCAAGGTCTGGTTCCCCAAGTTCGACGAGTATGTGAAGCTCCACGCGGCCTGGGTGGCCGAGTGGAACAAGACCTACGGCTACGGGCAATGATCATCAGATCAAGGAAACGATCGAACCGATGACGGCAACCCTCGAAGTCACCGATCTGCGCAAGCAGTTTGCGATCGGCCGTCCGGCGATCGATGGCGTCAGCTTTGCCGTGCCGGCCGGCGAGATCGTGGTCTTGCTCGGCCCTTCCGGCTGCGGCAAGACCACGACGCTGCGCTGCGTCGCCGGGCTGGAGCACCCGACATCGGGCGAGATCAGCATCGCCGGCAGGGTCGTATCGTCGCCCGACCGCGGGATCCTGGTGCCGCCGCGCCTGCGCGATCTCGGCATGGTGTTCCAGTCCTATGCGGTGTGGCCGCATATGACTGTGCGGCAGAACGTGGTCTATCCGCTCAAGCATCGAAAACTTTCGCGCAACGACGCTCGCATTAAGGTCGACGAGACGCTCGAACTGGTCGGCCTGTCGGAATATGCCGACCGGCCGGTGGTTGCCTTATCCGGCGGCCAGATGCAGCGCGTGGCGCTGGCGCGCAGCATCGTCTACCGCCCGCAATTGCTGCTGCTCGACGAGCCCCTTTCGAATCTCGACGCCAAGCTGCGCCTGCGGCTGCGCGACGATCTTCGCGTGATCCTCAAGCAGACCGGAATGACCGCGCTCTATGTCACCCATGACCAGGCCGAAGCGGTGGTGCTCGGCGACCGCATCGGCGTGATGCGCGACGGCAAGCTGCTGCAGATGGATACGCCTGACGCGATCTATAACCGTCCGGCGGATCTGTTCGTCGCCAATTTCACCGGCGCGACCAACGAGCTCCCCGGCACGCTGGTGTCACGCAACGGCGTGTTCGGCACGGTCGATTTTGGCGAGGGGCGGCGGGGCGAGGTGGCCTTGCTGCATTCGCTCGCTCCGGATGATAAGGTGCGTATTGCGCTGAGGCCAGAGAACATCTCGATCGGCCAACATGGCGGCGCCAACGTCTTCTCCGCCCGCGTCCTCGACCGCCGCTATCAGGGAACGCAGACGGCCTACGGCATCGAACTGTTCGGCCGGCGGCTGGAGGTGGTCGAACTCGGCACTGCGGCCCGGCATCAGGTGGGAGTCGAGACCCACGTCTCGCTGCCGAAGGAGAGTTGCTGGGCCTATCGCGATACCGGGCCCGTGGCGTATGAATAGCGACCGATAAGGTATTTTCGAGCGAGGAATGCCGGCGCGGCCTTGTAGCAGCAAAGCAGATGACAGCTAGATCGACTTTTCCAGTCGTTCACCCAGCGCCTTGATGATCCGGCTTGCAGCCGCGAGTTCTTCACCGTCGAGACCCTTTGCCAGGGTGTTCGCCCAGGGCGTCTGCAGCCGGCTGGCCGCCGCGTAAGCGCTTTCTCCGTGTTTGGTCAGCGCAACGAGATGGGCGCGCCGATGGTGCGGGTTGGGGCGCAGCTCGACAAGATCATCCTCCCGCATTTCGTTGACGATGCGCTGAACACCCTGGCGATTGAGTCCCATGCTTCGCGCGAGCCACGCCACCGGCTGCGGGCTTGGCGCATTGGCGATGGCGCCCAGCACCTGCCAGCGCGCGCTGGTAAGGCCGAGGTCCGAAACGAGCTGGTCGCCGGCCGCGAGCAGGCGCCCGTTGAGCCGGAACACCGCCAGAACCAGATCGGTCAAGGCCTCGCCGCGGGGCGTATGTCGTTTGGCTTGCATTTGACTATTGGTACCCAATGTGACAATATATTGTCAATCGGAAAATGTATTGTCAATCGAGGAGTGCGTTATGTTTGCAGGACAGCTTGCGACGATCGTCGCCGCGGCCTTTGCCGGGGCCGCGTTCTTCATCAGCTTCGCCGAGCAGCCGGCGCGTCTCGGCCTCGATGACAGGAGCCTTTTGAAGCAATGGAAACCGAGCTACGCGCGCGGCTTCACGATGCAGGCGAGTTGCGCGGTCATTTCAGGCGTGCTCGGTCTGTTGGCCGCATGGCTGACCCATGACTGGCGCTGGATCGTCGGCGCGGTGCTCATTCTGGCCAACTGGCCGTATACGCTGTGGGGCATCATGCCCACTAACCATTTGCTCAATGCAATCGATGAAAATGATGCCGGCCCGGACTCACGCGCGCTGATCGTGAAGTGGGGAGGGTTGCACGCGGTCCGGACCGGTCTCGGGATCGCGGCGACGCTGGCCTATCTCTGGGCGCTGAACTAGCCCGCGCTCAATCCAAGGCTCGCATAAATTCGCCGCGCATAGGCGCCGAATTCATCCGTGGTCTTGATCGGTAAGTCCCGCGGGAACGGCAGCTCGATCGGGAAATATTCGGCCATCCGCGCCGGGCCTGCGGTCAGCACGGCGCAATGCGAGGCAAGAAACACCGCTTCCTGGATGCTATGCGTTACGAACAGAATCGTCTTGCCGCTCTCGCGCCAGATTCGCAGCATTTCAAGGTTCATCTGTTCGCGGGTCAGCGCATCAAGCGCGCCAAACGGCTCGTCCATCAGGATCAGTTTTGGGTCATGAATGAAGGCGCGCGCGATCGCCGTGCGCTGCTGCATGCCGCCGGACAATTGCTGCGGATATTTGTCTTCGTAGCCGGCGAGGCCGACCAGATTGAGCAGATCGCGGGCGCGGGTCCGCGCGGCCTTCATCGGCAGGCCGACGATCTCGGCCGGCAGCAATACGTTGTCGAGGATGGTTCGCCATTTCAGCAACAGCGCCTGCTGGAACACCATGCCGATGTCGCGCGCCGGATCGAACGGTGTTTTTGAATTGCCGATTTTGATGGTGCCGCCGTCAGCCTCGTGCAGCCCGGCCAGGATCTTCAGCACGGTGGTCTTGCCGCAGCCGGAGGGGCCGACCAGCGAGACCAACTCGCCTTCCTGCACGTCCATGGTGACGTCGGAGACGGCGAGGAATTCCGTGCCCCTGGAACGATAGACCTTGCGGACGTTCTGCAGGCTGATGAAGGGTTCGTCGGCGCTCATGCCAGCCATTTCTGCAAATTGGCTCTCACGAAGGCGTCGTCGGAGAGATCGCCATGCTCGCGGCAGACGCGGTCGATCTCGCCCATCTGCCCGGGGCTGAGCCCTTCGGCGGGATCAAGACACCACAGCCCCTGCATCAACCCCTGCCGCCGCAGGATTTCATGGCAGCCGGCGATGCAGCCGTGAAAATTGTTGGCGACATCGAAGAACGCGCTGTTGCAATCGGTGACGCGAGCGTCGAGCGCCAGGAGATCGGCCGGCACGCTGTCCTTGCCGCGCGCGGCCTTGCACATCTCGAACTGTTTGATCGCGCTCGCGGTCCAGACCGACCAGTGCCCGAGCAGGCCGCCCTTGAAGTAGGCGCGGGTGGTGACGCCCTTGTCGCGCAGATCGAAGGGGAGCATCAGATCGAGCAGGATGTGATCGTCATTGCCGGTATAGAGCGCGACGCGGTCGAGCGCGCCGGCAGCCGCCACGCCGCGCAGCACGTCGAGCGTTCGGTAGCGGTTGAACGGCGCGATCTTGATGGCGATGACGTTGTCGATGGAAGCAAAGCAGCGCCAGAAATCGGCGCTGAGGATGACGCCGCCGACAGCCGGCTGCAGGTAGAAGCCGACCAGTGGAATTTCCTGCGCCACCGCCTCGCAATGCGCGATGATCTCATCCTCGGACGCCGATTTCATCGCCGCAAGGCTGAGCAGCCCCGCGTGGTAGCCGATGCCACGTGCGGTTTGCGCTTCCGCAACGGCTTGCCCGGTCGGACCGGCGAGCCCCGCGACCATCGCGACCGGCCGCCGGGTCCATGAAGCCGCGGTCTCTGCCGCCAGTTCCAGCACCGGGCGGTACAGGCCGACGTCGCGGATCGCGAATTGCGTGGTGTGCACGCCGACGGCCAGCCCTCCAGCGCCGGCGTCGAGATAATAGCGCGTTAGCGCCCGCTGATGCCTGACGTCGAGCGCACGGTTGGCGTCGAGCGCGAGCGGATGCGCCGGGAGTACCGTGCCGTCGGCGATCAGCTTGCGAATTTCGGCCTTGATCTCGCTATGATGCATGACGGCGCTTCCTATCCAAATTCCGGTCCGGCGACGGCAAACGGCAGTTGCGTGGGCGGGGCAGTCGCGGGGCCAAAGCGCATGCGCTGAAACGGCCGCTCGATGTTCCAGCCTGACTGAACAAGCCCGTTCAGAAACTCTTCCTGAGAATGGACGGCGTCGATCAGCCAGGGCCCGGTCTCGGAGCGGACGATGGCATTCACCAGCGCCAGCGCCTGATCGGCGCGATCGGCCAGCAGCGGACCGATATGACGCGCGGTGCGTCCATTGCGGACGAGGGCGGTGGCTCGATCATCAGAGACGATGCGAGAACCCGGGCGTGCGGAAAAATCCGACAGCAATGTGCTGCGGTCGAATCCCATCGCGTTACCATCGCGCGCGGCCAACGCCTCGAGGTTGCCGGCCGATAGCGGCCGTGTGGCCGTGGTGCCTTGCGGCTTCTGCAACCGCAGCCGCCGCAATTGCAGCGTCGGGATGAAGCCGAGCGGACCGTAGACGGAGGCGCCAGCCGGCGTAGCGTCCAGCCATGTCGTCAAGCCGCGCCGTGTCGCCACATCGAGGCAGGCGTCGACGAGCCTGGTCGCAATGCCGCGGCGGCGAAAGTCCGCGGTTACCAGCACCATGCTGATCCAGGCATTGCCCGCCGAGTAGGGCAGCAGCGCGGCTGATGCCACCAATCTGGCGCCGTCCCGCATGCCGAACACGATTCCCTTGCTCAGGAAGAAGCACCAGTCGGCCTCGTTCTGATTCCAGCCCGCCTCGGTCGACAGCGCCAGCCCAGCCTGCGCATCGCCAACGCCGAGCTCGACGATGTCGACAGGTTCAATAGCGGCCATCGCGCACCTCGTATTTGGTGGGCTTGCCGAGGCTCGGCATCGATCGCGACACCCAGTCGGCGGTCCAACTGATGAGCTGTTCGGCATCGACGATCGGCAGGCCGAACAGTTTCACAGCCTGCGAGGTGTCGGTGAGCCAGGCCGTCGGCTCTTCCTTGCCGACAAGCACGGGCGCGCGGCCAAAGCGTTGGCCGAATTCCGCGGCGAGATCGCGCACGGCCAGGATTTCGTGGCCGCTGACATTGATCGGCGAGGTCGGCGTATCGCAATGCGCCAGACAGCGCAGCGCCTGCGCGGACGCATCGCCCTGCCAGATGAAATTGACATGGCCGAGGCTGATGTCGATCGGCTTGCCCTGCAGCACCTTGCTGGCGATGTCGTGCAGCACGCCGTAACGCATGTCGATCGCATAGTTGAGCCGGAACAGCCGTCCGGGCGTCGAGTGCTTCTTCGAGAAATATTCGAACATGCGCTCGCGCCCGACGCAGGATTGCGCGTACTCGCCAGGCGGATTGGGCGCCATGTCTTCATCCGCGCCCTTGCTGTTGACCGGCACGAACGGATAGACGCAGCCGGTCGAGAACGCGACGATGCGCGAACCCGCGAAGGCCTGCGCGACCAAAGCAGGGACGTGCGAATTCATCGCCCAGGTCAGCGAGAGGTCGCCCTCGGCGCCGAACTTGCGGCCGGCCATGAACACGATATTTGGAGCCTTCGGCAGCGCCTTGATGGCGGCTTCGTCGAGCAGGTCGCAATTCAGCGTTTCGACGCCGCGCCCCTGCAGCCAGTCTTTCACGGCGGGATCGCTGAAGCGGGCGACGCCGATGACCCGACGATCCGGCGCAGCGGCTTTCGCGAGACCCGCCAGCGTGGGCCCCATCTTTCCGGCGACACCCAAAATCATGATGTCGCCGTCGACCTTGCGGAGGTCGTCGATCAGCGCCTGGCTCGGACGGCACAGCAGGCCGTCGAGGGCCGCGATATCGGCAATCGTTGCGGGCAGGGAGTCGCGGGTCAGCAGCATGTTTCTTCCTTTGTTACTGCAACCGGATGTCGCGAACGACAAACATCCGCTCCAGGCCAAGCACGAGCCCATACAGCGCCACGCCCAGCAGCGTCAGGAGCACCACGGCCATCACCATCGCCGGCGTATCGAGCGAGGACTGCACCTGGATCATGAGGTAACCGAGCCCGCGCTCGGAGGCGATGAACTCGCCCACGATAGCGCCGGCGACCGCCAGGATCGCGCCGACCTTCATCCCGGAAAACACGTAAGGCAGCGCGCCCGGCAACTGGATTTTCCGGAACAGCGTCCACCGCGAGCCGCGCAGCGATTTCACGAGATCGAGCAGATCGGGCTCGACCTCGCTCAACCCGCGAGCGGTCGTCAGCAGGATCGGAAAGAAGCAGATCGAAAACGCGATCAGGATGTTCGGGAAGATGCCGTAGGAGAACCAGACGATGAACAGGGGCCCAAGCGCCACCTTCGGAATCATGTTCAGCGTCACGAACAGCGGCAGCAGCAACAGGCTGATCAGCGGCGACCAGGTGAACATGACAGCCAGCATGATGCCGACCAGCGCGCCGAGGCAGAACCCGCCGAGGATTTCGGCGGCCGTCACCGCGAGATTGGAGAGCCAGGCATAGCCGGGCGTGCCCAGCGTCGCGACGGTCGCGAGCGGCGAGGGCAGGATGAACTTCGGCACCTGGAAAGCGTCGACCAATACCTGCCACAGCACGATCACGGCCAGATGCACGATCAGGATGACCGCGAAAGACCGTGCCGATCCGCCGTCACCGCTGAACACCAATACACTCCCTTCAAAGCGAGGCAGGTTCCCGCCGCGCGGCCGCAATCTATCGCGGCCCAATCCAACAATCAACCATATGGTTGATTAGGGTCGCAGCGAATGCATCACCAGATCGACGACGTGCTTGCGGCGGGCCTGCCGCGCGGCCCGGCTCGACAGGTCCTTGCCGAAGATTGCCGACAGGGTCGGCGTGTTCGAGAAATAGAAGTAGCTGAGCCCCGCGATCGAAATATAGAGGTGCACCGGGTTGATCCCTTTGCGGAATATGCCGGCCCTCACGCCCTCGCCGAGGATGGTCGAAACCAGGCTGACCAGCGGCGAATGCATCGCCTCCAGCTTGCGCGAGCCGCGCACATGGCGGGCGCCGCCGCGGTTCTCGTCGTTCAGCAGCACGATGAAGTCCGGATGCGCGGCGAGGTGGTCGAAGGAACTTTCGATCAGCTTCTTGATCGCCTGTTCGGGCGGCAATCCCTCGAGGTTGAGCTTGCGCTCCTGGGCGCGGATTTCCTCGTAGACCCATTCCAGCACCGCCAGATACAGCGCGTCCTTGTCGCCGAAGTAGTGATAGACGAGCTGCTTGTTGACGCCCGCGCGTGCGGCGATCTCGTCGACCCGGGCCCCGGCGAGGCCGCTATCGGCGAATTCGCGCCGTGCCGCCGTCAGCAGTTTCCTGCGGGTTGCGGCCGGATCGCGCCGCTGCGGCCTGGTGTCGTCAGATCGTTTTTTGGGCATTTCCAACCAAATAGTTGACAAGTCGTCTGGTCCCTTGTTGCATTGGTAGCGTCACGGGAACGCGGCGACAAGATCGGGTTGCAGAATGAGGAGGGTGCAATGAAGGCTTTGCGAATTGCGGGACTGGCGCTTGCGCTGGCCCTACCGGCTGTGCCCTGCGCCGCCGCCGAATCCGTCAACCTGATCCTGAACTGGACGCCGACGGCGGATCATTCGCCGTTCTATTACGCCAAGGCGCAAGGCTGGTACGAGAAGGCCGGCATCGACCTGACGATCGAGGTCGGCAAGGGCTCCGGCGTCTCTTCGCTGAAGGTCGGCTCCGGCGGCTCGCCGTTCGGCATCGCCGATCTCGCGACCATGCTGGTGGCCAGGAGCAAGGGCGCCGACGCGGTGGCGCTGATGAGCATCTACGCCAATACCGGGCAGACCTTCTACTGGCTGAAGAGCTACGGCGTGAACGGTCCGAAGGACTTTCCGAACCACAAGATCGGCAATCCGCCGGGCGACGCGTCGCGGGTGATGTGGCCGGCCTTTGCCAAGGCCGCCGGCATCGCGCCGGATTCAGTGAGCTTCGTCAATGTCGGCCCGACCGCCAAGATCGCGGCGCTGAAGAGCCACACCGTCGATATCATCAGCGATTTCTACAATGAGCACGATCTCAAGGTGATCGAGTTCGGGGCCGATCTCGGCTACGTCAACTGGAAGGACATCGGACTCAATCCTTACGGCAACTCGCTGATCGTCAACGGCGCCTATCTGGCGAAGAATCCGAAGCTGGTCGAGGAGTTCGTCAAGATCAGCCAGAAGGCCTACGCCGCCTGCGTCGCCGACGTTGCACCCTGCCTCAAGGCGCTGCTCGACCAGGCTTCCGGCCTCGACAAGGAAAACCAGCAGCGCCAGTGGGAACGCATCAAGTTCCTGATGACGGATGATTTCACCACGACCAAGGCGCTGGGCTGGATCGACGCCGAGCGCATGAAGAAGGACTACGAGCTGGTGCAGACCTATCTCGGCATGGAAAAGCCGTTCGAAGTGAACACGGCGTTTTCGGTCAAGATGCTGGATCCGTCGATCAAGATGGACGCCAGCAAGGTGAAGAAGTGACGCGGGGTCTCGCCTCCCGTCATGCCCGGGCTTGACCCGGGCATCCACGCCCTTGGTTCTGACTTGGAAGAACGTGGATGGCCGGGACAAGCCCGGCCATGACGGAATCAATCACTGCAGCGCCATGCCCGAGGTCGCGATCACCTTCGTCAGCTTCTCGTGATCCGCCTTCATCAGCGCGGCGAGATCCGTGAGCGGCATCGGCTTGCCCGGGATATTGGCGACCGCGAGCTGGCGCTGCACTTCCGGATTTTGCAGCGCCTTGTTGATGCCCTCATTGATCCTGCCAACGATGGCATCAGGCGTTCCCGCCTGAACATAGATGCCGTACCAGGGCACGTAGGTGGCTTCCGGAAATCCCGCTTCCGCAATCGTCGGCACGTCGGGCAGGTCGGCGACACGCTTGTCGGTCATCACGGCCAGCGGCTTCACGCTGCCGGCCTTGATGTGCGGCAATGCCAGTTCGAGCGACACGATCTCAAGATGCATCAGGTTGGTCATCAGGTCGATCAAGGCCTGCGGCTGGCCTTTGTAGCCGACATTGGTGAGCTTGATGCCGGCGGCCTGAAAAAGCTTTTGCGCGCTCAGGTCGATGGAAGAGCCGGTGCCGGGATTGCCGAAATTGAGTTCGCCCGGTCTCTTGCGCGCGATCTCGACGAATTCCTTGATGGTGCTGGCCGGCATCGATGGATGGACCAGCGCCACGCTTTGATTCCAGACGGCGAGGCCGACGCATTTGAGATCCTTCAGCGCATCCCAGCCGGCGTCCTTGTAGAGCGTCGGGTTGACCAGCGCTGCCGGGCCGGTGACCAGCCAGGTGTAACCGTCGGGTTCGCTGCGCGCCACCGCGGCAGTGCCGATATTGCTGTTGCCGCCCGGCCTTGCCTCGACAATCACCGTCTGTTTCCAGTCACGGCCGACCTGTTCAGTCACGGCGCGGGCGACGATGTCGACAATGCCGCCGGCGGGGTAGGGCACGATGATGCGGATCGGGCGGTTCGGGTAATTGCCCTGCGCCTGTGCGGCATCGGTGAGCAGCATGGCCACGCCAAAACCCACGGCGAAGCCCAGCACGGTTTTGATCCGGCTCATTCTTCCCTCCCCATATGTTGCGCATCGTTCGAGTGATGCGCTTTTACCCCTCTCTCGGGGGTATTCAGTCGTTGGCCACCAGCGAGCGGATGCTGCGCGCCAGGCCCAGCATGCGCGGCCCGCATTCACGCTCGATCTGTTCGGCGTTGAAACGAAACGAGGGAATGCCACAGTTGACCGAAAGGCAGTCGCCCGACGGCGTGCGGTACAGCGGCGCGGCGACGCCAAAAATCTCGCGCCGCCATTCGCCGAGCGAAATCGCAAAGCCGCGCTCCTTGCAAAGCTCGACGTCGGGCAGCGTCCGTGCCTGTACATAGTCGGCTTCTTCCGGACGCTCGGCCTTCACGCTCGCCACATAGGCGTCGAGCTCTTCCTTAGTGAACAGCGACAGCAGCGCGCGGCCGACGGCGGTCGGCGCCAATGAACTCGCAAAGCCGACATCCGGCAGATGCGTTACGGCGTCGGTGGTGCGCAGCGTCTCGACATAGATGAAGTCGAGCCCGAACGGCATCGCGATGGAAACCGTGCCGCCGGTGTAGGCGGCAAAATCGCGCATCAGGGGACGCGCGAGTTGCCGGACTTTTAGCGCCGACAGCACCGGATAGGCGGCGGCCAGAATGCCGAGCCCGAGCTGGAATCGTCCCTTGGCGTCGCGCTTGAGATAGCCGAGTTGCGCCAGCGTGTAGGTCAGCCGCGACACCGTCGGCCGCGACAGGCCGGTATGCAGCGCGAGCTCGGCATTCGACAGCGAGCCGCTGCGGTTGCGGAAAGCCACAAGCACGTCGAGCCCATGCGCCAGCGTCGTGGCGAAGGACGGATCGGCCTGCTCCTCCGCCGCTCGGGACTTAGGGGGATCGATGCTGGAAATCGCTGCCATGAACCGAAATTGGTCACGGTTCCCAAATGCTGTCAATATATCGAAATGAATTTGCAAAACGTATCGATATACGGTTAAGTTCCCGAAAATGCGGGGAGGCGACATGGATTTCGATCTTTCCGGACGGTCGGAAGCGTGGCGGGAGAAACTTCAGGCCTTCTTCGACGCCGAAGTGTTGCCGCGCCATCGCGCCTGGCTCGATCACGCGGCCAAGGGCGAGGCCGCCCCCTTCATGGGGGACCTTCAACGCAAGGCGCGCGCCGCTGGCCTGTGGAATCTCGGCCTTCCCGAACTGACCGACGACGAACCCGGCACCCGGCTTTCCAACCTCGAATATGCTCCGCTGGCCGAAATCATGGGCCGGCTGTTCTGGGCGCCCGAGGTCTTCAACTGCCACGCGCCCGACGTGCCCAACATGATCGCGCTGCAGAATTGCGCCACTTCTGAACAGAAGGCGCGCTGGCTGCGGCCGCTGCTGGAAGCCAACACCCGTTCGGCCTTCGGCATGACCGAACCCGATGTGGCTTCATCCGATGCCACCAATATCGCCACGCGCATGGTCCGCGACGGCGGCGACTACGTCATCAACGGCCGCAAATGGTTCATCACCGGCGCGGCGCATCCGAAATGCAGCTTCCTGATCGTGATGGGCGTGACCGATTCCTGTGCCGACCGCACTGGCCGCCATTCCTGCATCATCGTGCCGATGGAGACGCCGGGCGTTCGTCTGGTGCAGCGGCTGCGCTGGATGGGATGTGAGGATCATGTCGCGCCGATCGGCGAGCTTACCTTCGATAACGTTCGCGTGCCTCGCGCGAACCTGCTCGGCGCCGAGGGCGAAGGTTTTAAAGTGGCGCAGATTCGCTTGGGCCCCGCGCGCATCCATCATTGCATGCGCTCGATCGGGCTGTGCGAGCTTCTGATCGAACTGATGATGGTGCGT
Source organism: Bradyrhizobium sp. AZCC 1693 (assembly GCF_036924745.1). Lineage (NCBI taxonomy): Bacteria > Pseudomonadati > Pseudomonadota > Alphaproteobacteria > Hyphomicrobiales > Nitrobacteraceae > Bradyrhizobium > Bradyrhizobium sp. AZCC 1693. Next base: position 7,302,216 of record NZ_JAZHSD010000001.1, read on the forward strand.
TCATCGGAGCGCTCCGCCTTCGGGCGTGCCGTGATCCAGTACGACACCGTGCAGCGCTGGATCGCCGAATCCCGCGTCGAGCTCGAACAGGCGCGCCTGTTGGCCTATCGCTGTGCGTGGCGGCTCGATCAGGCCGGCCACCAGGACGCCTGGCGCGACGTCTCGCTGATCAAGGTTGCGGTGCCCGCGATGCTGCAGCGGATCGCCGATCGCGCCATGCAGGTGTTCGGGGCGATGGGCGGTTCCGATGATACGCCGATCCATCAGGCGCTGGCCTGGGGCCGCCTGCTGCGGATCGGCGACGGCCCGGATGAAGTGCATCTGCGGCAGATCTTTCGCATGGAGCCGATACCGTCCTGGTCGATTGCAAACTCGCCCTATCTGTCCGCGCATCCGTCCTGAGCGGTGGTGGTGACAAGATACGCACCCTGAATTCTTTGAAGGCGCCTTTGCCGGCCATTCCCAAGGGCCCGATGACCTACTTCAAACATATCGACGGGTGGCGCAACAGCGGCCAGTTCGAGGGCCTGAAGTTTCGCTGACGTCGTTTCGAGTTTTTGTTTGCGCAAGGGAGTACACAGCAATGAGCCAACCAGCCACGACGGAAACGCCCAAGGAATCCCCGAAGGAGGCTTCCGCCTCCGTCATCGCACAGCACGCGGCGACGCTGAAGGCGCTGCCGTTCGCAGACGTCAGAGATTTCGACGACGCCGCGCGCGGCTTCCTCGGCACAGTGGAGAACGCCAGGATCACGTCGCCACAGGGCAGGGTGGTCTGGAGCCTGGAGCCCTACGGATTCCTGTCGGCGGAGGAAGCCCCGCCGACGGTCGATCCCAGCCTGTGGCGGCAGTCGCGCCTCAACATGCATCACGGCCTGTTCGAGGTCGTGCCGGGCGTTTACCAGGTGCGCGGCCTCGACATCGCCAACATGACGCTGATCGAGGGCGACAGCGGCGTCATCGTGGTGGATACGCTGACCTCGATCGAGGGCGCGCGGGCTGCGATGGAGCTGTATTTCCAGCACCGCGGCAAGCGGCCGGTCGCCGCCGTCATCTTCACCCACACCCATACCGACCATTGGGGCGGCGCGCGCGGCGTGCTCGACGACGCAACGCTGGCCGGCGGCAAGGTGCCGATCATCGCGCCCAATCTGTTCATGGAGCACGCGGTCTCCGAAAACATCATCGCGGGACCGGCGATGCTGCGCCGCGCGATGTATCAGTTCGGGCCGTTGCTGGCGAAGGGCGTACGCGGGCATGTCGATTGCGGGCTCGGCAAGACCATGGCGGCGGGTGCGGTCGCGCTGCTGCGTCCGACTGACCTGATCATCGCGACCGGTGACAAGCGAACCATCGACGGCGTGGAATTCGAATTCCAGATGGCGCCGAACAGCGAAGCGCCGGCGGAAATGCATTTCTTCATCCCGCGCTACAAGCTTTTGAATCTCGCGGAAAACTGCACGCACAATTTCCATAACCTGCTGCCGTTCCGCGGCGCCGATGTGCGCGACGCGCTGGCGTGGTCAAAGTATCTCGGCGAAGCGCTGCAGATGTGGGGCGGCAAGGCGGATGCGATGTGCGGCCAGCATCATTGGCCGGTGTGGGGGCAGGAACGGATCGACACCATGATCCGCCAGCAGCGCGATCTCTATAAATTTGCGCATGACCAGACGATCCGGCTAATGAATCACGGCCTCACCGCGACCGAAATCGCGGAAGCCATCCGCTTGCCGGCCAGCCTCGAGGGCGCCTGGCACGGTCGCGGCTATTACGGGCATATCCGGCACAATGTGAAGGCGATCTACCAAAAGTATCTCGGCTGGTACGACGCCAATCCGGTCAACCTCGATCCGCTGCCGCCAGTGGAATCAGGCAAGAAGTATGTCGAGTATATGGGCGGCGCGGACGCGATCCTCGCGCGCGCACAGAAGGACTTTGCCAACGGCGAATTCCGCTTCGTCGCGCAGGCGGTCTGCCATCTGGTGTTTGCCGAACCGGATAACCAGGCCGCGCGCGCGATGCTCGCCGATACGTTCGAGCAGCTCGGCTATGCCTCGGAGAGCTCGACCTGGCGCAACGCCTATCTGTTCGGCGCCCAGGAATTGCGGCAGGGCATGCCCAAGGTGCCGCCACGCTCGACGATGCCGCGCGAAACGCTGGCCGCGCTGCGCACTGAACAATTGTGGGACGTGCTCGGCGTTCGCCTCAACGGCCCCAAGGCCGAAGGCAAGCGCATCGTGCTGAACTGGAAGTTCACCGACACCAACGAGACCTTCATCCTCAATCTGGAAAATTGCGCGCTGACCTATGCCGCCGGCGCGCAAGCGTCCGATGCCGACGCCGGCTTCACGCTGGCGCGCGGCGTGCTCGACGAAGTGATCGCCAAGCTGACGACGTTCCCGGAAGCGGTCAGCTCTGGCGCGATCAAGGTCGTCGGCGATCCGATGCGGCTCGCCGAGTTGATGACGCTGATGGACGAATTCCCGCGGATGTTCGAAATCGTCGAACCGAAGCGAACGGCGGTGAGCTGACGAACGTGTGGGTGGGCAAGCGAAGCGTGCCCACCATGCATCGGCTATTGCCTGGAAATGGTGGGCACGCTGTCACTTTGCCCACCCTACGATTCATCGCAATGTCGCGGACTGCTACTCCGCGCTGCTGACCAGCTTGATCCGCGGCTCCGCTTCCTCCATCAGGCCGCGATAGGCGGCGAGATAATCCAGTGCCATGCGGCGGGCGGTGAAGCGGTTTTCGAACTGCTTGCGGATGGCGGCACGGTCCAGCCCGACAAGACGGTCAACCACGGCAACGGCGCTGGTTTCATCTTCGACGACGAAGCCGGTGAGGCCGGGGTCGATGATCTCCGGGACCGACCCCCGGTTATAGGCGAGCACCGGCGTGCCGCAGGCCATGGCTTCGATCATCACGAGGCCGAACGGCTCCGGCCAGTCGATCGGGACCAGAAGCCCAATCGCGCCGCTGAGGAAATCGGATTTCTCGCGGTCACTGATCTCACCGATATATTCGACCAGCGGATTGGCCTTGATGAGCGGGGAGATCAACTCGTCGTAATACTCCTGGTCGGCGCGGTCCACCTTGGCCGCGATCTTGAGCGGAATGCCGCATCTTGTGGCAATGCGGATGGCGCGATCCACTCCCTTCTCCGGCGCGATCCGCCCCAGCACGGCGAGATAGGACGGCTGCACCGGTTGCGGCGTCAGCAAATTTTCCGGCAACCCGTGATGAATGGTGCGCACCCAGTTCGCCTGTGGCACCGGACGGCGCTGCGCATTGGAGATCGAAATCACCGGAATCTTGGAGAAAGTGTTGAACACCGGCTGATGCTCCGGCAGGTCGAGCCTGCCGTGCAGCGTTGTCAGGAACGGCGTCGGCTGCCGGTCGAACAGCGAGAATGGATAGTAATCGAGATGAAAGTGCAGAAAATCGAACTCTTCATCGTCGCATTTCTGCCGCACACGTTCCAGCATCACCATATGCAGTGCGTTGGGATCCCGGACCGAACCGTCGAGACGCAATGCTTTTGGCCACGCCGCATCGAGTTTCGCCGAGGTGCGGGAATCGCCGCTGGCAAACAGGGTGACATCGTGCCCCAACACCACAAGTTCCTCGGTTAGCCAGTGCACCACCCGCTCGGTGCCGCCGTACAGTTTGGGGGGGACAGCCTCCGTCAGCGGGGCGACCTGCGCGATGCGCATATTTGCGTCTCCTGTCTTGAGTGGTGGTTGAACGAAGCCCTCAGCCCACGATCGACACCGGCGTGCCAATAGCGGGAACGTTCCCGTATCTGCGAAGTTCCCTTGGTCAGCACATCTTGCTTCTTCCACACGGCTGTCTTGCTGATGCCATCTGACACAAACAGGGTTACGGCTGTCTCGATGCTGCAGAATTGTTGCGCTGTGATGGCCACGCGCGCGGAAACCCGAAGCGGCATTCTTCACGTCATCGTGTGCGAAACGCGTTAGGGATTCTCGTTCACTCTCAACAGGTTTGCGGAACTCATGGACAATCTTTCAGGATATGTGCGACGGCCGTTTCCATTCGTTCTGCGCTATCTGCGCCGGCGTCGCGCGGCTCATGTGATCATCGTGTCTGCCGTCGTTGCAGCGGTTGCCTGCTCGGTGGGAACGCAATACGGCGTGAAGAATCTGGTCGACAGCCTGACGGCCGGTTCATCGCAAGCTGGCAGCGTATGGCTGGCATTCGGTTTTCTCATGTCGCTAATTGCGGCAGATAATCTCTTGTGGCGGGTCGCAAGCTGGACGGCGAGTTTCACCTTCGTCGGCGTCACCGGCGATCTCCGCCGCGACATGTTCCGCCATTTGACCGGTCACGCCCCCAGCTATTTCTCCGACCGGCTGCCGGGCATGCTGACCAGCCGCATCACCGCGACATCGAACGCGGTGTTCACCGTTGAAAACATGTTTGTCTGGAACGTGTTGCCGCCGTGCATTGCGACCGTTTCGGCAATTCTCCTGATCGGAACCGTCAGCCTGGCGATGTCAGCGGGATTGATCGTCATCGCGGGTATCATGTTGATGGCGATGTTCCGCCTCGCTGCGGCGGGCAAGCCGCTGCATGACGATTTTGCCGACAAGGCGGCTGCGGTGGACGGTGAGATGGTCGACGTCATCAGCAATCTGCCACTGGTCCGCGCGTTTTGCGGCCTGAGCTACGAACACGACCGCTTCGACGCCACTGTCGGGCGGGAACTCGACGCCCGTGGGCGGAGCCTTCGCTACCTCGAGAAGCTGCGGCTGCTTCACGCCGGCGTGACGATCGTATTGACGATCGCGCTGCTGGCGTGGGTCATCACGCTCTGGCAACAGGGCGCCGCGACCACCGGCGACGTCGTGCTGGTCTGCACGCTCGGGCTTTCGATCCTGAGCGCGACGCGCGACCTTGCGGTGGCGCTGGTCGACGTGACCCAGCACGTCGCCCGCCTGACCGAAGCGATTGCGACCCTGTTGCTGCCGCACGAACTGAAGGATCATCCCGAGGCCGAGCCGCTGATCCGCAGCGGCGCCGCCGTCGCCTTCAACAACGTCGCGTTCCACTATCCCGGCGGCGCGCAGGTGTTCGAAAAGTTCGCCTTGCGCATTCAGCCCGGACAACGGGTCGGCCTGGTCGGTCATTCCGGCGGCGGAAAATCCAGCCTGTTCGCGCTATTGCAGCGGTTCTACGACATCCAGCGCGGCAGCATCACGATCGACGGCCAGGACATTTCGCGGGTGACGCAGCAAAGCCTGCGCGAGGCGATCTCGGTGGTGCCGCAGGACATTTCGCTGTTCCACCGCTCGATCATGGAAAACATCCGCTACGGACGCCCGAACGCGACCGACGATGAGGTGCTGCGCGCGGCGATCGCGGCGCGTTGCGACTTTATAGAGAATCTCCCCGAGGGCATGTCGACCATGGTCGGCGATCGCGGTATCAAGGTCTCCGGCGGGCAGCGGCAGCGGATCGCCATCGCGCGCGCCTTCCTGAAGGATGCGCCGATCCTGTTGCTGGATGAAGCGACCGCCTCGCTGGACAGCGAATCCGAAGAGGCGATCCGCGAGGCGCTGTCGCGGCTGATGCGCGGACGTACCGTGATTGCCATCGCCCATCGTCTCGCCACCTTGCGCAATTTCGACCGCGTGGTGGTGCTGCAGGGCGGACGGATCATCGAGGACGGACCGCCGGATATTCTCGTGCAGGGAAGGGGTCCTTACCGCGAACTGGTTGCGCGCGAACTGGGCCGCCTCGCCAGCCATGCGGCCTGAACTGCGGCAGTAGCGTTTGCGTCCCGATGCGTCCTTCGTAACGCAAGAAAATCGCTTGAGGTCCAAATGACGGCCGAAGTCACTCAACTCATCACCATTGAGGCTGCCGAACGCGTCGCGGAATCGCCGTTCTACATCCCGATGACGGGACCGGCGACGCGGCCGCGTTGCTCGCTCAAGCACGACGACACCTTCATCGTACTGGACAGCCACGGCGATATCGGCGCTTCCGCCGGCGGGCCCGATGGTCTGTTCAACGCCGATACGCGCTATCTCGCCCGGCTGGAAATGGTGCTCGACGAAGTCCAGCCGCTGCTGCTCGGCTCCAACATGCGCGACGACAATTCGGCGCTGACCGTCGACCTGACCAATTCCGACGTCTACCGCAACGGCAGGCTGGCGTTGCAGAAGGACACGCTGCACATCGTGCGCTCGATTTTCCTGTGGCGCGGCACGGCCTACCAGCGCATCGCCCTGCAAAATCACGGCGACCGGCCGGCGAGCTTCGATCTCACGTTATTGTTCGACAATGATTTCGCCGATTTGTTCGAGGTGCGCGGCGAGCGCCGGGCGCGCCGGGGAATAGGTTCCAGCCGGCTGCTCGGCCCCGCCGATGTCGTGCTGGAATATAGCGGGCTCGACGGTCAGGCTCGCATTACCGCCCTGCATTTCGAGCCGCGGCCGACGCGGCTTGCCGTCAATGCGGCCACCTATCATTTGGAGCTGGCGCCGAAGGAAGCGGTCGCATTGTTCGTAGCGGTATCCTGCAACAAGCCGATCATGCAGAAGCCGGTGCCGTTCTTCCGCGGCCTGCTGGCGCATCGTCGCGAGATGCGGCGCTCGACATCAGGCGCGGCCAGCATTGAAACATCGAATCAAATCTTCAACGAGGTGCTGTGCCAGGCAATGGCCGACCTCAACATGCTGATGACCGAAACGCCGCAGGGGCGCTACCCCTATGCGGGCATTCCCTGGTATTCGACCACGTTCGGCCGCGACGGACTGATCGCCGCGCTGCAAATGCTGTGGGTCGATCCGCGCATTGCGCGGGGCGTGCTGCGGCGGCTTGCTTTCTTCCAGGCCAAGACCACAGATCCGCTCGCCGACGCGGAGCCCGGCAAGATCCTGCACGAGATGCGCGGCGGCGAGATGGCCGCGCTGCGCGAGGTGCCGTTCGCGCAATATTACGGCAGCGTCGATTCGACGTCGCTGTTCGTTCTGCTGGCCGGTCTTTATGTCGAACGCACCGGCGACGAGGCGACGCTGGCCGAGCTGTGGCCGGCGATCGAAGCGGCGCTGCAATGGATCGACGGCCCCGGCGATCCCGACAAGGACGGCTTCGTCGAGTACCAGCGCGCCACCGAGCAGGGGCTTGCCAACCAGGGCTGGAAGGATTCCTTCGACGCCATCTTCCATGCCGACGGGCAACTCGCCGAAGGCTATATCGCGCTGGCGGAGGTGCAGGGATATGTCTTTGCCGGCAAGCGGCTGGCGGCGCGCTGCGCCCGGCGCCTGGGATTGATCGATCAGGCGGCGCAACTCGAATCCGCGGCGCTGCTGCTTGCCGAACGCTTCGAGGAGGCATTCTGGTGCGAGGAACTCGGCACCTACGCGCTGGCGCTCGACGGCGCCAAGCGGCCGTGCAAGGTGCGAACGTCGAATGCCGGGCAGCTTCTGTTCACCGGCATCGTCCGCACCGATCGCGCCCGGAAGGTTGCCGCCGACCTGATGAGTCAAAAGTTCTTTTCGGGATGGGGCATCCGCACCGTGGCGCGCGGCGAAGCCCGTTACAATCCGATGTCCTATCACGACGGATCGATCTGGCCGCACGACAATGCGCTGATCGCGCTCGGCTTCGCGCGCTACGGCCTGAAGCATTCGGTGGCGCATCTGTTCAAGGGCCTGTTCGACGCCGCGAGCTACATGGATCTGCGGCGGCTGCCGGAATTGTTCTGCGGTTTCCAGCGCGAGAGGCGGCGCGGGCCGGTGCTCTACCCCGTCGCCTGCGCGCCGCAGGCATGGGCCAGCGCGACGCCGTTCAGCCTGCTGGAGGCGGCGCTCGGCCTCGAATTCGATGCGGCGCGCGGCGAGATCCGTCTGCGTGATCCACGGCTGCCGGAATTCCTCAACGAAGTGCTGTTGCGCGATCTGCAGCTCGGGCCTTCCAGCGTCGATTTGAGGGTTCGCCGCCACGGTGATGAAGTATCGCTCGAGGTCGTGCGAACCCGCGGTCATATTCAGGTGTCGATCGTATTGACGCATTAGGAGCCATGCGCGGCTCATGCATCTAAGAGTCAGGAGGGCCACATGCGCATCGGTATTCTCATTCTGTTTCTGGTCGCTGGATTAGCCGGCAGCCCGGCGGCTTTTGCGGCAGAGGACACCGGCACGACGCAAGGTAGCCGCTCCGCGCCGGCGGACGCGGCAAAGGAGCCTGCGCCTCCGCCGTCGGTCACGGTGATCGGCGCCAAGGATGCCCACGGCATCCTCGGCCGCGAAGTTCGCAGCGCCGCGAACGAGGATATGGGGCGCGTCGTCGATGTGATCGTGGACCGTGAGGGCAACGTGCGCGCCGCGGTGATCGATTTCGGCGGCTTTCTCGGCGTCGGCAGCCGGAAGATCGTCGTCGACTGGGGCGCGCTGCGTTTCGTGGGCGTTGCCAACAAGCGTGACAGCATCACGCTCGAGCTGAACAAGGCCCAGGTGGCGGCGGCGCCCGAATACAAGGAAGACGCGCCGGTCGTCGTTCTCGGTGCGGCCGGCCGTCTGCAACCGTGGGATTTCGATCACTAGCGCATGATCCTGAAAAAGTAGGTGCCGGTTTCCTCGGGACAAACGCGAAGCGTTTACCCGGAGATCATGCTCAGATATGGAGGAGCAGCAGCTTGGTCGCGCGTCCGTCCCAATCGGTCGATCGGATTGACGACGATCGCCACGGGCGATCCGGCGGGGGAGGTCACGTTGTGCCGCTGCCGCCGCCGGGCAACAAGCCAAAGCCGTCGCGCGAAAGCCAGCGCGGCCTCGACTGGTTCATCTTCTTTCTCGCCGACGTTCAGACCGGTTTCGGTCCGTTCATTGCCGTGTACCTGACCACGCAGAAATGGACGCAGGTCGAGATCGGCTTTGTGCTGTCGATCGGCGGCATCATCGGCCTGCTCGGCCAGATGCCGGGCGGCGCCATCGTCGACGCTGCGCGTTCCGAGCGGCTGGTGGCGGGCCTGGCGGTCGCCACCATCGGCAGCGCCGCACTGGCCTATGCGTTATGGCCGATCTTTCCGGTGGTAACGGCGGCGGCGATTCTGCATGCGCTGGCGAGCTGCGTATTGGGTCCGGCGATTGCGGCGATCAGCCTCGGCCTGGTCGGGCCGTTCGCGATCGGGGAGCGGCTTGGGCGCAATGCCCGCTTCGCGTCGCTCGGCAACGGCTCGGCGGCGGCGCTGATGGGCGCGACCGGGTACCTGCTATCGAGCCGGTCGGTGTTTCTCGTGACCTTCATGCTCGCGATCCCGACATTGCTGGCGCTTTCCCGTATTCGCGGGCAGGAGATCGACGTGGCGCAAAGCCACGGCGCCGTGGTGGGGGAGGTTCCCGATAAAGAAGCCACCAGCGTGTTCCATCTGCTGCGCCAGCGTCCGCTACTGATCTTTGCGGGCGGCGTGCTGCTGTTTCAGCTCGCGAACGCCGCCATGCTGCCGCTGATGGCCGGCGTCGTTACCATGCGGTCAAGCCAATGGGCGCCGGTGCTGATTGCGGCCTGCATCATCGTGCCGCAGGCCATCGTCGCGCTGACCTCGCCCTCGGTCGGCCGCAAGGCGCAGGCGTGGGGCAGGCGGCCGCTGCTGCTGTTGGCTTTCGGCGCGCTGGCGGTCCGCGGCCTGCTGTTTGCGGTCGTGAGAGATCCCTATCTCCTGGTCGCGGTGCAGGTGTTCGACGGCATCACTGCGGCGGTGCTCAGCGTGATGGTGCCGCTGATCGTGGCCGATGTCGCCTTCGGAAGCGGCCACTTCAATCTGGCGCAAGGCATCGTCGGCACCGCAACCGGCATCGGCGCGTCGCTCAGCACGGTATTGGCGGGCTATATCAGCGACACCTTTGGCAGCAGCACAGCCTTCATCGGGCTGGCCGGAATCGCAGCCCTTGGCCTGACAGTGATCTGGCTGTTCATGCCGGAGACCCGGCGGACCGAGTGAGCGCGAGACGCGTGGTCAATAGCGCCGCTATGGCCAGCGACGTCCCGACGCCGGCGACGCAGGCGGTCCATCCGAAGCGGTCGAACAACTGGCCGAGCACGGCGCTGCCGACGAGGCCGCCGAGGAAATAGCAGGCAAGGTAAGTTCCACTGGCAATGCCACGGTTGTCGCTGGCGGCCTGCCCGACAAAGCCGGTGGCGCAGGCCTGGGCGAAGAACGTGCCGACGCCGACCAGCACCATGCCGGTCAGAACCTGCGGCAGATGCGAGGACAGCATCAGGGGCAGACCCACAGCGGCGACCACAAGCGCGCCCCAGATCGTCGGCCGCGTGCCGTAACGCGCCACCGCTCTGCCGGCGAGCAGCGTGGTGACGACGGATGGGGCGAACACGAAATAGACAAAGCCGAGATCCATCCGCTCCAGCGACAGCGGCGCGCGCACCAGCACGAAATTCACGAAGGTGAAGGTGCCGATAAAGGCGAACAGGATGCAGAAGCCGATGGCAAAGGCCGAGCGGAGTGCCGGGTTGCGCCAATGCCCGATCGTGGCGACGAACGGCGATTGCGCCGTCGGCGCCGCGTGCATCGGCTTGACGCGCTGAATGGTGAAGTGAACCAGCACCGCGCCGGCAAGATTGAGCAGCGCGAAGAAGTAGAAGTTCGAGGCCAGCCCGAGCGTATCGACGACGGCGGCCGACACCAGCCGCCCGATCAGGTTGCTGGCGACGTTGCCGGTGATATAGGCCGCGAACGCGCCGCCCGCATCCATCGAACTACATTGCTCGCCAAGATAGGCCAGCGTCAGCGCAAAGGCCGAGGCCATGCAGAGGCCCTGCGCAATGCGCAGGACCGTGAATACGGTTAGGTCGGGCGCGCTCGCCAGCAGCGCGGTAGGGATCGCGAGCAGGACAAGGCTTGCGAGAATGCCGAGCCGGCGGTCGATGTGCGGGCTTAAGAAACCGACCACGAGTCCCGCGACGGCCATGCCCATGGTGCTCGCGTTGACCGCAAAGCCCATCGCGGCGGGGGTCACGTTGTAATGCCGGGTCAGCGAGGGAAGGATCGCCTGCGTGGCAAACAGATCGACCACGGTCAGGAATGCCGTGAGGCCGATGACGAGGGACCGCAGCACCACGCCGGGTGAATGGCCCTGCATTTCCATCGCGTCTGATTTAATCTGCGCGGAGATGTCGGTCATGGCAATTCTCGATGTCACTCGTGAGAAAGAAGGATGTGACGCCTGGGCGTGTGGGGCGACACGTGGGATCCCACGGCGTCACATCCGGCAACGAGACGTCGGGCGGGCGCTCGTTACAGCTCCTTACATGTTGTGGTCGTGCGGATCCTTGCGGACGTCGCTGACATAGAGAATGACGGTCTCCTTGCCGAGGTTCTTCCACCAGTGCGAGGTGCCGGCGACTTCCGGCCTGATCTCGCCGGCCTTGTGCACGATCGGATCGGCACAGTTGCTGGCGTATTCGGCGATCTCGCCCTGCTGGACGTAGATCAGCGCGGGACGGTCGTCATGGCTGTGCCAGGGCACGATGCCGCCGGGCTCGATCGTCAGCTTGCGGAAGCGCAGCTCGCGATCCCTGATATTGGCCGGCTGCTTCTCGAGGTTGATCGCGCCGAGCGTGACGTCGGTGACGCCGACGGGCTTGGTGTCGACCATCGGGCGGACGTTGGGCTGCATCTTGCCGGCCGGGCATTCGCCGGCGATGGCGGTCGAGGTGGTTGCGACCGAACCCGCGATTAGTCCGGCGAGTGCGAGGCCTTGCCAGATTGTGCGTGACGCGACGTTGGATGTGGACATGTTGTGCTCCTCTGCTTTCTGTCTTTGCCTTGAGAGTCGCCTTGGCCCCGAATGATCTGGCCGGCTACGTCACCACCATCGAGGAAACCGCTCACGAGAGGAAATGCCGGTTGGCTTTTGAATCCATAGCGCCGCGCTATGCGGCTAACCGTGGCCGAGCATGTGCTTGATGTCGGAGGAGAACGTCGGATAGGCGTAGATATTTTCCCGGATCTGGCTCGCAGTAATGCCGAAGCGCATCGCCAATCCAAAAATGTTCACGAGCTCCTGGCCGGCATGTCCGACGAAATGAGCGCCGAGGATGCGGTCGGTCGATTGATCGACGATCACCTTCGACCATGCCACGGTTTCGGCATAGGTTTTTGCGGAGAACCAGTCGAGCATGTCGTTGGTGTGAACGTCGAAGGCAAGGCCCTTCTGCCTGGCGGCGGCCTCCGTCAGGCCGACGGAGGCCAGCGGCGGCACGGTGTAGACGGATGTCGCCATGCTGGCATAGTCGGGGCTGTATTTCGGCCCCTCAACGATGTTGCGGCCGACGATGTCGCCCTCATAGGTCGCGATCGGCGACAGTTGCGGCGAGGTCGGCACCGCGTCGCCGCAGACGTAGACGTTGGAATTGGAGGTCGAGCGCAGATGCCGGTCGATCGCGACACGGCCATTGGCGTGCTCGACCTGACCCGCGGCGAGATCCAGCGTATCGACGTTGGCGACGCGTCCCGCGCCGTTGACGATGCGTTCGGCCTCGGCCGTATGCTCGGTGCCCTCGTGGGTGAAGTGAACGCGCAGGCGGCCGTTCGCCTTCTCAATTCGCTTGACGCTGACGGAGGTCCTGACCCGGATTCCAATCCGCTCGCTCTCGGCCTGCAGGCGCGCGACGGCGTCGGCGTCCACGATCGGCAGTAGTTGCGGCAACGCTTCGAGAATCGTCACCTCCGAGCCGGCGCGCGCATAGACGTGGCCGAATTCCAGCGCGATCACACCGCCACCGACAAAGATCACGGAGGCGGGGAGTTCACGCTCGCTGAGCATCTCGTCGGACGTAATCATGAGCTCCGCGCCCGGAATCGGCAGCGGCCGCGGCCTCGATCCGGTTGCGATCACGATATGCCTGGCCTCGAGTTCGCGATTGCCGACGCGAATGGTGTTGGGGCCGGTGAACGCGCCGTGGCCCTTGATGACCTCGACATTGCGCTTGGCCATCGAGCGGCCGAGGTTGGTCGGGATGTCCTTGATCATGTCCTTCTCGCGGTCGATCAGCGCCGCCCAGTCGAGCTTCGGCTTGCCGACGGCGATGTGATGGATGGAGGCACGTTCGATTTCGTGCAGCGCGTGGCCGGCGGCGACCAGCACCTTCTTCGGCGTGCAACCGCGGTTCGGGCAGGTGCCGCCGAGCAGGTCGGCCTCGATCATCGCGACCGACATTCCGGCGCGCCAGACCGGTCCGGTTACGCCGATGCCCGCATTGCCCCCACCCAGAATGACCACGTCGAATTTTTCCGGTGTCATCGAATTTACCCTCTGTTGGCAGCACTTGATGCGATCAGGCCGCGCCGGATGGCGCAGCCTGATGATGTTTACGGGAGGCGGGCCGGCGCTGTTACCTGGTCGTGATGGTCGAGGTGATCGAGCCCACCACCTTGGTTGCCATCTCGAACTGCGCGACGCGATCCCGGATGTTATGGCGCTTCGCGATCCAGCCGAAATCAGTCCACACCGCCCACACGTCGCCATTGTCGTCCTGCGTGAGCAGCAGCCGGACCGGCCAGTCGAGCCCAGCGTTCGGGTTCGAGGTGATGAATTGCGTCCCGAGCGGCGGATTGCCGAACACCAATAGCGTCGAGGGGCGCAGCCTGATGCCGGCATCGGCCGCAAGCTTCGATTGGTCGATCTCCATGAAGAACTTGATGCCCTTGCCGGCGATGTCGGCCTTGATGCGGGCGATCGCTTCCGCCATCGGCACCGCGCTCTTGACGCGGACGATGCCGTCATCGCTGTCGGCGCGTGCGACGGAGACGGCGGAAAGGACGAGGAATATCAGGAGCAGCGAGGTGCAGAAATTCGCGACGCGGTTGGTCAAACGACGGGTCATGGAAATGTCTCCTGTTTGCGCATGCCCTCCGCATGCTGTCCAGAACAGGATGAGCGCCGGCGCCGGCAATAGGAAATGCGCATCCGCTCTCAAGTCGATAGCGCTCGGCTATTGGTGCCGCTCAATACGCGGCGGCTATCGAACCGATTGTGCAACGGTATTTCAAATCCGGGCCAGGCCGGCCTCTGATGGGTCAGCGCCCGATCGGCGGGCGTCACCATCCATTTAGAGGAATCCCCATGAAAACCCTTTCCAAGACCCTGATCGCCGCCGCGGCGTTTACCGCCATTGCCACCACGGCCTTCTCGCAAGTTCCCTGGGAATTCAATCCGGGCATGGCCTACACGTATGCCGGCCCCGGCAAGATGTCGGCGATGGCCATGGCGGCGACGCCCAAAAACCACGATGCGATGATGAAAAACGCGAAAAAGGTGCCGAGCAACACGGTATTCTTCATGGACAAGGGCCAGCTCTATTCGACCTCGGGCATGCTCGACCCGACCGGCAATTTCTATCTGCCCTGAGCCTTTTGGTGCTGAAACGTTTGGGCCGCCCTTGCGGGGCGGCCCGGACCGGAAAATAATGCTGAACTGCCGGAGCCCACCATGACGACGACGCTTTCATCAGCCAATGCCGAACGCCTCAAGCAGGCGTTCCAGCAATGCCGTGACATGGAAGGCACCTTGCGCGAGCAGCTCGAGGCCTATGCCGCGGCCGGGCGGGAGATCTTTCCGGCCTATGGCGAGGCGGTCGACCGGCTGGTCGTGCGCGTAAATGAAAATGGCGGCGGCGAAAACGCGCCACGGCCGGGCGAAGTGATGCCGCCGTTCCTGCTTCCGGACGAAACCGGCCGGCTGGTCAGCCTGAAATCACTGACCGACCGCGGCCCGGTTGCGGTGATGTTCTATCGCGGTCATTGGTGCCCTTATTGCCGGCTGAATGTGCGGGCGGTGATCCAGGCCCAGGACCGGATCAAGGCGTTGGGCGCGCTGACGGTTGCGATCATGCCGGAGACGCAAGCCTATGCCGAGAAGTTCAAGTCCGAGGCGGAAGCGCCGTTTCCGGTGCTGACCGACCTCGATAATGGCTACGCACTGTCGCTCAATCTTGCGATCTGGCTCGGCAGCGAGATCCAGCGGCTGTTGTCATACCAGGATATGGCAAGCTTCCAGGGCAATGACGGCTGGGTGTTGCCGATTCCGGCGACCTTCGTGGTCGGCCGCGACGGATTGGTGAAGGCCCGCTTTGTCGATCCCGATTTCCGCAAGCGCATGGAAATCGACGACCTGATCGCCGCGCTGAAGAGCGCGAGCGAAGAACGGTAGCGCGGCGACGTGGCTCTGTGGTGCGCCGTCGCAAGTGGTTCAATCGTAGTTGACCTTTGGGAAGAAATCGCCCCGGCCTTCAGGTGTCATGTCGAGAAGACCCCAGAGCGGGTCGGCGAGATCACCAGCGCGATGGTGCTGGTTGGGAGCGGGTGGGGCAAAGCTCATCTCTGAGCCCCAGAAGTGCCTGATCGCCCCGTCCTTCTTTCTGAAGACGTTGAAGATTGTTTCGTCCCAGTCGTCGCCGTCAGGAACTCGATGTTGCCTGCGCATTCCCTTGGAAAATTTTGACGTGTCACCAAAGTAGTCCGCATCATAGCTGTTGCCTGCGGTCGAAAACAGCGAGAGGTGTTCCCAGCCTCTTTCGTGTGCCCAGGCGGCGAGACGCGCGATTGGTGATTTGGCGACGATATGGAGCGCAGCGCGTTCGCCTATATGTCTGCGGCGCCATCTATCCCATCGAGCAAATGGGTGCAGCCTGGACACGGCAATTCGCGTTTGGGGCCGTACATGAAGCTATACAGAATGAGCGTGTCGTGCGGACCGAACAGCTCGGACATCTTCACTTTCTCCGGCATGCTGGTCTTGCCGATCCGCTCGAAGACGTAGTCTTCGGGTATCTCACCGCCGAGCGGCAGCGCGCGACGCTTCGCTGCAACGGCCTTAATCTGTGCCCGAAGCGCAATCTCGTCATCCAGAAGCGCGTTTCGGGCGGCGCGGTATTCGGTGCTTTCATTGGGGTATTGGATATGCTCCATGGCTGTCCTCTCAGACGCTTTAGGAACGTGTTCGAGATTAAACTCGCTCCGGAAACCGGGGCGCGTACTCATACATTCTTCGCGCCCATGTAATCCGCGGTCTGTGGGTCTATTTAGGCAGTGGTGCAGCAGGCTTGTCAGGACGAAATCCTACAACTAAAGTACTGGGCACGGTCGTAAGATGCCGAACTGGTTTCAACAGGGAGGGATTGATCATGGCCTCGCATACCAAGACGCAACCGAATTCCGCCTTCAATCGGCGTTGGTTCCTTGCAGGAGCCGCCGGCGGCGCAATGCTTCCGGTAGTAGCGCACGCAGCCGGGTCAAAGAAAAAGCAAAAGCGCGGTATTTACGCGGACGAGGCAGGCAAGGCGAAAGAAGACTTAGAAGATAAGGTCGCTGATTTCTCGTATCAAAATGATGTCCTCGCACAATGGATCGTCGATATATGGACAGGTCCCGCCAACAATCCCCTGATCACACCTAGTACAGGGTCCCCTTCCTTGTCGGAGTACCTAGCGCGCTCGACTGCGGCAAAAGCAGCTCTCGCGGCTCGGGGCATCTATTTGGAGAAACCCATCGTAATCACGGAAGACGAGTACGATGCAGGTTTCAGTTTGGAAGACGCAGGCATAGACGCAAAAATCGGAGTCGTCTTTGTGCTGCCGAGACCCACACGTCCAACTCTTGCTGGGCCGCCTCTGCTTGAGACGGCCAAGATGCTGATGGCCATCACACCGAACGGAATCTAGCGGTATTGCAATCCGTCTCGGATACGGCAGCGTGTCTCTAGCGGGGCGCGAGTTTTGGGCGCATCCAGCGAGAAACGACACGGGCGTTCACTCGGAAGTGGAGGTTTCGAATGGCACGGCTGCTCACGGAGTGGGTCAACGTCACGGGCGATATTTCGATCATCGCTCGCGAGTCGGGAGAGGTTTGGTTTTATGCCCCGGGAGGCACGGAAGAAAACGGAGATCCCTTCGCGACACCGATGACAGGTGTGGGCTCGGCGGGCAGCACGGTCGGGCTGCTCGACGGCGCGATAAATCTCGGATTTGCCGGAATCGAAAAGCGCTTCGCGCGCCCTGACCCGACGCTCGTCGGCTATATCGTAGCCTTAGTGGGCGCCTATCACACGTCTGTCGACACGCCTCGAAATCTCCGGCGCGCCGCCAGCCGCTTCAACGAACTGGGGAGGCCCGAGGTCGCGGCCTACTTGGAAGAGCGTGCGCGCGAGGAGACCGGTCACGACCGGCTCGCGCTCAAGGATCTGCGTGCACTGGGTGTGCCCGGCGAGCGACTCGTCGCTAGCTTTATCCCGGAGGGCATCAAGCCGCTCTGCAAGCGCTTCGATGATCTCTGCGTCCAGGACTATCCAATCGGCTGCATCGGCTATTCGTACTGCCTGGAGCGCATCGCCGCGCTCAAGCAGGAGACCGATATCGAGAAGGTGCAGGCGATCTGTCCGGATGACGTTGATGCGACTCGCTTTCTCAGAAGTCACAGTTCCCTCGGAAGCGAGGCGACTCACGTCGAAGAAACGATCACGTTCGTCGCCTCCCTTCCCGCGAATGATCGTATCAGAGTCGTTCAGGAGACGTATGAATCGGCATTGATCCTGGCGGAGGGATATAATCACGAGCTTCTCAAATCCGAAGCGGAGATGCTTGAAGAGCTTGAGCAGGCGCTCGGAGAGGCGCTCCCGTATCGTCACCGCTCATATCCTTTGGACGGTGAAGAGCGCGGCGCTCGGCCCGCAGCGTGAGCGGAATAGCGCGATAGTTATCGCAGTTTGGCATGGCGTGAGGCACGAGAAAGGAGGCCCGGTTCTCCCTTAGGGTAATAGTAATAGTACGGTTGCGATTTAAAACGATGAGGGCCGCGCGACTGCTCGCGATCGGCCGTCATGGTTAGCTGGGTAGGGCACCGGCGCTGGCGTCCTCGCGCCAAGCTGCAGTTGTGCCTCGACGCCGGGTAAAGCAAAAAATTTCGGCGGTCAAAAACGCTCATATCATATCGTGTGCGGGAAATGATATCGTGCGCGGAAGGTTTCCTGGTTTTAAGTGACAAAGGCCCCACATGGTGGGTCTGAAGCCCAACTCCTGCTTAATGAACTACGGCAGTAGGCAAGGACCTCTGCAATGACGAAGACAACAACCACCGACTTGGCCGAGTGGCTGGGTGGACACGGTCTAGGTCAGTACGCCAAAACCTTCGTAGAAAACAATATCGACTACTCCGTTCTTCAGGATTTGACGGAAAATGATCTCGAGAAACTCGGAATATCTTCTCTAGGTCACCGCAAGAAGCTGCTTCGGGCCATTAAAACATTGACGGCCGCGCGCCAGTCCACCGGCACAACAACAGCAGTTTCAAGCGCCACGGTGGTGCCACCCTCTCCTGTGCAACATCGCGAAGCTGAATTCCGCCAGATCACAGTCATGTTCTGTGACCTGGTGGGGTCTACGCAGCTATCGGAGAAGTTAGATCCTGAGGATCTCCAAAAGCTCATTGACGCGTATCGGGTAGAGTGCAGCACGGCGATTGGGCACTATGGAGGCGAGGTCGCCCGCTATTTCGGCGATGGAGTGATGGCATTTTTCGGTTGGCCCCGTGCACACGAGGATGACGCCGTTCGTGCTGTTCACGCCGGCCTGGAGATTGTGTCCGGAGTTACGAAGATTTCAGGGCCAGTTACCCTGAATTGTCGAGTAGGTGTTTGCTCGGGTCCGGTTGTTGTCGGTGAGATTGGAGATAGTGGTACGTGGTCGATGGACGCGGTGGGAGAGACGCCGAATATCGCCGCACGTCTACAGACCCTTGCCGCTGCCAATACGGTACTCATCTCGGAATCGACGAGGCGTCTCGTATGGGCAGCTTTTGAGTTTCAGGACGTCGGGCTCCAAGAACTCAAAGGTGTAACTGAACCTCTTCACGTGTATCGCGTGCTCTCGGCAAAAAATACCGCTAGCCGCTTCGAGGCTGCGCATACGGGCTCTCTTACCCCGCTCGTTGGACGCTCAACCGAACTAAGCTTGCTGCTCGATAGGTGGCAGAAAGTCAAAGAAGGTGATGGCCAAGTCATATTGCTCTCGGGTATTCCCGGAGTAGGAAAATCGAGGCTCCTCCACGAATTGAAATCGCAAATTCAGCAGGAACCACACCTCTTGCTGCACCATCAGTGCTCGCCCTATCACAGTCAGAGCGCATTCTTTCCGGTGATCGGGCAGATCGAACAAGCGGCGCAACTAACAGTACGCGAGGCCGAGGTAGATAAGATTGCCAAGCTTACAACTTACCTTCCGCGCTCAACTGATAATTCCAAAGAGCCGGTCCTGCTCATTGCCAAACTGTTATCAGTCCCTTTGGAAAATAACCTCGAATTAGCTGGTCTTACGCCGCAGCAAATAAAAAACAGGACGATAAGCACGCTTGTCGATATGATCTTGGCGTTTTCTGTCCAGCGCCCCACGCTCTGCATCTTCGAGGATGCACACTGGTTAGATCCATCGACGCTTGAGCTGCTTGAATCGATTATCAGTCGGATCGACCACGCCCGCGTGCTGCTTATTGTGTCGTGTCGGCCCGAGTTCCGCCCCACATGGATGACCCACGCGAGCACCACCGTGCACTCCCTCACTCGATTGTCGCTCACCGAAGTGAGGGCGATGATCCGAGATATCTTGAGGGGAGGGAGCATGCCCCAACCGGTGCTCGACCGGATTATCGAAAAGGCCGATGGCGTCCCGCTATTCATAGAGGAACTGACAAGCAGTATGTTGAGTGCGCCTTTACGAACCCGAGGCACTCTCGAGCGCGCAGCACAGCCAGCAACACTCAGGGTTCCGGACACGCTGAGTGACGCATTGATGGAGCGGCTCGATCGTGTTGCGCCGAGTCGCAGACTTGCACAGATTGCGGCTGTGATTGGGCGCGAGTTCTCCTATGATCTCTTGTCGGCTGCATCGAGAATTGATGATGACGATATATTGTCGGCCCTCTCGTTACTCGAACAGGCTGACATCATCTATCGAGTCGGAATTTCGCCTTTCCTTCGTTTCGCCTTCAAACATGCGTTGTTGTGTGACGCAATCTACGACTCCTTGCTTAAGAGCAAGAGGCAGCAGATACACGCGGACATCGCGGCAATCTTAGAGCATGACATTTCGGGGCTCGCCGAAAATCAACCCCAGGTGCTGGCCTATCACTATCAAGAAGCGGGCGATCATCAACAGGCCATTCGTTGCTGGTTCCGGTCTGGGCAGGGCGCGCTAGCGCATTCCGCCAACGTCGAAGCGATTGCCAGCTTTCGAAAGGCCCTTCAGCTTCTGGACGCTTTGCCGGAAACGCCTGAACGGATCAAACAAGAGATCGATATTCAATTGGCGTTGGGAATACCGCTTATCGCCGTTCAAGGGTATGCCTCCGCGGAAACCCGCGAAGCGTTTTCGCGGGCTCGTGCCTTATGCCTGCAACTCGGCGACATCCCTGAGTATTTCCAAGCCCTGTTTGGGTTATGGGGGCACTCCTGGATGGGTGGAAAGAATGATGATGCGCTCCGCTTAGCTGATGAATTCCTGTCACGGTCACGAGCGTTGTCCCAACCGGTGCCGCTAATGGTGGCTCATAGAGTGATGGGCAGCACGTTATTGACGATTGGAGACTTCCAATCGTCAGCGAACCATTTCGCGGAGTCAATCAAACTCTCGATTGGCAAAGGAAAACAGCCCCTATCCAACCTTTACATGGTGGAGCCCCAAGCGGCTTCACTTCTGCTCCTATCTTGGGACTTGTGGTTTCTAGGCTATCCGGATCAATCCCTTTCCCGCGTTTCGGAAGCGCTTGCCTTGGGTCAAAACCTTGGCCACCCATACACCGTGGCGTTCGCTCATTACATGACTTCCGTTGTGCACCTTCTTCGCGGGGATGCCGCTCGCGCCTACGAAAGTGCCGACAGGAGCTTCGAAATGTCGCAAGAACAGCGGTTTTCGCTGTACGTAATTTTGTCAAGAATTTCACGAGGCCGAGCAGCCGGCGAACTAGGCCGACTTGGAGAGGCCCAGGAGGAAATGGCACTTGGAATCGCCGAAGCGCGACGTAATGGCGTCGGCTTCATGCTTCCAATGATGGATAGCTGGCTGGCGGACTTGTACGCCAAAGCTGGCGAAAATGAATGCGCGCTATCGATCGTCGAGGGGATCCTGGCCAATATTGGTGACGTGACAGGCAGATCATGGGAAGCGGAATTGCATCGACAAAGAGCGCAAATTCTTTTTGCACTCAACCCATCGAAGATGAGCGAAGCTGAGTCTTATCTGAAGCGGTCTATTGAAGTGGCGCGCAGTCAAAGCGCCAAGTCCCTGGAATTACGCGCCGCCATAAGCCTTGCGGAACTCTGGCGGACGCAAGGAAGACCTGATGAGGCGCGCGCACTGCTAGAACCAATCTGCCGTTGGTTCGACGAAGGAGCCGAAACGGCTGACCTCAGACGGGCGCGCTCCGCTCAAAGCACCGTGGGCTGATCCTTCACCTTTTAGGATCAGTGTAGTTCAAACGCGGCTTTCTAGAGTTCCCTCCGCATCGAGCGGCCTGCGTGAGCGTGCTGTGGCCGATGTCAGCTTTGGCGCAAAGCGGATATTTCAGCCTATGGCAACGTCAGCTAGCGGGTTAACAACCCTCAGGCGCCTGCGGTCTTGCCGATGAATTGCTGCCAGTCGGCGCCGCGCAGCATTCGCATCACGGCGGATGCCACGGCGGTCCGTTCGCGTCCGGCAACGCCATACAGGTTCACGGTCCGCCGCGCATCCAGTCCCTCGACGGTGGCACGCTTCAGCGTCGGCGGGATCGAGGCGGTATCCGGCACCACGGCGACGCCGATATCGGCTTCCAGCAATTCGATCAAATCGCGTTCAGAGGCGATCTCATGGCTGCGATCGACGTCGAGCCCATGCTCGCGAAGCGAGCTGTTTACCCGCGCGCCATGCTCACAGTAATTCCGCGACAGCAATTGTTCGGCGCGAAGATCGTTGAAGTCGATTTTGTCGCGCGTTGCCAGCGGATGATTCCTGTTGACGACGAGCTGAAAGTTTTCCGTGAACAGCGGCCGGGTGTCGAGCCGCTCCCACTCCTCGCTGATCTCGGCGGCAATGCCGAGCTCGGCTTCGCCCCGCTTGAGAAACTCGGCGACCTCGCGGGCGTTGCCGCGCAGAAAGCGGAACTCCAGACGATTGAACATCCGCTTGATCTGGTCGAGATGCGGAATCAGCAGCGACAGGTCGACGGAATGGGTCAGCGCAATCCTGAGCGCGCCGACTTCGCCGCTCTTGAAGGACGAGGCAAGTTCGCGCGCGCCTGTCGCCGCCTCGTAGCATTGCTTGAGCAGCGGATGCATACGCTGGCCGAGTTCGGTCAATTGCGCGGCAGGGCGCTCGCGGCGAAACAGGTCACCGCCGAGTTCGGCCTCCAGCTGCTTGATGGCTCGCGTCAGTGACGGCTGCGTGACGTTGCATTCGTCGGCAGCGCGCGTGAAGTTGAGTACGCGCGCGACCGCGAGGAAGTAGCGTACCTGATGCATCTCCATGGTCGTGCCTCGGTCTGTCTTGATCGCACCGTAACCGATCGCGCCCGGCGATGACACCGTAACCGCCATAGCGCCGGCCTATGGTTTTGGAAGCCAAACGGCATTTCCTCAATTGACGTCCAGCGTCCAGAGTGAGGCGGAAATGGTCAGCGTAAGGCGCTGAATCCCCACACGAAAAGGACGGCCATGAATATCCAGCTCAAAGCCCAGGACGCTTCGGCCTTGCGGCCGCTGACCGGCAAGGTCTCGCTGATCACAGGGTCGACCAGCGGCATCGGGCTCGGGATTGCCCGCGCGCTGGCGCAGGCCGGCTCGGCGGTGGTGCTGAACGGTTTTGGCCTCGCGGCCGAGATCGCCAAAACCCGGGATCAGATCGCCGCCGATTTCGGCGTCGAGGTCAGTTATTCCGCGGCCGATATGACCAGCAGTGACGCGATCGCCGAGATGATCGCGGCTACCATCGCCAGTCACGGGCGGCTCGATATTCTGGTCAACAATGCCGGCATCCAGCATGTCGCGCCGCTCGAGCAGTTTCCGGTCGAGAAATGGGACGCGATCCTGTCGATCAACCTGTCGTCGGCGTTTCACACCACGCGGTTGGCGTTGCCGGCGATGCGTCAGAACAAGTTCGGACGGATCATCAACATCGCCTCCGCGCACGGATTGGTCGGCTCGCCCTTCAAGGCGGCCTATGTCGCGGCCAAGCACGGCATCGTCGGCCTGACCAAGGTGACCGCGCTGGAGACCGCCGAGGACGGCATCACCTGCAATGCGATCTGCCCGGGTTACGTCTATACGCCGCTGGTCGAGGCGCAGATCGACAGCCAGGCCAGGGCGCACGGCATTTCCCGCGAAAAGGTCATCCACGACGTGTTGCTGGCGCAGCAGCCCAACAAGCATTTTGCGAGCGTTGAGGAATTGGGCGCGCTGACGGTTTTTCTCGCCAGCGACGCGGCGGCATCAATCACCGGCACAGCATTGCCGGTCGACGGCGGCTGGACCGCACACTAGCGCCACGAATATCCGAAGGAGCGTGACATGAACGACGTTCAGGACACCGGCGCTTCGCCGAACTTGAAATCGCTGGCGATATCCGAGCCGGGGCAGGTCGTGCTGGTGCTGCAGGGCGGCGGCGCGCTCGGCTCCTATCAGGCCGGCGTCTACCAGGCGCTGCATGAAGCCGGCATCGAGCCGGACTGGATCATCGGCACCTCGATCGGCGCCATCAATGCCAGCCTGATCGCCGGCAACGCGCCGCAGAACCGTTTGCCGAGGTTGCGTGAATTCTGGAAGAAGATGGAGCAGAATCCGATCTGGAGTTTTCGCGACATCTTTCCAGGCTTCAACGAAAAGCTCTCCTACTGGTCGACCGTGACCAACGGCATTCCCGGCTTCTTCCGGCCCAATCCGCTCGCCCATGCCGGCGACAGCTATCCGCTCGGCGCCGACAATGCCGGCTATTACTCGACCTCGCCGCTGGAACGGACGCTGACGGAGCTGGTGGATTTCAATCTGGTCAATCAGTGCACGCCGCGCCTGACGGTCGGCGCCGCCCATGTCCGCACCAGCCAGATGCGCTATTTCGACAGCCGCGATGGCGAACTCGGCGTCAGGCACGTCATGGCGTCGGGCGCGCTGCCGCCGGCATTTCCGGCGGTGCGCATCGACGGCGAACTTTATTGGGACGGCGGCATATTATCGAACACGCCGACGGAAGCCGTGTTCGACGACAATCCGCGCAAGAACTCGCTGATCTTCGCCGTGCATCTGTGGAATCCGTCCGGGCCTGAGCCGACCACGATGGCGGAGGTGCTCAACCGCCACAAGGACGTGCAGTATTCGAGCCGTATCGCGAGCCACATTGCGCGGCAGCAGCAGGCGCATCGGCTGCGCCATGTCATCAACCAACTCGCCGCGCGGCTGCCCGAGGCCGAGCGCAACAGTGAGGCGGTGAGGGAGCTCACTGGCTATGGCTGTCCGACCCGGATGCATGTGGTGCGGTTGCTCGCCCCGCAGCTCAGCCGCGAGGATCATACCAAGGATATTGATTTCAGCCCGTCCGGTATCATGCAGCGGTGGGATGCCGGATACCACCACACCAAATCGGTGCTCGAAAAGAAGCCCTGGGTCGGCGAGTTCGATCCGCTGTCCGGCGTCATCCTCCACGAGCAGATGGAAGTCATGCCGGAGGCGGCGGAATAGTCGCAAGTCACGCGAGGATGGAGGGCGCGATCGTCTTGCGATAAAGCGCGCTGTAGCAGGCGGCCGAAAGATCCCAGCTAAACGATCGCGCCATCGCGCTGCGCCGCATCGCGTCGAGGCGATCCTTGGCGCGGAATGCATCGAACGCGCGCCTGACACCGCCGAGGAAGGACTCCGCGGACGGCTTCGGAAACAGGAAACCGGTTTCTCCGTCCTGGATGGTTTCCGCCAGCCCACCGGTCTGGTGGCCGATCGGCAGCGATCCGAACCGCTGCGCATACATCTGGCTCAGCCCGCACGGCTCGAACCGCGACGGCATCAGGGTGAAATCGCTGCCGGCAAAAATTCGCCGCGCCTGGGCGTCGTTGAAGCCGATGACGACGCCGATCGAATCCGGCCTGCGGCGGTGCGCGTTGACCAGCGCCTGTTCGATCTGGGCCTCGCCGCTGCCGGTTACCACGATCTGCCCGCCCGCCTCGATGATTTCGTCGGCCGCGGACAGGACGAGGTCGACGCCTTTCTGGTGAACCAGGCGGGCAACCAGGCCAAACAGCGGGCCGCGCGACAGCGCCAGGCCAAACTGCTTGCGGACGTAGTCGGCATTCGCCTGCTTGCCCTCCCAGTCGCCGGGGGCGAAGGTCTGAGCGAGATGTGCGCAGGCACTGGGATCCCAGCTTTCGTCGATGCCATTCAAGATGCCGGTGAGTTGCGCGGCGTTCGAGCGGCGCTGCAGCAGGCCTTCGAGCCCGCAGCCGAGCTCGCGCGTCGTGATCTCCTTCGCGTAGGTGGCGCTGACGGTAGTCAGGTGCGAGGCGTAGACGAGGCCGCCCTTGAGGAACGAGACGTGGTCGTAGAACTCGAGCCCGTCGATGTGGAAGGAACTTTCGGGCGCGCCGATCCGGCGTAACGAGTCCGGCGGGAACAGCCCCTGATAGGCGAGGTTGTGAATGGTCAGGATCGAGGGGACCTTTGAGCCTCGCCATGCCAGATAGGCCGGCGCCAGCGCGGCCTGCCAGTCGTTGGCATGGATCAGGTCTGCTGCCCAATTCTTGTCCAGGGTGCCCGCGGCAAGTTCGGCGGCGGCAGATGCGAAGCGGCCGAACCTGATGTCGTTGTCCGGCCAGTCGCGCCCCGATTCGTCGCCATAGGGATTGCCCGGCCGGTCGTAAAGCTGCGGGCAGAGCAGGACGTAAACCGGCAGGTCATCCTTGGTCGACGCCCGCCCGAGCGAGCAGGCCGGCATCTGCGCCAGAGCCGGGCATTCCCCAACGATTTCAATGTGGGTGAACTGTTCGATGATGTCCCGGTAACCGGGCAGCATGACCCGGACGTCACTCCAGCGGCGCAGCGCCCGGGGCAGGGCGGCGGATACGGCGGCGAGACCGCCGACCCGGACGAAGTCATCCATTTCAGTAGTGACGAACAAGACCTTCAAGACAAGCGTCCTCGTACCTGCCGCAGTGTTATTGATGCAAGAATAGGTCCAACTTCCTTACCCGTTACAACGCGCGCTGCGGCCCGTCGTTCCTGAGCGAACTACTTTCCTGTCGACGCTGCACAATTTAGGGTCTCGGCCGCCAACCAAAACGAATGGCCGCAAACGGCCGAAGGAGCTTCACGCAATGACCATAGCCGGCAATGATCAGAGGAATTTAACAGGCAGCTTCGCAGGCCTGCGGGTCCTCGATTTCTCCACCACGATCGCCGGCCCCCACTGTACACGAATGCTCGCCGATATGGGAGCGGAGGTTATCAAGATCGAGACCGAGGAAGGCGAGACGATGCGGACCCGCCCGCCGGTGCGGAATAATTGCTCGACCGCGTTCGGCCAGCTCAATGTCGGCAAGAACAGTCTGGTTCTGGATTTGAAGTCGCCGAAGGGATCGGAGGCCGTTCGCCGGCTAGTCGCGACCGCGGATGTGCTGGTGGAAAATTTCCGCCCCGGCGTGATGCGGCGATTGAAGCTCGATCATGCCTCGCTGCATGAGCTCAACCCGAAACTGGTCTATTGCTCGATCTCGGGATACGGCCAGACCGGGCCGTCGGCGGAGCTGCCGGCCTATGCGCCGGTGATTCACGCAGCCTCCGGTTATGAGATGGCGCATCTGGCCTACCAGCCGGGGCGCAGCCGGCCGGACTATTGCGGCATCTACCACGCCGACGTGCTCACCGGCGTCTACGCGTTCGGCGCCATCTCGGCGGCGCTGTATCAGCGCACAGCAACCGGGCAGGGCCAGCACATCGACGTCTCGATGCTGGAATCGATGCTGAGCCTGACGCTGAACGAACTGCAATGGTCGCAATTCGAAGTGAGGCCGACGCAGCGGCCGATGTTCGGCCCGATCGAGACGACAGACGGCTACGTGATGATGGCGATCGCCAGCGAGAAAACGTTTCAGAGCCTGATGCAGGTGATCGGTCATCCCGAGTGGGTGAGCGATCCGCGCTTTGCCAAATATTCCGATCGGCGGGAAAACTGGACGAGCCTGATCGAAGGCGTGGAGACGTGGTCGCGCACAGTCACGACCGGGCAGTGCCTCGCAGCGCTTAACAAGCACGGCGTTCCCTCATCGGCCTATCGCACCGCCGCCGAAGCGCTGCGCGATCCGCAGATCGCCCATCGCGGCGCATTGGCGGAGGTCGAGGACGGCGGCGGCACCTTCAAGGTGCTCAACCTGCCGTTCCGCATGTCCGGCGCCAAAGTGTCGGCGGCCAGGCGCATGTCGACGCTCGGCGAGCACACGCGTGCCTACCTGAAGGAGGCCGGCCTGTCGGAGGATGAAATCGCATCCCTCGGCGGCAAGGCGCAGGCGGCTGCGCGCGTCTGACAGCGCGGTCCGCATAGCGAAACATGAACCTGCGGCGTTTCATCCGCGGGTTGCGAACGGCCTTGCCCGCGCCGGCGATTCCAGACAATCTTACCGCAGCGATCACGATCCGGAATACCGGACGGATGACACATCGGAGGGAACATCCATGAAGGCGGCGATCCGTTCGAGCGCGCTTGCGCGAATATTTCTTGTGGCGGGATTTGGTGTGGTGCTGTCTGCAATGCCCGCCAACGCGCAGAAAGCGGGCGGCAACATCACCGTCGGTCTCGAACTCGATATCCCCGGCTTCGATGTGCTGAAGGTCGGCGTTTACGACGCCGCGGCGCTCACCGCGTCATCGGCGCTCTTCGATACGCTCACTTATCTCGATGCCAACGGCAAGCCGCAGCCGAAGCTAGCACTGTCCTGGGAGCCCTCCGAGGACTTCAAGATGTGGACCTTCAAGCTGCGTCCGGGCGTCAAGTTCCACGATGGTACGCCGTTCAACGCCGCAGCTTTCAAAGCGAATTTCGACCGGCAGAAAGATCCCGCCAACAAGTGCCGCTTCGCCTTCTATATCTCCAACGTCAACAATGTTCAGGCGCCGGACGAACTGACGTTGGTCTATAACCTCAATGACCCGTCGGTAAACTTCCCATCGTTGGTGTCCTACGCGAGCCAGACCAATGCGATACATTCCCCGACCGCGTGGAAGACCAAGGGCGACGATTACAACCGCAATCCCGTCGGCACCGGTCCCTACATTCTGAAAACCTGGACGGCCGGCGATCGCATGATCCTGGAGAAGAACCCTGATTATTGGGACAAAGACAAGGTCTATTTCGACCGCATCACGCTGAAGCCGCTGCCCGATGCGCAATCGCGCTTCGCCAGCCTGCAATCGGGCGAGGTCGACCTGATCTGGGATGACGAATACAGCGCCGACAATATCCAGAAGGCGCAAAAAGATTCCAAGCTGACGGTGCACACATACGAGGGGTCCGGTGCGCAGGTCTACGCCTTCAACACCAAGGTCGCGCCATTCGACGACCTGCGCGTGCGCCAGGCACTGGTAATGGCGCTTGACCGCAAGAAGATGTCGCAGGCGATCACCAACGGTCTGTCCCGTCCTGCCAGCAATCCCTATGGCGACGGCTCCTGGGTCAAATGCAAGGATGACGGTGCTCTTCCCGAAGACCTTGAGAAGGCCAAGGCGCTGATCAAGGACTACGGCAAGCCTGTCGATTTCAAGATGCTCGTTACGGCGACGCCACGCGGGCGCATGGTTGGCCAAGTGCTGCAGCAGTTCTGGAAGCGGGCCGGCGCCAACATGGAGATTGAGCAGGTCGACCAGGCCACCATCCCGCCGCGCGCCTTCATGCGCCAGTTCCAGTTGACGCCGTGGCGAATTGTCGATCTGGCCGATCCTGACATACAGATGTATTCCAACTTCAAGACCGGAAGTCCGGTGGCGCTTGCCAACTACTCCAATCCGGAACTCGACAAGTTGCTCGATCACGCCCGTGTCACGGCAGATACCAATAAGCGCATCGACGACTATTGCGCGATCAGCCGGCTGATCAACAAGGAGGCGATCTGGTTCTGGACGTTCCAGAACACCTATTACGCGATTTCGAGTGCCAAGCTGAAAGGCTTGCCCAAGATGTATAGTGGGATGATCGACGTATCGCGCGCCTGGAAGGAATAGCCGCCTATGGCGTTCTTCGTCGCACGCCGGCTCCTTTATCTGTTGCCGGTGCTGATTGCGGTTTCGCTGCTCACCTTCTCGATCGCGTCGCTGCTGCCGGGCGATCTTGCGTATACCATCCTCGGTGACCAGGCGACGCCGGAGAACGTGGCGGCGTTGCGGCGTGACATGGGGTTGGACCAGCCGATCTGGTGGCGCTATCTGAGCTGGCTCGGCAATGTGATGCAGGGCGATTTTGGCCGCTCGTTCCGCACCGGCCAGACGGTGCTTCAGACGGTTGCCGAGCGGCTGCCGGTATCCATTGAGCTGATGCTGCTGGCGCAGTTCGGCGCTCTGGCGATCGGCGTTCCCCTGGCGATCGTCTGCGCGGCGCGCAGCGGCGGACCGTTCGATCGCTTCATGACCGGCACTGCCTTTGGCATGCTGTCGGTGCCGACCTTTCTCTCGGCGATCCTGCTGATCTATTTGTTCGCGGTCGAACTGCGCTGGTTGCCGGCGACCGGTTATGTTCCGTTTACGGAAGATCCGCTCGCCAACCTGCGGTTCTTTGTGCTGCCGTCGCTGACGCTGGCGCTGGCGGAATGGCCGGGCATCATGCGTGTGCTGCGTTCCGACATGATTGCGACCTTGCAGGAAGACTATATCGCGCTCGCCAAGGCAAAGGGCCTGACGCCGGCGCGCATCCTGTTCGTACATGCGCTGAAGCCGTCGTCACTGACGCTGGTGACGATTACCGGCATCAATATCGGCCGGTTGATCGGCGGCGCCGTCATCGTCGAGACGGTTTTTGCTCTCCCGGGCATCGGCCGGCTGCTGATCGGCGCGATCCTCACGCGCGACCTCATCATCCTGCAGGGAGTCGTGCTGCTGGTCGGTGCGGGCTTCGTCATCATGAACTTCGTCGTCGACCTGCTCTACGCAGTTCTCGATCCCAGGATTCGCCATGGCCACGCTTGAACTCGAAGTTGCAGGGGAGGCTGTAACCCAACCTGCGCGCAAGGGCAGGCGGCTTGGAACGCTGTTCTGGCTGGCGATTGGCTGGATGATTTTCATGTTCGCGGTCGCGGTCTTTGCCCCCGTGCTGCCGCTGCCGAGCCCGACCGACATGGACATGCTGGAGAAGCGCGCACCGTTCTCCGCGGAGCATTGGCTCGGGACCGACGGCCTCGGCCGTGACGAACTGTCTCGCCTCATTTACGGTGCGCGAATCTCGCTCGTGGTCGGGCTTTGCGCACCGGTCATCGGGCTCACCATCGGCGGCGCGCTCGGCATGCTCGCGGGTTATTTCCGCGGCCGGTTCGAGTCGATCGTGGTCGGCAGCATGGACGTGCTGCTCGCGTTTCCGCCCCTGATCCTGGCGCTGGCGGTGACCGCCTATCTCGGGCAGTCCATTTTCAATCTCACCTGCATCCTCGGCGTGCTCGGCATTCCCGCCTTCATGCGGGTGGCGCGGGCAGCGACGCTGACGCTGGCGCGGCGCGAATTCGTCATCGCCGCGCAGGCGCTGGGCGCCACGCATGCGCGCATCCTGCTGCGCGAGCTGCTGCCGAACGTGATCCTCCCGCTGTTTGCCTTTTTCCTGCTCGGCGTTGCTGTCACCATCGTGGTCGAAGGCGCATTGTCCTTCCTCGGCCTCGGCGTGCCGCCACCGATCTCGAGTTGGGGCAGCATGATCGGGGAGGGACGCCAGAGTCTTGAGATGGCGCCGCGGCTGGCCTTCATTCCGGCGATCGCGATGTTCCTCACCGTGCTCTCCTTCAATCTCATCGGCGACACGCTGCGAGCGCTCACCGATCCACGTCAGGGCGCGCTGTGACCGATCGTACGCTGCTTTCCGTTGAGGATGTTTCCGTCGATCTGCCAACCCCGCGCGGCAATCTGCGCGCGGTGGATCGTGTCGATCTCACCGTCGGCGGCGGCCAGACGCTCGGCATCGTCGGCGAATCCGGCTGCGGCAAGACCATGCTATCGCGGGCGATCCTGCAATTGCTGCCGAAGAAGGCAAAGCTCTCCGGCCGCGTGATGTTCGACGGGCAGGACCTGCTGCAGCTCTCGCCGGAGAAACTGCGCAAGCTGCGCGGCCGGTCGCTGGCGGTGGTGTTCCAGGATCCGATGACCTCGCTCAACCCGGTGCTCACGATCGGCACCCAGCTGATCGAGACGCTGCAGGAGCATCTCGAACTTGACGATGCCACAGCCACCAGGCGCAGCGTCGAATTGCTCGCAGCGGTCGGAATCCCCGCGCCCGAGCAGCGGCTGGCGCAGTATCCCCACCAGCTCTCGGGTGGGATGCGGCAGCGGGTGGCGATCGCGATCGCGCTGTCGTGCGAACCGAAACTACTGATAGCCGACGAGCCGACCACGGCGCTCGACGTGACGATCCAGGCGCAGATCCTCGATCTGCTGGCGCGCGAGCAGCGCCGCCGGCACATGGCGATGATCATTATCACCCACGACCTCGGCGTCGTTGCCGGCCGCACCGATGAAGTCGCCGTCATGTATGCCGGGCGCGTGGTCGAGCGCGCGCCGACGCCGGCTTTGTTCAAGAAGATGCGGATGCCCTATACCGAGGCGCTGCTGGCGGCGCTTCCCAAGCTCGACGCCGCGCCCCATACGCCGCTTCCGGCAATCTCGGGGCGTCCGCCCGACCCGACCCGGCCGCTGCAGGGGTGCTCGTTCTCGCCGCGCTGCCGCTATGCGGTGGCCCGTTGTCAGAACGAGAAACCCGCGCTCGAAGCGGCCGAGACGAGCGCACATCAATACGCCTGCTTCCACCCGATCGAAGTTCATGCGGAGGCCGGAGCATGATGCTGCAAGCCGTGCCATCCGCTTCCGGCGAACCGCTGCTCGCCGTCGACGATCTGGTCGTGGAGTATCCCGTCGGCTCCAAGATCGTTCATGCCGTGTCCGGCGTGTCCTTGCAGATCGCCCGCGGCGAGACGCTGGGTCTGGTCGGCGAATCCGGCTGCGGAAAATCGACGCTGGGCCGGGCGGTGCTGCAGTTGCGCCGGCCGACCGCGGGGCGGGTTCTGTTCGACGGCCACGACCTCACGACGATGCAGGGCGACGCCTTGCGGCTGATGCGCCGGCGCGTGCAATTGATCTTCCAGGATCCGATCGCCTCGCTCAACCCGCGCCGCAAGATCGGAGACATCGTCGCCGAGCCGCTGGTGATCGCAGGCGTCAAGGATCCGGAGGAGCGCGAGCGGCTCGTCCACGAGGTGCTGAGCGCGGTCGGTCTTGACCCGACCCTGGTGGTGGGACGGCTGCCGCATGAATTCTCCGGCGGACAATGCCAGCGCATCTGCATCGCGCGCGCGCTCATTCTCAATCCGGAGTTCATCGTCTGCGACGAGCCGGTTTCCGCGCTCGACGTTTCTATCCGCGCCCAGATACTCAATCTGCTGGAGGAGATGAAGGGCCGGTTCGGCCTGACGCTGCTGTTCATCGCACACGACCTCGCGGTGGTGAAGGCGGTGAGCGACCGCGTGGCGGTGATGTATCTCGGCCGGCTCTGCGAGGTGGGTCCGTCCGAACAGCTCTTTGCCCGGCCGGCGCATCCCTATACCGCGCTCTTGATCGAGGCGATCCCGGTGCCCGATCCGGACGTCCGCCCCACCGAGACCGTGCCCGTGGGCGAGCCGCCGTCGCCGATCGCGCCGCCGTCTGGCTGCCGGTTCCGCACCCGCTGCCCCCGCGCGGACCAGCGATGCAGCGCGGAGGTGCCCGAGCTTCGCGCCGTCGCGCCGGGCCAGTTCGCGGCTTGCCATCACCCGCTGATCTGAATACCGGGAGCGCGTCGCCCGCGTTTGTCTCGATGGGACGGACGTGGCAATGTCCGTCCTCAACAAGTGTCCGCACCCACAAATTCGCGGCCAATAACCCACGCCCAAGAACAAGAATGACGGGAGAGAAGCGATGAAGAGTTTTCAGGTCGCCGAGTTCAACGCCCCCCTGAAAGAGGTGGATCAGGAGACGCCGCAGCCCACGGGTACGCAGGTGCTGATCAGAGTGAAGGCGGCCGGCGTCTGTCACAGCGACCTCCACATCTGGGAAGGCGGCTATGATCTCGGCCACGGCCGCAAGCCGCTGTCGCTGAAGGACCGTGGCGTGTCGCTGCCGCGCACCATGGGGCACGAGACGGTCGGCGAGGTGGTGGCGTTCGGGCCGGACGCGACGGCCGCCGACAAGGGCGATCTCAAGGTCGGTGACACGGCGCTGGTCTATCCCTGGCTCGGCTGCGGCAAATGCGCGACGTGTGTCGGCGGCGATGAGAACATGTGCGTCGTCAAGCCGAACTCGCTCGGCGTCTATTGCGACGGCGGCTATGCTGACCACATGACGGTGCCGAATCCGAAGTATCTCCTGAACCTGAAGGGACTCGATCCCGTCACGGCGGCGCCCTATGCCTGTTCCGGCGTCACAACTTATAGCGCCCTGAAGAAGGTCGAGTTCGCCTTCAACTCGCCGATCGTCATCTTTGGCGCGGGCGGGCTCGGCCTGATGGCGCTGTCGCTGCTGAAGGCGATGGGCGGCAAGGGCGCGATCGTCGTCGATATCGATGCGCG
Organism: Bradyrhizobium sp. AZCC 1693; assembly: GCF_036924745.1. NCBI lineage: Bacteria > Pseudomonadati > Pseudomonadota > Alphaproteobacteria > Hyphomicrobiales > Nitrobacteraceae > Bradyrhizobium > Bradyrhizobium sp. AZCC 1693. The sequence goes on from NZ_JAZHSD010000001.1 coordinate 7,336,041, forward strand.
CAAGCGCGAAGCCGCCGAAGCGGCCGGCGCGCTCGCTACCGTCGACGGCAAGGCGCCGGATGCGCTGGAGCAACTGGCGAAGGCAGCCGGCGGACCCATTCGTGCCGTGATCGATCTTGTCGGCAATGCGCAGACCACGCAGCTCGGCTTCGACTGCCTGACCAAGGGCGGCAAGCTCGTCATCGTCGGCCTGTTCGGCGGCGGCGCCACCTGGGCCTTGCCGCTGATCCCGATCAAGGCGATCACGATCCAGGGCAGCTATGTCGGCAATTTGCGCGAGACCGAGGAACTGCTCGATCTCGTTCGCAACAAGATGATCGCGCCGATTCCGGTGACGACAATGCCGCTCGCGAAGGCGAATGAAGCATTGATCGATTTGCAGAAGGGCAAATTGGTCGGTCGCGCGGTGCTGACGCCATAGCTTTCTGTCATTCCGGGATGGTGCGTCAGCACCATACCCGGAATCTCGAGATTCTCCGATGCGCAATTGCGCATCGTAGTTCGATGCTTCGCATCGCCCCGGAATGACCTGCTCGTGTAAGGAATCCCCATGTCCGCAAATAACGCCCTCCACATCGCCGTGCTCGGCGGCGATGGCATCGGCCCTGAAGTGATGGCGCCGGCGATCGAAGTCCTGCGCAAGATCGAGGCGACCAGCGACCTGAAGTTTCGCTTCACCGATGCCCCGGCCGGCGCCAACAATTATCTCGCGACCGGAAAATCGATGCCGGACTCGACGATCCAGTTATGCGAGGAAGCGGATGCCATCCTGCTTGGCGCCTGCGGCCTGCCGTCGGTGCGCTACCCTGATAATACCGAGATCGCCCCGCAGATCGAGCTGCGCTTCCATTTCGACCTCTATGCCGGCGTGCGCCCGGCGCGGCTCGTTCCGGGCGTGCCGAGTCCGATCGTCGGCGCCGACCAGCGCGGCATCGACCTCGTGCTGATCCGGGAATCGACCGAAGGCCTGTTCGCCTCGATGGGCAAGGGCGTGGTGACGGACACCGAGGCGCGCGAGACGCTGGTCATCACCCGCAAAACCTCCGAGCGACTGTTCGAGTTTTCGTTCCGCCTCGCCGAACGGCGCAAGGCGCGCGGCAAGACGAATGGCGGCCTGACCTGTGTCGACAAGGCAAACGTGTTCAGGGCGTTCGCGTTCTTTCGCGAGATGTTCGATGAAGCCGCAAAACGCCATCCCGGCGTCAAGGCCGATCGGCTCTATGTCGATGCCTGTTCGCTGATGCTGGTGAAGCGCCCGTGGGACTTCGACGTCATGGTGACGGAGAACATGTTCGGCGATATTCTCTCCGACCTCGCCGCCGGCCTGATCGGAGGCCTCGGCATGGCCCCCTCAGCCGATATCGGCGACCGCTACGCCGTGTTCCAGCCCTGCCACGGCACCGCGCCTGACATCATGGGGCAGGGCAAGGCCAATCCCACCGCCATGATCCTGTCGGCGGCGATGATGCTGGACTGGCTCGCCGACAAGCACGGCCTCGAAAGCGCGGCAGAGGCCGGCGAGCGCATCGAACGCGCGGTGGACAAGGCCTATGCGGACGGCATCAAGCCGATGGAATTCGGCGGCGGCAACGGCACCGCGGATATTGCGAAGGCGGTGCTCGCGGCGCTGTAGGCCAGGCATGACCAAGGAGCGCGTGTTGATCGTCGCCTTGGGATCTCAGCTTGGGATCTCAGTAAGCCACCGTCGTCATACCCCGCGAAGGCGGGGGATGCATCTCGGGCTGCATATTTTGCAGCAATGTCTTCAGTTTGCGTTCGCCGGACATGGCGTCTGTCTTTCAAGAGAGTTCCGGCGAACCGTAGTCGCTCGCTGACCAACGGGGCGCGCGTATGCGCGCCCGATGACAGGCTCCGCGATATGTGGGACGAGGCGCAAACCGATTTCCCGGATGTCGCATCGCTTATGCGGGCACAGGTGCTGACGGCCAGCAGGCGCGCGCCTTCGAAAAACGGCGGATTACGCTGCGCCAATCCGCCCTTCGAACCCGCGCGGCTCCATCAGCCGACGACGACTTCGCTGATCTGGATGACGGGGGACTGGTCGGTATAGTTCGGGATATCTGCCATGATCTCCTTGGCGTGAGGCCCGAAGCCGGCCTGGAAGGCTTCGACCGAGTCGCAGAAGATGTGACACATGCCGACATAGGTGGCGGGAGCGCCGGGCGCTCCGCCGGCCATCCCCTTGTCGACGGTGTAGGACTTGCACGCATCGCCCATGCGGGCTTTCACGAGCGGCATATGCTTGTCGCGATAGTAATCGTGGTCGAAGCGCCCGCCGGGCGTATTGGGATACATTACGCTTACCTTGATCATCGACGTGTCCTCCGATCTGACGTTTCGCCGTTAGTTTCCGGCAATATTCGGAGTCTGTGTCAGTTTTGCGGATCTTGCAACCGGAGGGCAGGGGTGTCCTGTGATCGAATACGGTGCTCTTGTTGCGATGCACGAGCTTGAAGATGGCACGAAGCAACTTGACGAGCGGATCGACAAAAGCTGTTGAGGGACTTGCGACAACAGATGGGCGCGCCTTCGGATCTACCCCTGGTCGGGAATGGACATTCCTTATTGCCCAGCTTGAATCAGCCTCCGGGCAGCCCAGGCAATCAGACTAATGAACCCCCAACTAATCCAGCCCAGGGCAAACGGGCCGAAGAGGAAAATCACCAAGTAGCCAGGGCCAGCGATTGCGCGCGGGTCTTCCTTCAACAACATAAAGCAAAGAGCGGAGGCTAGAATCGCAACGCCGACAAAAACGTATACTTTCTGAATGCCTGAGAATTGCCGCATCACGAATCGGTAGATGGGCGTCATAACCAGCGTCGAAATTCCGATCAAGAAGAGCCAACCCATCGCATCACCGCCTGCAAGGCCGCCTCAACTGGCGGACGTGTTCGCCCGAAGGTAGCATTAATTACTAACACCTCCCTGCTGAGCTTCAGGTTGGCCTGCTGGCCCCTGTGAGCTCGCTCCCGAACGTCTTCCACCACGTTGCGCGTCCTCTTCAGCTTGCCGCCGCCGCGCGCTCATGGAGGTCACGCGGGATCGGCGGATTGCGCTTCGCTCATCCGCTACGAATTAGCCCCGGACCTGGTCCGGGGGCTTTGCGCTCGTAACGATTTGTGCCGGTCGCTACTCCGGCTTGCCGATCGCGACCTTCAGCGTGCCGACGCCGTCGACGCCGCACTCGATCTTGTCGCCGGGGTTGAGCTGGGAAACGCCGGCCGGCGTGCCCGTCATGATGATGTCGCCGGCGGCGAGCTTTACCTGCTGCGAGAGCTGCCAGATGATCTCGGGCACGCTCCAGATCAGTTCGGTCAGATCACCCTTCTGGGTTTCCTTGCCGTTGACCGTCAGCCAGATCTTGCCCTTGGCGGGGTGGCCGATCTTGGAAGCGGGCTGGATCGCGGAGCAGGGCGCGGAATAGTCGAAGGATTTTCCGACTTCCCACGGCCGCTCCTTCTTGCGCGAGGCGAGCTGCAGGTCGCGGCGGGTGAGGTCGATGCCGACGGCGTAGCCGTAGACATGGTCGAGCGCCTTGTCGGCGGGAATGTTCAGCCCGCCGCTCTTCATCGCGACGATCAGTTCGACCTCGTGATGCAGATCCTTGGTCAGCGGCGGGTAGGGGATGGTGGCGCCGTCTTGCACCAGCATGTCGGCATGCTTGGCAAAGAAGAACGGCGGCGCGCGCTCGTCATTGCCCATCTCGCGGATGTGTTCGAGATAGTTGCGCCCGACGCACCAGATGCGGCGGACCGGATAGGCGCCTGTCTCGCCGACGACCGGAAGCGTGGGCTGCGGGGCTGCTGATATGACGTAGGAGGCTGCGTTCATGAAAAGGTCTCAACGGGTTACGGGTGGAAATTCGGGAATAGCCTTTACGCGGTTGCGCTGACCGGCGCCAGACTGGGATGACCTGCATCGCGCTGCTGCAGGCGGAAGAACGAGGCGTAGCGGCCGCCGTGCCGCAGCAAATCGTCGTGCATGCCGCGCTCGACGATCTCGCCGCCCTCGACCACCAGAATGGCGTCGGCGTGCATGATGGTGTGCAGGCGGTGGGCGATCACGATGGTGGTGCGGTTCTGGCAGAGATGGTCGATCGCCTCCTGCACGGCCTTCTCGGATTCCGAATCCAGCGCGGCGGTGGCTTCATCGAGCAGGATGATCGGCGCGTTCTTGATCAGCGCCCGCGCCACCGCGATTCGCTGGCGCTGGCCGCCGGATAGCTGCGTGCCGTGCTCGCCGACCGGCGTGTCGTAGCCGAGCGGGAAGCCCATGATGAAATCGTGCGCGCAGGCGGCCTTCGCAGCCGCCACGATCTCGCCCTCGGTGGCGTCCGCCTTGCCGAAGGCGATGTTGGCGCCGATCGAGTCGCGGAACAGATAGACGTCTTGCCCGACGTAGCCGGTCTGGGTGCGCAGCGAATGCCGCGATACGCCGGATATGTTCTGGCCGTCGATCAGGATCTCGCCCTGCTTCACCTCATAGAGCCGCAGCAACAGCGCCAGCACGGTGGATTTGCCGCCGCCGGAGGGGCCGACCAAAGCGGTGGTCTTGCCGGGCTCGGCGATGAAGCTCATCGCCTTCAGTACCGGTTCGTCCGTCCGATAGGAGAAATTGACATCGCGGAACTCGACCCGCGCGTTCGAGAGTTTTAGCGCCGGCTTGTCGTCGTCGGCGGGCTCGCTCGCCGGGCTGTCGACGATCTCGAGCAGCATCCGCGCACCGACCAACTGGCTGTTGAGGTCGATGTTGAGCCGCGCCAGGCGCTTGGCCGGCTCGGTCGCCAGCAGGAACGCGGTCATGAAGGAGAAAAACTGGCCGGGCGTGGCGCCGAGCGCGACCACGCTGTAGCCGCCATAGAGCAGGCAGCCGGCGACCGCAAAGCCGCCGAGCATTTCCATCAGCGGGTTGGAGCGGTTGGAGACCCGCGCCATCTTGTTGGCGTTCTTCTCGACGATCGCGATATTTTCGTCGATGCGCCGCTGCATGGTCGCTTCCAGCGTGAACGCCTTCACCGTGCGGATGCCCTGCAGCGATTCCTGCATGGTCTCCATGATGTCGGCGCTGCCGGTGAACTGATTGTGGGCGAGGCCCTTGATGCGCTTCACCAGCTTGCGCAGGATCAGCATCGCCGGCGGCACCACCACGAGGCCGATAAACGACAGCACCGGATCCTGCGTCACCATCACGAATATCAGGCTGACCAGCAGCAGTACGTCGCGCCCGACCGCATTGATCAACAGCGTCAGGACGTCGGTGATGGATTTTGCGCCCGATGTCAGCCGCGCCAGGAATTCGGACGAATGCCGCTCGGAATAGAATCCGATGCTTTCGCTCATCAGCTTGGCAAACAGCCGCCGCTGGTTGTTGGCGAGAATCGCGTTGCTGATCTTGGACAGGATCACGGTGTGGCCGTAGGTCGCCAGACCTTTGATGAACAGCAGCACCACCGTGACGCCGGAGAGAATGGCGATGCCAACGACGTTCTTGTCGATATAGGCCTGGTTGATGACCTGGCCCAAAATATAGGCGGAGCCCGCGGTGGCGCCGGCGGACACGCCCATCAGCGCGAACGCGGTCACATAGCGCCGCCAATAGACAAAGCCCTGTTCCATGACGAGGCGGCGAATCAGGATCGCTGCGCCGTAGGGATCGTCGGTGATTTTTCTGGTCGGTTTGCTTGGAAGTTCGGTCATCCGCGTTCCATTGACGGCGCCTCGTAGCCGGCGCGTCAGGGCTGCTGCGGATTAGTCCTTGCCTCTTTGGCGGGGCTTTTTCAAGCCCAATAAGCGCTTGATTTCAGGCCGATTCCGCATGCTGCGGAAGGCCGCCGCGGTCGCGGAACAGCTTCTCCTCCCAGGCCAGCGCATGGGTGGCGATGGTTTCGAGATTGTCGTATTGCGGCGTCCAGTCCAGCGTCGCATGGATGCGGCTGGTATCGGCGACCATGGTCATGATGTCGCCAGGACGGCGCGGCGCATATGAAACCGCGAAATTGCGCCCGGAGACGCGGCGGACGGCTTCGATGGTTTCGAGCACCGAATAGCCGCGGCCGTAGCCGCAGTTCAGCGTGATCGAGCTTTTGCCGCCACGCAGATAGGCCAGCGCGGCGCGATGGGCCTGCACGAGATCGCTGACATGGATGAAGTCGCGGATGCAGCTTCCATCCGGCGTCGGATAGTCAGTGCCGTACACGTCGATCTTGGCGCGCTGGCCGGTGGCGGCTTCGACCGCGATCTTGAGCAGATGCGTAGCGCCTACGGTGGCAAGGCCGCAGCGGCCTTTCGGATCGGCGCCGGCGACGTTGAAGTAGCGCAGCACGACATAGTTCATGCCGTGGGCGGCGGCGACATCGTGCAGCATGATTTCCGTCATCAGCTTCGATGAGCCATATGGCGAGGCCGGCCGCGTCGGCGCATGTTCGGGCACCGGCACCTGGTCCGGATTGCCGTAGACGGCGGCCGTCGACGAAAAGATGAAGCGGTTGACGCCGCCCTTGACAGCGGCATTCAAGAGGCTGCGGGTCGTCATGGTGTTGTTGCGGTAATAGCCGAGCGGATCGCGCACCGAATCCGGCACCACGATCGAGCCGGCGAAATGGACGATGCTTTCGATGCCGTGCTGGTCGATCACGCCTGCGACGAGGTTTTCATCGCCGGCGTCGCCGATGAACAGCGGCACGCCTTCCGGCAGGAAGACGGAGAATCCGGTGGACAGATTGTCGATCACGACGACGGTTTCGCCGGCTTCCACCAGCGCATGAACCATGTGACTTCCGATATAGCCGGCGCCACCGGTGACGAGCACGGTCATGGGCCACCTCTCGCTCTTGAATTTGGAGCGCGCCCGGATGCAAAACCGGTTTCCACTTTATGCTGGTCGCGCTCTATTGACGGCGATGCTAGCGGGGCTGCGGTGAAGAGTGGGTTTCGGCACAGGCCGAACTGGCCACTATGCTTAATGTTGCGTATAGGAACTGGCCGAAATGGAGCCGGACGTGCCGATCGAGAACAATTTGGCCAGTGATCTGCAACTGATCGTGCCGAATCTGCACAGGCGCTATTCGGGCGTCACGGCGACCAACCGGATGGTGGCGCCGAAGCTTGCCACAATGTACCGCGCGGCCTGGCTCGGGCCGCACGCGCCCGACGGCATCGCGCGGATGGGGTTTGCGGATCTGTTGAAACTCTGGCGCCGCCGCAACGCCCTGATCTGGCACGCGCGCCGCAACGACGAGATGATCGCAGGGCTATTGCTGCGCGCGCTCGGCTGGCCGTTAAAACTCGTCTTCACCTCGGCGGCACAGCGGCATCACAAGCGGCTGACGCGCTGGCTGATCCGGCAGGTGGATGCGGTGATCGCCACGTCCGAACTGTCGGCGTCGTTTCTCCAGCGCGAGGCGACGGTGGTGATGCATGGCGTCGATACCGAGCGCTATGCGCCGCCGGCCGATCGCGCGGCGGCGTTTGCCGAAGCCAAATTGCCGGGACGTTACGCGATCGGCTGCTTCGGCCGGGTGCGCGCGCAAAAGGGCACGGACGTCTTCGTCGAGGCGATGTGCCGGCTGCTGCCGCGTTATCCCGATTTCACCGCCATCATCGTCGGCGCGGTGGTGCCGGAGCAGCAGGGCTTTGCCAACGGTTTGAAACAACAGATCGAAGCGGCCGGACTGCAATCGCGCATCGTCATCACCGGCGAGCTCGCGATCGAGGAGGTGCAGCGCTGGTATCAACGGCTGACGATCTACGCCTTCACCTCGCGCAATGAAGGCTTTGGCCTGACGCTGATCGAGGCGATGTCCTCAGGAGCGGCACTGGTGGCCTCGCGCGCGGGCGCCGCCGAATTCGTGGTTGAGGACGGCGTGACCGGCGTGCTGACGCCGCCGGGGGATACCGAGGCGCTGGTCGCCGCACTGGAGCCGCTGATGCGCGATCCGGTCTCGGCGCATGCGATGGGCGAACGCGCGCGTGCACGTGTGCTGCAAAAGTTCAGCCTCGATGCGGAAGCGACCGCGATCGCCGCGGTCTATCGTTCGCTCGGCTGAGTGACCAGCAGGCGGTGCGCGACATCGGCCACGTAAGAGGGGTCGATGTCGCGCATGCAGCGGTGGTCGTTCATGGTGCAGACGGTGCGCTGGCAGGGCTGGCACGGCAGCACAGCCTTGGTCTGGAGAACCGTCGCGGCAAGACCGTTCAGCGGTGCCCACAGGTAGGGACTGGTGGGGCCGAAAATGCCCATGGTTGGCGTGCCGATGGCGGCGGCGATATGCATCAGGCCGGAATCGTTCGAGATGGCGACGCCGGCCGCCGCCATCGCCAGGATGCCGTTGCGCAGATCTGACCCGGTGAGGTCGCGGACCTTGCCGCGGCCGGCGGCAACGATCTCCTGCGCCAGCGCCTTCTCGCCGGGGCCGCCGACCACCCAGACGTCGAGCCCGCGCTCGACCAGGAGCCGTGCAGCCCCAGGGTAATAGGTCCAGCGCTTGGAGGCGCCGACCGAGCCAGGCGCCAGCGCCACCGCCGGGCCCGTGCCGAGGTCGTTGGCCTGCCGCCAGCGCGCGGTTTCCTCACGCGGCACGGCGAGCTGCGGCACCGGCCATTCGCCCGGCAGCGGCGCGCCTGCAGGCAGCGCCAGCGCGGCGTTCTTGTCGATGAAGCGGGGCAGGGTCTTCTCGCCCCAGCGCATCCGGTTGATCAGCCCGAACCGGGCCTCGCCTAAAAAGCCCACCCGTTCCGGGATGCCGGCGAGCGCAGGGGCGATCGCTGCCTTCCAGGTGCGGGGCAGGATGAGGGCGGTTCCATAACCCCGGGCGCGCAGTTCCGATGCGAGACCCCGTTGCCTCGCCACCGCCAGCCGGCCGCGGGGCAGATCCCAGACGATCCCGGCGCGGACGCCCGGCATGTAATCGACCAGGGGCGCGCACAGCGACGTCACCAGCAGATCGACCGGCCGGTTCGGCCAGCGCTGCTTGAGGACACGCACGACCGTGTGGCCGCGGACGAAATCGCCGATCCACATATAGGGCACGATCAGGATCGGCCGCGTGTCGGCGGCATCCTCGATCTCGATCCCATTAAGTGAATTCATATTCATATCTTATATTCGAGCCCAAGGGCAATTCGGGCTCCGGAGGTAACCGCTCTGCAAGGGCAGGTAAAGTCGAGCGATCCACCATCCACTGCCCCGCAGAAGGCAAGTTGCCTGCCGCGCGGGACTGGGGCAAAGCTTTGCCGAACAATCTTGGCAGGGGATGGCATGTTGCTGGTGACCGGGGGTGCCGGTTTTATCGGATCGAACGTCGTGGCCGCGTTGAATGACGCCGGCCGGAGCGATGTCGTGGTCTGCGACATACTCGGGCAGGGCGGCAAATGGCGCAATCTCGCCAAGCGCCAGCTCGCGGACTTCGTGCCGCCGTCGCAACTCCTCGACTGGCTGCAGGGCCGGCGGCTTGAAGCAATGATCCATCTCGGCGCGATTTCCGAAACCACGGCGATCGACGGCGATCTCGTCATGGAAGCCAATTTCCGGATGCCGCTCAAGCTGCTCGATTGGTGCACCGCGACCGGAACCCCGTTTATCTATGCGTCCTCAGCGGCGACCTACGGCAATGGCGAGCAGGGTTTTGACGATGATGGATCGGTCGAGGCGCTGAAGCGGCTGCGGCCGATGAACCTGTACGGCTGGAGCAAGAACCTGTTCGATATGGCACTGGCCGAGCGCGCCGCACGCGGCGAGAAACTGCCGCCGCAATGGGTCGGATTGAAGTTCTTCAACGTATTCGGCCCCAACGAATATCACAAGGGCACGATGATGAGCGTGCTGGCACGGCGCTTCGACGACATCAAGGCCGGACGCCCGGTGCAACTGTTCAAGTCCCATCGGGAAGGCATTGCCGACGGCGACCAGCGGCGCGATTTCATCTATGTCGACGACGTCGTGCGCGTGACGATGTGGCTGTTGGCGACGCCTCATGTTAGCGGGCTCTTCAACGTCGGCACCGGCACCGCGCGCAGCTTTCGCGACCTGATGCTGGCGGCCTATGCCGCGCTCGGCACAAAACCGAACATCCAGTATATCGACATGCCCGAAACGATTCGCGACAGCTATCAATACTTCACCCGGAGCGAAGTCGATCGGCTGCTGCGCGCCGGATATAATGGCGGCTTCACCGCGCTGGAAGACGCGGTCGAGCGTTACGTGAAGGGCTTTCTCGATCGCACCGATCGCTTTCGCTGATGGGCACCAGGTAGACAGATGTTCGATTTTGAAGCCCTGAGCCAGGCGATCCCGCGTCAGACCGTGCTCTGCGTCGGCGACCTCATGCTCGACGAATTCGTCTATGGCGAGGTGTCGCGCGTTTCGCCGGAAGCGCCGGCGCCCGTCATCGCGGTCCAGCGCAGCGAGACCAATATCGGCGGCGCCGGCAATGTCGCCCGCAACATCGCCGCTCTCGGCGCGCGCTGCATCTTTGCAGGCCTGGTCGGCGAGGACGAGGCGGGCGCGAAACTGAAGGCCGATCTGGCGCGGGAGAGGCTGATCGAGGCCGTGCTGGTCTCCGATTCCTCCCGCCCGACGACGCGCAAGGTGCGCTTCGTCTCCGAGCATTTTTCCACCCACATGCTGCGCGCCGATTGGGAGCAGGTCGTTCCGGCCTCGGCGGCTGTCGAGCAAAAGCTGATCGACGCGATCCTGCCGCAACTCGCCCGCGCCGATATCGTGCTGCTGTCCGACTACGCCAAGGGCGTGCTGACGGCGCGCGTCATCCGCAACATCATCGACGCCGCCAGGAATCTCGGCAAGCGCGTGATCGTCGATCCCAAGAGCGCCAATTTCGCGATCTATCGCGGCGCCACGCTGTTGACGCCCAACCGCAAGGAATTTGCGGAAGCCACCCGCAGCCGCGCCGATTCCGACCAGAACATTGCCGGGGCGGCGCAGGACGCGATGGTTCTCGCCGATTGCGAGGCGATGCTGGTGACGCAGAGCGAACACGGCATGACGCTGGTGGCGCGCGGCGGCGAGGCGATCCACGTGCCGGCGCTGCCGGTCAAGGTGCGCGACGTTTCAGGCGCGGGCGACACGGTCGCCGCCGTGCTGGCGCTTTCGCTTGCGGCCGGGGCCGACTGGGAGGCGGCGCTGCGGATGGCGAATGCGGCAGCCGCCGTTGCGGTCGGCAAGAAGGGCACCGCGACCGTGACGCCGGCGGAGCTGCGGCGAAAGATCCTGCCGCATGCGTCGCTGGCGGCCGAGGAAAAGATCGTGGCGGCAGGCGGCGATCTCGATGCGCATCTCTCGGACTGGCGCCGGCAGGGACTGCGCATCGGCTTTACCAATGGCTGCTTCGACATCCTGCATCCCGGCCACGTCAAGGTGCTGACGGCCGCGCGCCGCGCCTGCGACCGGCTGATCGTCGGTCTCAACAGCGACGCCTCGGTGAGGCGGTTGAAGGGCGAGGGACGCCCGGTCCAGGACGAAAGCGCGCGCGCCGAAGTGCTGGCGGCGCTGGAGGCGGTCGATCTCGTCGCGATCTTCGAGGAGGACACGCCGATCGACCTGATCGCGAAAGTGAGGCCGAGCGTGCTGGTCAAGGGCGGCGACTACACCCGCGAACAGGTCGTCGGTTACGAGATCGTCGAGGCTACCGGCGGCGAGGTCGTGCTCGTCGACATTCTGCCGGGCCACAGCACGACGTCGCTGGTCGACCGCGCGCGGGGGGGCAAGGCGTGAGCGTAAGCGCTACGGCTCCACTGATGTCGCCGGTGCGGCGATACTGGCGCGATCGGGCGCTGTGGACGACGATTGCGGATGTCTTTGCGATTCTGGCCGCGTTCTCGCTGCCCTGGTCGACGACGCTGCCGGCGATCTTCGTGCCCCTCTGGCTCGGCGCCGTGGCATGGGTGATGGACTGGCGGGCCTACGGCGCCTTGCTGAAGCAGCCGATCTGCTACTTGCCGCTTGCGCTGGTCGGCCTGGCTCTCGTCGGCACGGTCTGGTCGGACGCGGTGTGGGGCGCGCGGCTTTACGCCGTCAGTCCCACCCTCAAGCTGCTGGTGTTGCCCGGACTGTTCTATCATTTCGAACGGTCGTCGCGCGGGATGTGGGTCTTCGTCGCATTCCTGGTGTCTTGCGCGCTGCTGATGGTGGTGTCGTGGCTGGTCGCGATGGATCCCAGCTTTACGCTGAAGTCCTCGAGCGAGCCGGGGGGGCGCGGCATCTTCGTCAAGAACTATATCGACCAGAGCCAGGAGTTCGCACTGTGCGCGGTGGCGCTGGCCTATCCGATCATCCGTCTGCTGCAGACGAACAGGGTGTGGCAGGCGCTGGTGCTTGTTGCGATTTCGCTCGGCTTCATCGTCAACATGGCGTTTGTCATCGTGTCACGGACGGCGATGGTGACGATCCCGATCATGCTGGCGGTATTCGCGCTGCTTCACCTGAAATGGCGCACCAGTGTGATGATTTTCGGCGTCTTGGCCGTTATGGCGGGATTGGCTTGGGGCACATCGCCGCAATTGCAAACGACGCTGGACACCTTCTCCCGGGACTATCGGCTCTACAAGACGGAAAATGTTCCAACATCGATCGGAATAAGGCTCGAGTTTTGGAAGAAATCGCTCCAATTCTTTGCCGGGGCACCGGTGATCGGACACGGAACGGGTTCTACCCGCGGATTGTTCGAGCGGGCCGCCACTGGCGATACTTACAGCGCCACCAGCCAGGTCATCGGCAATCCGCATAACCAGACATTGAACGTTGCGGTTCAATGGGGCGGCACCGGGATCGTTCTGTTGTACGGGATGTGGCTGGTGCATCTCTTGCTGTTCCGCGGCGACGGACTGGTTGCCTGGATTGGATTATTGGTCGTCGTGCAGAACATCTTCACCTCGCTGTTCAATTCCCACATCTTCGATTTCCACGAAGGATGGATGTATGTGCTCGGCGTCGGAGTTGCGGGCGGCATGACGCTCGCGGCCAGGCAACGCAACGCGCGCGCGGAACGGGCAGGGTCGTCATGATGGGGGTGGAATATCAGCGCAGGGAGATAAATTCGATCGGCGCGATGTTGTCGGTCATGGCCTCGGCCCGGCACGACCCGTTCGCGCGCATGCTCAACGTCGACCTCATCGCTGTCCTGGTGGCGGGGTTGCTGCCGTGGTCGACCAGCGGCGTGGGCATCGGCATGCTGGTCTGGCTTGCGGCTCTGGCCGCGACACTCGAACTGCGCCCGTTCCTGCGTTCGCTGCAGCGTCCGATCTGCGCGCTGCCGATCGCGCTCGTTGCGCTCGTCGCCTTGGGAACATTGTGGTCGGACGCGTCATGGGGCGCGCGCCTCTATGCGCTGAGCCCCGCGACGAAGCTGCTCGTGCTGCCGTTTCTGCTCTATCATTTCGAGCGCTCGACGCGCGGCATGTGGGTATTCATCGCGTTCCTTGCGTCCTGCACGCTGCTGACGGTTGCATCCTGGATAGTCGTGATTGATCCCAGCCTTTCGCTAAAGGCTCCCGGCGAGCCGACAGGGCACGGTATTTTCGTCAAGAACTATATCGACCAGAGCCAGGAATTCGTGTTGTGCGCGGTCGTGCTTGCTTTCCCCATCATCACGCTGCTGCGAGACGGGAAAATCCGGCAAGCGCTGTTGCTGACGCTCGTCGCCGCGAACTTTGTCGTCAACATGGTATTTGTCGTCGTGTCGCGCACGGCACTGGTGACGCTGCCGGTGATGCTCGCCGTGTTCGCGATGGCGCACCTGAAATGGCGCACCAACGTGCTGCTGTTTGTTGCCGCCGTCATATTCGGTGCGCTGGCCTGGACGGTGTCGCCTCAACTGCAGGCGACGACGGACAAGTTCACGCGGGATTACCGGATCTACAAGGAGTTCAACCAGCCGACATCGATCGGGCTGCGGCTCGAATTCTGGGAGAAGTCGTTGCGGTTCTTTGCCGAGGCGCCGGTCATCGGCCACGGCACCGGATCGACGCGGGGGCTGTTCGAGGCGGCCGCGACCGGGCCTGCGGTGCTGGCGCAGGGGCAGGTGATCGGGAACCCGCATAACCAGACCCTCAACGTCGCGGTCCAGTGGGGCACGGTCGGGGTCGTGATCCTGTACGCGATGTGGCTTTCGCATTTCTCCCTGTTTCGCGGCGAGGGGCTGGCGGCCTGGATCGGGCTGATGGTGGTGCTGCAGAACATGTTCAGTTCGCTGTTCAACTCGCATCTGTTCGATTTTCACGAGGGATGGATGTATGTGCTGTGCGTCGGTATCGCCGGAGGCATGGTGCTGCGCGCCAGGTCGGAGGCTGAGGAATCTTCCGGAACAGCCCGGCCATGATCGCTGGCATGCGCGCCGCAGATAAGCTATCAGCGGACCTGGGATGCGCCTCGCGAATCCCCCTCGCTTTCCGCAGCCGGCCATTGGAATGACGCCTGTTTCGCAACTGACCCGTCGCAATTACCTGATCGCAGCGCATGATGGGCTGGCGACCGCGTTTGCGCTGCTCGCAAGCTTCTATCTGCGCTTCGAGGGCGGCGAGGCCTTCTATGCCCGCCTGCCGCTATTGCTGCGCATTCTGCCGCTGTTCGTCGTCTTCAGCGTCGTGATTTGCTACGTCTTCAACCTGACGACGACGAAATGGCGTTTCATTTCGCTCCCCGATGCGCTGAACATCCTGCGAGTGGCGAGTGTTCTGACAGTAGCGCTCATCGTGCTGGACTATGCCTTCATTTTCGCGGCATCGAGTGCCAAGGCGCCGGTGCTGTTCGGCCGCATCACCATCGTGCTCTACTGGTTTCTCCAGGTGTTCGCGCTGAGCGCGCTCCGTTTCGCCTATCGCTATTTCCGCTATTCGCGCGTTCGCCGCCATGCCAAGACCGAGGGGGCGTCGTCGACCCTGTTGATCGGCCGCGCCGCCGACGCCGAGGTGTTGTTGCGCGCGATCGAGAGCGGCGCCGTCAAGCAGCTTTGGCCGGTCGGCGTGCTGTCGCCGTCGGCCGCGGACCGCGGCCAATCGATCCGCAACGTGCCGGTGCTCGGCGGGATCGATGATGTCGAGGACGTGGTCCGCGACTATGCCGGGCGGGGAAAGCCGATTTCGCGGGTCGTCATGACGCCGTCGGCGTTCGAGCCCGAGGCGCATCCCGAGGCGGTTCTGATGCGGGCCAAGCGGCTCGGCCTGTTCGTCAGCCGCCTGCCGTCGCTCGAAAGCGGCGACGTGCCGCGGCTGACCAATGTCGCCGTCGAAGATCTGCTGCTGCGGCCGAGCGAGAAGATCGACTACGCGCGGCTCGAATCGCTGGTGAAAGGCAAGGCGGTGATCGTCACCGGCGGCGGCGGCTCGATCGGTTCGGAGATTTGCGACCGCGTCGCGACCTTCGGCGCCGCGCGGCTATTGGTGATCGAGCATTCCGAACCGGCGCTTTACGCGGTGACGGAGGCGCTGACGGCGCGCGCGGCCAATGCCGTGATCGAGGGCCGAATCGCCGATATCCGCGATCGTGACCGGATCATGAACCTGATGCGGGAATTCAAGCCCGATATCGTGTTCCATGCCGCCGCCCTGAAGCACGTGCCGATCCTCGAGCGCGACTGGAGCGAGGGCGTCAAGACCAACATCTTCGGCTCCGTCAACGTCGCCGACGCCGCGCTGGCGGCGGGCGCGGCCGCCATGGTGATGATCTCGACCGACAAGGCGATCGAGCCGGTGTCGATGCTGGGCCTGACCAAGCGTTTTGCCGAAATGTATTGCCAGGCGCTCGACCATGACCTGATGACGCAATCGGACGGCAAGCCGCACATGCGGTTGATCTCGGTGCGGTTCGGCAACGTGCTGGCCTCCAACGGATCGGTCGTGCCGAAATTCAAGGCGCAGATCGAGGCCGGCGGCCCGGTCACGGTGACGCATCCGGACATGGTCCGCTACTTCATGACGATCCGCGAAGCCTGCGATCTGGTGCTGACCGCGTCGACGCACGCGCTGACGCCGGCGCGGCCCGACGTCTCCGTCTACGTCCTCAACATGGGACAGCCGGTCAAGATCGTGGAAATGGCCGAGCGGATGATCCGCCTGTCCGGCCTCGAACCCGGCATCGATATCGAGGTGGTGTTCACCGGCATGCGGCCGGGCGAGCGGCTGAACGAGATCCTGTTCGCCAGCGAGGAGCCGCCGGTGGAGATCGGAGTCGCCGGCATCATGGCAGCCAAGCCGAACGAGCCGCCGATGCAGACGCTGCGCAAATGGCTCGCCGCGCTGGAGGAGGCGATTGCGCGGGATGACCGTTCCACCATTCGGGCGGTGCTCAAGGATGCCGTGCCCGAGTTCGGCTCGAACGCCGCCTGATCTTTTTTAGGTGTCCGCCTGCCGTGCGGGCCGTTTCGAAAGCCATGATGCAGAAGTCCGGAAAAGTCGTCGTCGTCAGCCAGCATTATCCGCCAGATCCGAGCACGACGGCCGCGATCATGGCGGCGATTTCGGAACGCGTGGCGCGGGAAGCCGAAGTTTTGGTGCTGTCGGGAACGGCAGGCTCCGCCGCCAAAGCGGTAACCGGCATGCCCGCGGTCGTCGAGATCAGGAATTGGATGCCGGGCAAGGCCGCATTGCTCAAGCGCGCCCTGGCCGAACTGCTGTTCACGATCCGGATGTTCGCAGCGCTGTTGGTGAGACTGCGCCGCGGCGACGTCGCGCTCACCGTTCCCGCACCCTTCATGCTGCCCTACGCCTTTGCGGCCGCCGCCAAATTGAAAGGCGCGAGGTCGGTGCTGATCATGCACGATCTCTATCCCGACGTTCTCATCATGGCGGGCCTCCTCAAGCCGCATTCGTTACCGGCGAAGGCGATGCGCGGCCTCAACGCGCTGATGTTTCGCGCGCTCGATGCCGTCGTCATCATCGGCCGCGACACCGAAAAGCTGCTGCTGCGCTATGGCGGAATGACGAGCGACAAGATCCGCTTTATTCCGAACTGGGCGACGCTTGCGCGCGGCGTTCGCGCGGTCGATCCTGATAATCCCTATCGCCGTCCGCTTTCCGCCCGCTTCGTCGTCGGGCTTTCAGGCAATCTCGGCTTTACCCACGACCCCGTCATCGTATTCGAGGCCGCGCGCCTGCTGCGCGACGACAAGGATATCCACTTCCTGCTGTCGGGCTGGGGGGTGGGCTTTGATCAGTTGCGCGAGATGCAGTCCGAGGCAAAGCTTCCGAACGTCACGCTGGTCGATCGCGTCGAGGACGATCAACTGGAGGCGTTTCTTTCCGCCGCTGATGTCTGGATCATTCCCTACCGCAGGAACGTCGCCGGTGTATCGGTGCCCAGCCGGTTCTACAATCTGCTGGCGATCGGCCGCCCGGTGATCCTGGTTTCCGAGCCCGATGCCGAGGCGGCGCTGACGGTGATCGAACACGATGTCGGCTGGGTCGTCGAACCCGGCAGAGCCGATGAGCTCGCGAAAGCGATCCGTCGCGCCGCCGGCGCCAGGGATCCGCAGCGTGCCGAGCGCGCGGCCGAAATCGCAGGACGATTCGACCTTGAGACCGCCATGACCGGGTATTGCGGCCTGATCCGCGAGCTTTTGCAGAGGAAGCCGGATTAGCCCAACGATGATTGCCGCCGCGAGAAGCGGTGCATCAGAAGCGCCGTGGCGATGCCGCCGACGATGAAAAACAGGATTGCTGTGGCCGTCGACGAAGTCATGGCCGAGCCGATCGCCAAAGCGGCAAGCAGGATGTTGAGCGCAAATACTTCGCTCACCACACGCGATACGGAAATCCCGTTGTCGGTAGCGCGTTGGTAGAAATGGGTGCGATGCGCCGCCCAGAACGGCTCGCGCCGCGCGACGCGCCGAAGCAGCGTGACGGTGGCGTCGGCGAGATAGTAGAGCGGCAACAGCAGCGCCGCCGCAATGTGCTGATGCCAGGCGAGCTGCAGCAGACACCAGCCGGCGAGCAGGCCGATCGGCAGGCTGCCGACGTCGCCGAGAAAGATTTTCGCTACCGGCCGGTTGAAAGGCGCAAAGCCGAGCATCGCCCCGAACAGCGCCGCGGCGGCGATCGTCGCGGGCGCGGGAAGTTCGGCGAGCCAGCCGAGCAGAACGAGCGCGCCGGTGACGGGCACGATCTCGGCGACCGTCATCAGATCCAACCCGTCCATGAAGTTGACGAGGTTCACGAACCACAGGCCTGCGAGCAACAACAGGCCGCGCTCGAGCCAGAGCGGGCAGGCCGGAACGATTCTCAGGTTTTCGGGCGCGGCAAGGAGCACCGCGGCGACGGCTAATCCCTGCAGCAATAGCCGCGGCACTACGGGGATGGATTTGACATCATCGGCAAAGCCTACCGCCGCGATGAACAGCATCGCGCCGAATATCGCGGCAGGAATTTTCATTTCGGCCGCGCCGGCAAAGGCGATGACCGCAACGGCCGTGACCAGTGTGGCCGCGATCACCGCGATGCCCGCGCCCTGCGGCGTCGGAATGCGATGGGACGAGCGCGCATTCGGCCTTGCCAGCGCTATTCGCACCAGCAGCGGCCGGATCGCCCATGTCAGGACGCCCGACAACAGCGCCGCCGGCACTGCGGCGGCCAACGACAGCAGTAGTTGCGAACTGGCCATTCTATCCGCGTGGAAAGTTGCTCGAAAGATTATTTGGGAACTTCGATGGCCACCGTGCCCTGCGCGGCCTTCTCGGCGCTCAATATCCAGACCAGTCCGCCGACCGCGCCGACGATGAAGGATACCGCGCCGTAGAGCAGGGAGATGTTGACGCCCTCGTTGGCCATCAGGCCGGCATAGCCGAACGCCAGCCCCATGGTGGCCTCGCGGACGCCCCAGCCGGCAATCGAGATCGGCAGCATGGTGATCAGCATGACCGGCGGAACGAGCTGGAAGATCTGGCCGAACAGCACGGGGGCTGCGATCGACTGCACCACGCACCAGGCGATGACGACGGCGAGCACATGCACCAGCAACGACAGCACCGCGACTTTCGGGCCGTGAACGCGGCCGAACAGCACGCGATTGGCGATCACGGAACAGGCGTGGATGTGGTGGGTGCCCCACCAGTGCTTCAGCCACGGCCACGGCAGCCGGCCGAGCAGAAGAAACCCGAGGCCGCCGGCAAGGGCTGCGAAATCGACGAAAAGCAAGGCCGACCTGCCGTGCGGATCGGTGATCAGGCGATAGCTCCAGGGCAGGCTCGCGACGATGACAACCGCGAGCGCGATCAGGCCGATGGCGCGGTCGACGAAGATGGAATAGGTCGCAGCCCGCCAGCCGGCGCCGCTGCGGGCCACCAGCCACAGCCGTACCGCGTCACCGCCGATCGAGGAGGGCAGCGTCTGGTTGAAGAAAGTTCCGATCACATTGAAGCGCATCGCCTGCCGGGTCGGCAGCGGCGCGCCGCACTCCGCGCTGATCTCGCGCCATCGCAGCACGCCGATGAATATCTGCAGGAACGTCACGGCAATCGCCACGCCGATCCAGCCCAGGCTGGAAACGTCGATGCGGGCGACCAACTCGGCAAGGTCGACCTTGCGCAGCGAGAAATACAGCAGCGCCGCCGAGACCAGTATCTTCAACGTCGAAAGCAGGATACGGCGCATCTCGCCCGTGCCAAGTTTGAGAGAAGTATTAGCGCAAATTCGGCGCCAATTTCGCCGCCTTGGTATGGTTTTCGGGCCGGTCTGGCAATAGCTCACCCAAAGGTATTCAGAGATGGAAACTATAGAGACACGGACGCGTTGCAATTATCGAAGCTGATGAGATCAGCCGGAGGAGCGCGCCCGGCTTGTCGCGGAAATCTTCGCAAGCGCGGCTAGGTCGAACATTTCGGCAATTGATTGGTATCCGCCAGCTGTTTCGCGCGCCATTCAATGCCCCAGCTTTTTGACGCGCGCTCCAGATCCGCGTGCGTGACCTCGGGATGGTGCTGGCAGATCTCGTTGACCGCCTCATGATACTTCGCTTCGACGGAACTCGTAACCGCCAGGGTTTGCTTGATCAGAAATCCGGTACTCTTCAGGTAGGGAAGGATCACCCGCGAACTAACAACAGCCAACAATATGGCGGGGGCAACATTCAAGGCGAGCAGAAAATAGGCACGGGTGCCCTGATGGCGTGTTGGTATCCAGCGTTGCTTAAGATGAAGCAATGCTCTCCCGGCGGAATTGATCGTTTCTCCGGCAATCAAGCCAGCGATCGGACAGATCGCCATGAAACTATACTGGCCGGTGAAATGGGTGGATATGCGTGTGCTGAAACATGACGTAGTACCAGGAAAGTCCGCCAGCCAGCAGGATTAGCGCTGAGATCACTGAGCTTCTCTTGTGAAACCACAGCACAACGAGCACACAGGCCGCGGCCCATGCAAACAGTTGAAAATCGAAATTGTAGGCCCACTCTAGCCGGTATTTGACCAGCGACGGATAGTTCAACCAGTCGGCTGCAGACATGAATCTCTGGTTTGGGTACCAGACGCCGCCGGGGACGCGGGCGTCGAACGTTCGCGCGACGAAGATATCGAGCAGCCGAAATCCTCCGCTCCTTACTCCTCCGAAGAGCGACATCACCATGATGATGGTAGCGGAAGCTGCTGCAACAGGGGGTGCGGATATCATGGCGACGTCCCTGATGCGGGGCCTGCCGCGGTACTGCCACCACAGCCCGATCATGATGATCCACGACGACATGTAATAGAACCAGTAATTCATGCAGGTGAGGAACATCGCGACCAGCGCGCCGGCGAGATAGGCCGGCCTGTTGTTCTTCAGGTATAGGACGAAGAGCAGCGGTGTCGCATTGAAGAAGACGAATTCGAACGGCATCGTATGCGTGACGCCGGGAAAGAACAGAAAGAATTGGGACAGTGCGAGAAATGCCGTCGCAAATGCCGCGACAAGCAAGTCACTGAATAGAAGATAGACCCAGAAGAAGAAGCAAAGCGCGCCGATATTGAACAGAACGATCGACAGAATCTCCAACGGAAGGGGAGTTGTTGCCCCGGCGCGCACAAACAATTCCGCAACCAGCAAGAAAAGGCCGGGATTCTGAATATCGTATATCGGCAGATACGCATCAACGGCGCCGGGGCCGGCCCTGGCCATGGCGCGCTGGTGTATATTGACGAGATGGCTTTCGTAGTCGGGCTTGTCGGCGATCCATGCGATTGCTGACACTTCGGGCTTCAATCGAAGCCAACCGATATAGTTGGCAACCGCTAGCGAGATCAACAGAAGCGCCGCGGCAAGCAGAATGCGGGCGCCCCTGATTCCGTCAAATTGCATTCGTTAAACCTGTTGGAGGGTGACGATGTCAGCGATGGTTTTAGTGCTCGCGGAATGGATGTTTATTTCGATCCACAGACCGTCCACGAATATCCGTGCCGATGGTGCAACCGCACATTGCTGAAACCTGCGTCGCAAAGCAAGGCTTCGGCTTCATCGCGTGAATAATATTTCGCCCAACGGGGGTTGATCTGGTCTAGAATCACGAGGCGGCGCTCGGCAGGCGGAAAGCGCATATAGACGTTCGAGAGATAGTTTGAGAGAGGCAATGCCGGGATCAGCCGCGTGAGGGCCGCGTACACCAGAACCACCGGGTAAAGCATCCACGACAGAACTTCGTTCACGATAACCGGCAGGTTTCGCGTGATCGTGCGCACGGGAACGAAGATGCTCTGATAGGCGCGGCTGCCTTCGCGGCCGTACAGCCAAACAAGCATCTGGCCGCCCGGCCGTAGTGCCTCATAGGCTGCCTGCACAACGGGCCCCGGTTCCGGAATGTGATGAAGCACGCCGATCGACAGCACGATGTCGAAATCATCCCTTGGAATGGCTTCGCCTGTCACATTGAAACAACGTACCCGCTCGCCGGCATGGGCGGTGTTGCGGACCAGCACGTCGTAAGCCCGGCTCGGTTCGACGGCGGCCACCGACGCTGCGCCGGCGGCGAGCATCATCAGGACGATCCGCCCGGTACCCGAGCCGATGTCGGCGCATTTGCGGTCCTTGATATCTTCGAGTGTCAGAAACGGCGCGATGATATCTGCAAATAGTTCGACGCTGCCGTAGTAATCCGGATTCTCCGTATGGCGCGTCCATTGTTCCCCGAAGTCGCTGATCGTCTGATCGCGAGCGCTGTCTCTTGTCCCCGGATCCAGCTGCATTATTCTGGTACGTCCCTTTTTGTCCTCACGTCCCGACGTCGAGCATCTTCAGGTCAGCGTGGGCGGCCGGGGTGGATACCACATGGCGCGACCATGTCCTGGAGATCCCGAAATGCAGGATGGGCCAGATCGCATAGGAATGGTCCCGTCGACCCTCGGCGTGTTCCCGCCAAAGCAGCCGCGCCTCGTCCGCTACGATGAAGGGGGCGAGGGCATCTGCTTCGCGTTCGAAAATTCGCTCGGCGGTCGGCCGCAGCTCGTGGCGCAGCAGTCCGGCCAGCGGTGCATTGAAGCCACGCTTGGCCCCTTCGGTAACGGCTTCGGGAGCTTTCAGCCGCCGGGCGAGCCGCCGCAACAGGGCCTTCTTTTCTCCCTGCCGCGCAAGCAGCAGATCGGCATGGCATCGACCTGCGAAGTCCATGATCCGCCGGTCGAGAAGCGGGACACGCAGCTCGAGTGATTGGGCCATGCTCATGGCGTCAGACTTCAGCAGAAGTCCGCCCGGCAGGTGCCAGCGCTGATCGGCGAGCAGACAACGATCGATGAGATCGCCTTCCGCGTTTGCAATTTCGGCCTTGTAGCCGCGGAACGGATCCTCGTCGAGGAGAGGGCGCAGCGCGCTGCCGTAGAGTTTGGAAAGCATGAACTGCGGGACGTAGCGCCGCCAGCAGGCATGCGCCTCGAGAGGACCGCTAGCCATGCCGAAGGCAAAGCGGAATGCGATGGCCGATAACGGAAGCCGTTTTTGTCCTGCCGCTCCGAAGCGGTAGAACAACTGGCCGACCTCGTTCCAGGCGCCTGACGGCAAAAGCGGGCCGAGACGGGCCGCCCACTTCGATGCGGCATATGTCGGGTAGCCTGCAAAGAACTCGTCGCCGCCGTCGCCCGTGAGCGCCACCGTCACGTTCTTCCGCACTTCCTGCGAAAGCAGGAGCAGCGCCAGCGAAGCCTCGTCACAGGACTGACCATCATAGTGATGGACAACCGTCGCCAGCAGTTCGCCAAGATCGGAGCGCATCTCGATAGGAACGGAATGAAGTTTGGCGCCAATCGCGTCCGCCACCCTGCGGGCGAGCGGCGTCTCGTCGAATGACTGGTTGGCGAAGCTCGCGGTGAACATCGGCAGCTTGCCGTCTGACCGGTCGGCGCCGAGAGCGACGAGCGTGCTATCGATGCCGCCGCTGAGCAGAACGCCGACGGGGACATCGCTCACCAGCTGATCGGAAACAACCCTGGTCCATAGTTGTTCAAGCTCGACCGTCGCGTCGTCGATGCTGGTGATCTCAGCCGTTCGGGTCGGTCGCCAGAATTGCCGCTCGGTTCGCTTGCCTTCGCGGTAGGTGACAACGGTTCCCGGCGCGATCTGGTGCACGCCCTCGTACGTGGTGTCGCGAGGGCCGACGTAACCCATCGCGAAGAAGGCATGAAGTCCCTGCGCCGAGATCTGGCGGGATTGAGCCGGATCGGCGAAAATGCCCTTGATCTCGCTCGCGAAGCGAACGACGCCGCTGTCTTCGGCATAATAGAGCGGCTTGATGCCGACGCCGTCCCGCGCGAGCACCAGACACCGCTCATCGCGATCCCAGAGCGCGACCGCGAACATGCCTTCCAAGCGATCGAATATCCGATCACCCCACGCGAGGTAACCCAACGGAATGACCTCGGTGTCGCAGCTGGTTCGGAATGTGAATCCGAAGTCGCGCGCCAGTTCAGCCCGGATCTCCCGGTCGTTGTAGATCTCTCCGTTATAGCTGACGATCACGCGGCCCGAGGGATCGGTGAAGGGCTGCCGCCCGTCGGGACTTAGATCCCTGATCGCGAGCCTGGCGTGGCCAAGCGCTATCCCCGGCGCGATCAGGATGCCGCTGTCGTCCGGGCCGCGATGGTGCAGGGCCGCGACCATGGCGCGCACCGTTTCCTCGCGGGCAAGGCGGCGATCGCCAGAATAGATCCCCACAACGCCGCACATGGTTGCACCTCAAATCCGCGTAATGCGATTTTCGCGCAGCGGGCGCGCTTCGTCGTGATCGCCGGCCTCGCGGTTGTCTCGTTCCAGACGCGACGACTTGACCATGATCTGGCGCAACAATACGGCCAGCAATCCCAGCGAGAAGATGAGGACTGACGAGATGATGCCGCCGACGCCGACATAGAAGAATACGTTCAGCTTGGCTATCAGCGCGAGCGTGAAACTGAGGAAGGATGATGCGAGCACGATGCCCGCCATCAACACGAACATTTTCAACGGGTTGTAGTAGATCGCCGCTTCCACGATGTACTGCAGCGTCTTCATCGAGTCGCGCAGCAGCTTTACCTTCGATTTTCCCACTCGCTTGTTGTACTCGATCGGAACATAGGCCACGAATTTTCCGGTCATCATATAGGCCAGTGTCATCGACGTGGTGAAGCTGAACGTGTCGCAAAGGTGGTCGAAATATTCCAGCGCGGCGGAGCGCCGGAACACGCGAAGGCCGGAATTGATGTCCGGGATGGAACGGCCGGCGGTGAACTCCACGATAAATCGCAGCACCCGGCGCAGCGGCATCTTGATCAGCGATTCCTGGTAGTGCTTGCCGCTGCGCGCGCCCACGACCATGTCGAAGCCCTGATTGTAGCTGGCAAGCAGATCCGGAATGGCTTCGATGGGATAGGTGCCGTCGGCATCGTTGATAATAATCGTATCGTAGCGGGCGGCGCGGATACCGTCTTTCAGCGAGCGGCCATAACCGACATTGTGTGGATGCCGCAGCACCCGCGCTCCGGCTGCTTCCGCCCGAGCCGCGGTCTCGTCGCGCGAGCCGTCGTCCACGACGACGACCTCGTAAGCGCCGCTTCCGCTACTGGACAATACCTCTCGCAGGCGGGTGATGGTCCTGCCAATCTCATCCTGCTCGTCGAGCGCAGGTATGACGATTGAGATCATCGCTTGCGGCCTACCGCGATGACCGACTGGCCGAAGACCTTCCGCGTTGCAGGATCAGCAAGACGCGAAAGCGGAACCAGCCATTTGTCGAACAAGGATATCTGTGAGTTCACGGCATTGTCGTTGAGAGAGCTGTGACGAAGGGCGCGATTTGCCAGCCAGCCAAGGCCGCCTATCGAATTGAAGTAGTCGCAGCGAACGATCTCGAGCCTGGCCTCGGCAAGTCGCGACCGCATTTGGGCCCGGCTATAGCGGCGGTGATGGCCCGCCAGACGGTCGAGATCGTTGAAAAGAAGTTCCAGCGCCGGAACGATCACAAGGAGATGGCCGCCAGGCTGAAGAGCCCGGGCGAGGTTCGTGACCGCCCTGCTGTCGTCCTCGATGTGCTCGATCACGTTCAGGCAGACAATCGTTCTCACCTTGCGTTCATTGGCAAGCGCCACAAACTCCGGGCTTGTAATATCGGAAACGCGCAGATCGAGACCGGGAAACCGCTGGCGTCCCTCTTCCACCGAAGCGGGGTCGATATCGACACCGATATAGTCGCCATAGCCGCGCAGCACGCTGGCATAGCTGCCGTGTCCAACACCGATTTCGAGCACCGGCGCGGCAAGGTAATCCGAGAACGAGGCCAGAATCCACGAGATGTAATTCTTCGCGTCGGCCATCGCGGACGAATATGTCTCCGCACCCTTAAGAGCGGGTACGGACGCTAACCGGGCTTCACCCATCCGCGTATCCTGAGCGTGATTGTAGCGCTTCCTTAGCGCATACCACCGATAGTGCCAAGCCCGTCGCGCTTAGCCACTGACTTTAGATCAAGCCCCATCTCGCGACCGGCACGGCCCCTGTCGGGAAGCCGGTTGTGGCGAGGCCAGAGCAGGGCAATTGGCTTGACGGAACTGGCGAAGATCCGCACAAAGCGAACGAGTCCTGATGGCGGGGGGCGCCTCCGCTTATGCATTAATTCCCCTTGCGGATCCGATTGTGACATATCGTTCGGACATCGACGGATTGCGAGCGCTTTCGGTTCTCGCCGTCATGCATTTCATTTGAACGGTTTCGTTCCCGGCGGCTATGTTGGTGTCGACGTATTCTTCGTTATTTCCGGCTTCCTCATCGGCGGCATTGTCTTTCACGAAATTGATTCCGGAACATTCTCATTCGCTGATTTCTACAAGCGACGAGTTAGACGTATCGCCCCTGCATTGATTTTGACGCTGCTGGGTTCTTATGCGGCTTCTCTTGTTTTGATGTGGCCCGCGGAGACGATTGCTTTCGCAAAGTCTTCGCTGGCCGCCCTGTTCTCTTTCGCAAACGTCTATTTTTATGCGACGAGCGGGTACTTTGGGCCCCGCGCGATTGACCTGCCGCTGCTTCATCTGTGGTCGCTCGGGATCGAAGAGCAGTTTTATTTCGTCTTTCCGCTGATCGCTGTTCTACTGTCCAGATATTTTCCGCGCGTATTGCTGCCCGTGCTCGTCATGCTGGGTCTGTTGTCGTTGCTGTGGTCACAGTGGCAACTGTCGCTTCATCCGGAAGCGTCGTTCTATTTGCTGCAGAGCAGGGCGTTTGAACTCACTATTGGCGTATTGCTCGCGCGGTTGAACTGGAAGCTGGAGTCGCAAGCGGCGCAACTGCTGTCGGCTGTTGGCGCCGCATTGCTGATTGTTGCTATATTCTTCTATAGCGACCGGACGCGGTTCCCTGGCCTGGCCGCACTCGTTCCATGTCTCGGCACCGCATTGATCATTTGGTCGGGGCAGGCGGGAACGGTCTTGAGCCGGATATTGGGCCTTCCGCCTCTGGTCTATGTCGGCAAGATCTCGTATCCGCTGTATCTGGCACATTGGCCGCTGATCGTTTTCGGCAAGATCGCCATGCCGGAAACACCGGAATTGCATTTTTCTCTGTTTGTCGTCGCTGCGTCGTTTGTAGCCGCCATGGCAACCTATCATGCGGTCGAGAGGCCGATCAGAACCGGTCGCTTCACGCTGGCAAAGGCCTCCTTCCTGGGGAGCGCGGCCTCCCTTTCGGCGGTAGGCGCTGTCGTTGCGCTCCTGGCGGGCGGCTTCGAGGGGCGTTCGGGACCGCGAGCGCAGCAGCTCACCAATTTCGATCCCCCGAATCTGAAGGAGCTGTTTCTTCAGGGTACGTGTTTTCTCGATCCAGATCAGGACACTTCACGTTTTGCGCTTGAGACGTGTTTTCCGGACAAGCGGCCTGTAGCGATCCTGTGGGGCGACAGCCACGCGGCCCATCACTACAATGGTCTGAAGCATGAGTTGGGCGCAGCCGGATATTCGCTTGGAATGTTCACCGCGTCCGCATGTACGCCCATCATCGGTCGAGTGGTCGACGGACGGCCCCACTGCAAGGACATAAACGATTTTGTGCTGTCGTTGATCAATTCGCGCAAGCCTGAGGTCGTCATTCTTGCGGCCTTTTGGAAGCCGTTCGTGATGGACGGACTCGAGAAGACGTTGGGCCTACTCGCGCAGAATGATATTTCGGTTGCGGTGTTGGGCAATACGCCGATTTTTCAGGAGAGTGTCCCGGTCTATCTGTCCCGTGCTGCCGACAAGGACATCAAGGTGTCGGATCGTTCTGCGGCGGAGGCTGCCATGCGTGCGATGCTGCAGACCAAAAAGATCGGAAATGTGAGGTACATTTCCTTGCAGCAGGCTGCTTGTCCGGCAGGGCGATGTGCCCTCGCTGACAAGTCCGGACGTCCCTATTATTTCGACGAGGGCCATTTGACCCAGGAAGGCTCGCGATGGATCGCGGGAAAAATAGTGTCGGATATCCTGGCCACGCGCCCGCGCAGTTAAAGATGGCACGGACCCGCGCTCGCCAAACGCGCAGTCCCGCAGCCAAGTGACCAGCATTGGAAGGTATTGCAGCCCCCTCGACACGGCAGGTAAAGAGGCCCAAACCGGAAGGGGCGAACCGGTGCCGGGTTTAGGAAAATGATGTCGGATCAGGCAATATTGGTAACGGGCGCGGCGGGTTTCATCGGCTTCCACGTCGCTCGCCGGCTGCTCGCCGAAGGCCGCGCCGTGGTCGGTCTCGATAATCTCAACGATTACTACGATCCGGCGCTGAAGGCGGCGCGGCTCGACCTCCTGCGCGCGGAGCGGGGCTTTGCGTTCGAGCAGATCGATCTCGCCGATCGCGCATCAATGGAACGGCTGTTCGCCAAACACCGCTTTGCCAAGGTGGTGCATCTCGCGGCGCAGGCCGGCGTGCGTCATTCGATCGATCATCCGCACGCCTATGTCGACGCCAATCTCGAAGGCTTCGTCAATGTGCTGGAAGGGTGCCGGCATCATGGATGCGGCCACCTGGTCTATGCATCCTCGTCGTCGGTCTATGGCGCCAATACGAAACTGCCGTTTTCGGTGGACGACAAAACCGATCGTCCGGTCAGCCTCTACGCCGCCACCAAGAAGGCCAATGAGCTGATCGCGCATTCCTACAGCCATCTCTACCGGCTGCCGGTGACGGGCTTGCGGTTCTTTACCATCTACGGGCCGTGGGGACGGCCCGATATGGCGATTTTCCTGTTTACCAAAGCGATCATGGAAGGGACTCCGATCCGGCTCTTTAACCATGGCAGGATGCGGCGTGACTTTACCCATATCGACGATGTGACGCGCGTCGTATTGCAACTGGTCGACCAGGCCCCGCGCGACGGCGGCGAGGGCGCCGGGGCGCCGGCAAGGATTTACAATGTCGGCAACAATCACCCGGAAGAATTAACCCATGTGGTATCGGTTCTGGAGCAGGAATTGGGCCGCGCGGCGGTCAGGGAGATGCTACCAATGCAGCCCGGAGACGTGACCGAGACGTTTGCCGATGTCACCGAATTGATGCGCGACACCGGCTTCAGGCCGCAGACCTCGATCGAGGACGGGCTTGCCGACTTTGTCGCCTGGTATCGCGACTTTTACAGGATTTGAGGCGCCGATGAACCGACGAATTATCCCCCTGATCATGTGCGGCGGCGCGGGAACGCGGCTGTGGCCGGCCTCGCGCGAGGTTCACCCCAAGCAGTTCCTGTCCCTGTTCGGCGCGCGCTCGACGTTCCAGGATACGCTGTTGCGGGTTTCCGATGCTGATCTGTTCGAACGGCCCGTCATCATCACCAACAACGCCTATCGCTTCATGGTGCTCGAGCAACTGGCGGAGATCGGGCTGGAGGCCGACGTGCTGCTCGAGCCGATGCGGCGCGATTCCGGGCCGGCGATCGCGGCCGGCGCCGCGTTTGCGCAAGCCCGCGACAAGGATGCGATCGTGCTGGCGCTCGCCGCCGATCATGTGGTGTCCGACACGCCCGCTTTCCTCGCCGCCTGCCGCGAGGGACTGGCTGCGGCGGAAGCCGGGCACATCGTGACCTTCGGCGTGCAGCCCGAACGCGCCGCCACCGAATATGGCTACATCAATCCCGGCGAGGTCATTTCCGGCAAGGTCCGCGCGGTCGCGAAGTTCGTCGAAAAGCCGGACCCGGCAACGGCGGCGCGTTATGTCGAGGCCGGCTATCTCTGGAACAGCGGCAACTTCATGTTCCGCGCCGCCGTATTGTCGGATGAATATCGCAAGGTCGATGCGGACAGCATTCAGGCCGTCGCTGATGCGGTGGCGAAGGCGGGCACCGATCTCGGCTTCGTCAAGCTCGACGAGACCGCGTTCGGAGCGGCGAAGTCGATCTCGATCGATTATGCGGTGATGGAAAAGACCGCGCGCACCGCCGTCGTGCCGGTCGCGTGCGGCTGGTCCGACGTCGGCTCCTGGCATGCGGTGTGGGAATTGTCCGGCAAGGACGGCGAGGGCAACGCGGCGCGCGGCGTTGCCGTGTTCGAGGACTCCCGCAATTGCAACGTATCGACCGATGGCGCGCTGGTGGCGCTGGAGGGCGTCGATGATCTCGTCGTGGTCGCAACCCAGGACGCGGTGCTGGTAAGCCGGCAAAAGGACGCCAACGGGCTGAAGCGGCTGGTGGCGAAACTGAAGACGGTGGCGCCGCAGGTGACCGAGGACCACATCAGGGTGCATCGTCCCTGGGGATCCTATCAGTCGGTCGACAATGGCGATCGCCACCAGGTCAAGCGCATCATCGTCAAGCCGGGCGGCCGGCTCTCGTTGCAGAAGCATCATCATCGCTCCGAGCACTGGATCGTGGTGCGCGGGACGGCGCAGGTAACGGTCAACGAACTGGTCAAGACCGTGCACGAGAACGAATCGGTCTACATCCCGATCGGCGCGGTCCACCGGCTGGAAAATCCCGGCAAGATCCAGCTCGAACTGATCGAGGTGCAGACCGGCAGCTATCTCGGCGAGGACGACATCATCCGCATCGAGGACGACTACAAGCGCAGTTGAGCGGTGACCGTAATTCTACCGGTCCGGCGGTTGTAACTGTTTGAATCAAAACGTGTCCGAAAACCGCCAATCGCGTTCGCCACGTCTGTGACGGCGTGCTAGAGAACCGCCGGGGAAAGTTCCAGCGCCGAATCTGCTTGGGGTCTACAAATCATGAGTTCCAAAGGGTCCGCATTCGACGCGAAGACCGATGCAAAACGCGCGCTACGTGTAGGCGTGGTCGGCGCGGGCGTGATGGGCAGCAACCATGCCCGCGTGCTGGCCGGTCTGCCTGATGTGACGCTGGTCGGTATCGTCGATCCGTTGCCGGAACACCGCGCGCGCGCCACCGCGCTCGCCGGTTGCCGCGCGTTCGCCGATCTTGAGGAGCTGTTCGACGAAGGCGTCGACGCCATCACGATCGCGGCGCCGACCCACCTCCATCACGAGATTGCGCTGGCCTGCATCACGCGCAACATCCACCTCCTGGTCGAGAAGCCGGTCGCCTCGACGGTGGAGGAGGGGCAGGACATCGTCAACGCGGCGCGCAGTGCCGGCGTGACGCTGATGGTCGGCCACGTCGAGCGCTTCAATCCAGCGGTCGCCGCGATCAAGCAGGCGATCTCGGGCGAGGATATTCTTTCGATCGGCATCACCCGCGTCGGGCCGTTTCCACCGCGGATGTCCAATGTCGGCGTCGTCATCGATCTGGCCGTGCACGATATCGATCTGATCCGCTGGTTCACCGAATCCGATATCGTCGAGGTGCAGCCGCAGCTTTCCAGCGCGGTCGCCGAGCGCGAGGATATCGCGCTGCTGCAGTTCCGCACCGCCTCGGGCGTGCTCGCCCACATCAACACCAACTGGCTGACGCCGTTCAAGGCGCGCAGCGTCACGGTTGCGACCCGCGGCAAATATGTGATGGGCGATCTGTTGACGCGTCAGGTCACCGAGTGCTTCGGCTTCAAGCCCGACGGCAGCTATTCGATGCGGCATCTGCCGGTCGGCCATGACGAACCGCTGCGCGCTGAACTGATCGCGTTCCTCGATGCCGTCCGCACCGGCAATGTGCCGGCGGTTTCCGGCGACGAGGGCGTCGCCAGTCTCGAAATCGCAATCCGCTGCCTCGAGCAGCCCGCCAAGCCCGCGGCCTCCGCCGCGCGCAAGGGACCGCGCCGCATCGCCGGCTGAACCTCTTAATTCTGATCCAGGCAAGGCCACATGAACCAGCACATGCGTCCAGAACCCGTTCCCTTTTATGACCTCGCCTCGCAGCGCCGGCGGCTCGGTACTTCGATTGATGAGGCGATCGCGGGTGTGACGAGCCATTGTCTCTTCATCAATGGTCCGGAAGTGGCCGTGCTGGAGAAGGCGTTGGCGGATTTCTGCGGCGCCAGGCATGTCGTGAGCTGCGCGAGCGGCACCGACGCGCTTCTGATGGTGTTGATGGCCAGGGAAGTCGGCCCGGGGGATGCCGTCCTGTGTCCTTCGTTCACGTTCTGCGCGACCGGCGAAGCCGTGGCGCTGACCGGCGCGACGCCGGTATTCGTCGATGTCGATGCCGCAACCTTCAACATGGATGCCGCTTCGCTCAAACGTGGCATTGCGACGGCGAAGCAGCGCGGCCTGAAGCCCCGGGCCGTGATCCCGGTCGATCTGTTCGGCCAAAGCGCCGACCACGATGCGATCGCCGAAGTCGCAGCGGCCGAGGGCCTGTTCGTGCTCGATGACGCGGCCCAGGGCTTTGGCGCGAGCTACAAGGGCCGCCGGATCGGCTCTTTGGGACTTGCGACGGCGACCAGCTTCTTCCCGACAAAACCGCTCGGCTGCTTCGGCGATGGTGGCGCCATCTTTACCGATGATGACAAACTTGCCGAGACGCTGCGCAGCATCCGCGTTCACGGCCAGGGCTCCGACAAATACGACAATGTGCGCCTTGGTTTGACAGGACGCCTCGACACGATGCAGGCGGCGGTCCTGATCGAGAAGTTGAAGATTTTCGAGGACGAGATCGCGGCTCGCAATCGCGTTGCGGAACGCTATTCGCGCAGTCTCGGTAACCTCGTGACGGTGCCGCGTTTGGCTTCCGGATGCACCTCGATCTGGGCGCAGTACACCATCCGCCTGCCAGAGGGCACCGATCGCGACGGTTTCGCCGCAACGCTCAGGGCGCAGGGCATTCCGACGATGGTCTATTATACGAAATCGATGCATCAGCAGACCGCGTACAAGGGTTTCCCGGTGGCGGATGGCGGGCTGCCGGTGAGCGAAAAGCTCTCGGACGATGTCATCAGCCTGCCGATTCACGCCTATCTCGACGAGCCGGCGCAAGATCGCGTGATCGAGGCGGTGCGCGGCGCGCTTTCTTCCTGATTTCCCCGTCTCGCCAATATGCGCTAGAAGCGGCGCATGCTCGGACGCATCTTCACCGTCGGCGGTTACACGCTGCTCTCGCGGCTGACCGGCTTCGCGCGCGACATCATGCTCGCCGCGATTCTCGGCGCCGGGCCCGTCGCGGATGCGTTTTTCGTGGCGCTGCGGCTGCCCAATCATTTTCGCGCGATCTTCGCCGAGGGCGCCTTCAACGCCGCCTTCGTGCCGGCCTATGCGCATCTGCACGGCAAGGGCGAAGCGTCGGCAAAACTGTTCGCCGACCGCATCTTCACGCTGTTGTTTGCCGCCCAGGTGATCCTGCTCGCCGTCGCCTGGGTGTTCATGCCGGAGGTGATCGCCATCCTCGCGCCGGGCTTCAAGGATGACCCGGCGCGCGGCGAACTCGCGATTTCGCTGACGCGGATCACGTTTCCGTATTTGCTGCTGATCACGCTGGTGACGCTGTATGGCGGCATGCTCAACGTGATGCATCGCTTCGCAAGTGCTGCCGCCGCGCCGATCTTTCTCAATTTGTCGATGATGGCGACGCTGGCGCTGGCCGCGTTCTTTCCGGGCGCGGGTTACGCCGCCGCATGGGGCGTATTGATCGCCGGCATCCTCGAATTCATGCTGCTGGCCGGTGACGCGGCAAAAACCGGCATCCTGCCCAAATTCGCGGTGTTCAAGCTCGACGAAGACGTGCGCGCGTTCTTTCGGGCGCTGGGTCCCGCGACCATCGGCTCGATGGGAACGCAGATCGCGTTGTTCGCCGACACCATCATCGCGACCTTTCTGCCGGCAGGCGCGCTTTCGGCGCTGTATTACGCCGACCGTCTCAACCAGTTGCCGATCGGCGTGATCGGGATCGCGATCGGAACCGTGCTGTTGCCGGAAATGTCGCGGCGCCTCACCGCGAACGATGTCACTGGTGCGTCGGCCGCGCAGCGGCGGGCGTTCGAATTCTCGCTGCTGTTTTCGGTGCCGTTCGTCGCCGCCTTCCTGACCGTGCCTGACGTCATCATG
Source organism: Bradyrhizobium sp. AZCC 1693 (assembly GCF_036924745.1). Lineage (NCBI taxonomy): Bacteria > Pseudomonadati > Pseudomonadota > Alphaproteobacteria > Hyphomicrobiales > Nitrobacteraceae > Bradyrhizobium > Bradyrhizobium sp. AZCC 1693. The sequence goes on from NZ_JAZHSD010000001.1 coordinate 7,369,895, forward strand.
CGGGCGATGTTTGCGCGCGGCGCATTCTCGAAGGCGGATGCGGTGGCCGCGGGCGCCACGCTGGCCGCTTACGCAATCGGCCTCATTCCGTTCGTGACCATCCGCAGCGCGGTCGCGACCTTCTATGCCCGCCACGACACCGCGACGCCGGTCAAGGCGGCGCTGACCGGCGTTGCCGTCAACGTGGCGCTGAAGGTCGCGTTGATGGGCGCGCTGGCGCAAATCGGCCTGGCGCTCGCCACCGCCATCGGGGCCTGGGTCAATCTTTTGCTGGTGCTGTTCTTCGCGGTGCGGGCAGGTTACCTCGAACTCGACCGCGCCTGGATGATGTCGCTCGCCAAGTTCGCCGCGGCCGGTGTGCTGCTCGCCGCCGCACTTTGGGCCACCGCGCGATTCGCCAGCTTCTATTTCGCGCAGATGCACGCCTTCCGGGACGAGACCGCGTTGCTGCTGCTGATTGTGGCGGGTGCCTTCGTGTACGGGGTCTTGATCCTGCTGCTGTTCGGCAGGGGATGGATATTCGCGCTGCTGCGTGACCGGAAATCTGGCCGTAATTGATTGTAAATAAAAGAAAATTTTCTGATGAGGCCGGTTTGTGATTGCATTCGGGCATTTTTGCAACAACTGCCAAAAAACGCCATTTGCGGCCGATCCGCGCATGATTGGTGCGCGACTCCGCGTTAGGTTGATCCCAGATTTAATTAACGGTTTTTCAGAGAGGGGCTCCCATGCGCGTTTCGGCTTTCAAGGCAATCGCGGCTTCGGCACTGGCAATTGTGGCTGCGACTTCGATAGCATCTGCAGCGGACATGGCTCCGCGCTACACCAAGGCGCCGCCGGCCATGGTCGAGGTCTGGAACTGGACGGGCTTCTATATCGGCGGCAACGCCGGCTACAGCTGGGGACGTGGGAGCACGGACGTTTCCTATTTCAACACGCTGACCGGGGTGCCGATCGTGCCGCCCGCCGGCTCGATCCTCGGTGCCGGCTACGATATGAACGGCGCCATTGCCGGCGGTCAGATCGGTTACAACTGGCAGAGCAGCAACTGGGTGTTCGGTCTGGAGGCTGACGCGCAGTGGTCGGATGAGAAGGGACGCGGGGTCTTTAGCTGCGCCGCGACGGCCATCGGCGGCCCGTGCCTTCCCGGCCTGACGTTCTTGCCCGCGGGCGTGACGGGCACCAGCCTTGCCGTCGACTCGCACCTCGAATGGTTCGGCACCGTGCGCGGCCGCGTCGGTATTCTCGCAACCCCCAGGGTCCTGTTCTACGGCACCGGCGGTCTGGCCTACGGCTCGATCAAGACCACCGGCGCGTTGGCTGGTGTTACGCCCGCCGGCGTTGCGGTCACTTCGGTCGGCTCCAACAGCGACGTGCGCATTGGCTGGACGATTGGCGCCGGTGTCGAAGGCAAGATCACCAACAACTGGAGCGCCAAGCTCGAATATCTCTACATGGATTTCGACAGCTTCCGGGCCGGCACCTTCACGCTCGCGCCGGACAGCCTGATCAGCGCGAATGTGGACACGCGCTTCCGCGACCACGTCCTGCGTGTCGGCCTGAACTACACCTTCGGTGGCCCGGTGATCGCGAAGTATTGATTTCGGCGTCATCTTCCTCCCGCAGAATCAAAGCCCCGGCGTCGTCCGGGGCTTTTTTGTTGTGCATGCGCGAAAAGGATTGCGGCGATTCCGTTGCGTCGGTGCTGTGGCCAGCCGGACGAAAGCGGTTTGCGCTGACGCGCGAACCGCTGCAATATGGAACGCTTCTAGAGCATGACCCGGAAAAGCGGGTACCGGTTTTCCGAAAGGGCCATGCTCAAACAAAAAGATGGGGCGGATGACGGTTCGAAGAGGCGTCATCGTGCTCCAGGACAATTGGAGATACGATGGCAGCTCCCATCAAATTTGGCGTCGGTCAAAGCGTTCTTCGCAAGGAAGACGACGCGCTGATTCGCGGCAAGGGCCGCTATACCGACGACCATTCGCCACAGCCTGCGTTGCACGCGCTGATGCTGCGCTCGCCGCATGCGCACGCGAAATTCACCCTCAACGTCACCAAGGCCCGCGGGATGCCGGGCGTGTCGTTGATTCTGACCGCGGCCGAGGTCGGCGATCTCGGCGATCTGCCGTGCCTGTTCAACCTGGAAACCGATCCGTTCACAGGCCCGCCATACCCGATCCTCGCCAAGGACGAAGTGCGCCATGTCGGCGACGCCGTGGCCTTCGTAGTCGCCGATACCATCGACCAGGCCCGCGACGCGATCGAGGCGATCGACGTCAAATGGACGCCGCTGCCTTCGGTGGTCGGCGTCGTCAACGCCGTCAAGCAGGGCGCGCCGCAGGTCTGGCCAGACAAGCCCGGCAACGTGCTGTTCGACGTGCCGGTCGGCGACAAGAAGGCGGCTGAGGCCGCCTTTGCGAAAGCGTACGCGGTCGCCGAAGTAACGATCGTCAACCCGCGCGTCATCACCAACTTCATGGAAACGCGCGCAGCGGTTGCCGAATACGACGCCAAGCGGGATCACCTGACGCTGACCATCGGCAGCCAGGGCAGCCATCGCCTGCGCGAAATCCTGTGCGGCATGGTGCTGAAGATGCCGATGGAGAAGATGCGGGTGATCTGCCCCGACGTTGGCGGCGGCTTCGGCACAAAACTGTTCCCGTACCGCGAATACGCCCTGATTTCAGTTGCCGCCAAAAAGCTGCGCAAGACCGTCAAATGGACCGCCGACCGCTCCGATCACTTCATCGGCGACGCGCAGGGCCGCGACAACGTCACGACCGCGAAGATGGCACTCGCCGAGGACGGCAAGTTCTTGGGCATGGACGTCGACCTGATGGGCGACATGGGCGCCTATCTCTCGACCTTCGGGCCATACATTCCGCACGGCGGCGCCGGCATGCTGCCCGGGCTCTACGACATCCAGGCCTTCCATTGCCGCGTCCGCACCGTGTTCACCAATACCGTGCCGGTCGATGCCTATCGCGGCGCCGGGCGGCCTGAGGCGGCGTATGTGGTCGAACGGCTGGTCGATGCGGCGGCACGTAAGCTCGGCATGACGCCGGATGCGATCCGGCGCAAGAACTTCATTCCGCCAAAGGCGATGCCCTACAAGACCGCGACCGGAAAGGTCTACGATTCCGGCGACTTTACCGCGCATATGAAGCGCGCAATGGAAGTCGCCAACTGGAAAGAGTTTCCCAAGCGCGCCAAGGTAGCGAAGAAGGCTGGCCTGGTGCGCGGCATCGGCATGGCCTGCTATGTCGAGGTCTGCGGCACCATGGGCGAGGAGACCGCCAATGTCGCGCTCGATCCCAATGGCGACATCAACATCCTGATCGGCACGCAGTCGAGCGGGCAGGGTCACCAGACCGCTTATGCACAGATCGTCGCCGAGCAGTTCGGGGTGCCGCCGGAGCGCGTCCATGTCCTGCAGGGCGACACTGACAAGATCGCCACCGGTCTCGGCACCGGCGGCTCGTCTTCGATCCCGACCGGCGGCGTCAGCGTCGAGCGCGCGACGCGTGATCTCGGCGGCAAGCTGAAGGAGATCGCGGCCGAAGCGCTGGAGACCAGCGCCGGCGACCTCGAGATCAGCAATGGCGTCGTGCGCATCGCCGGCACCGACCGCTCGATCAGCTTTGCTGACCTGGCAAAACGCCCGGGCGTCGATCCCTCGAAACTGAATGCGAGTGCGACCTTCGCGCAGGCCGACGGCACCTATCCGAACGGCACGCATCTCGCCGAAGTCGAGATCGATCCGGCCACCGGCATCATCAAAATCGTCAATTATGTCATCGTCGACGATTTCGGCGTGACGCTCAATCCGCTGCTGCTCGCTGGCCAAGTGCATGGCGGGGCGATGCAGGGGATCGGCCAGGCCTTGATGGAGCAGGCGGTCTACAGCGCAACCGACGGCCAGCTCGTCACCGGCACTTTCATGGATTATGCGGTGCCGCGCGCGTCCGACGGCCCGGCATTCCATTTCGAAACCCACAACGTGCCGTGCACGACCAATCCGCTCGGCGTCAAGGGCGCGGGCGAGGCGGGCGCGATCGGCTCCTGTCCCGCGGTGGTCAATGCGATCATCGAGGGGTTGTGGCGCGAGTACAAGATCGATCACATCGACATGCCGGCCACGGCCGAACGGGTCTGGATCGCGATCCGCGAGGCACAGAAGCTGCATAATCTCTGATATTTTGTCGCATGCGGAATGATGCGCTGCATGCGGTGTTTACAAACAGCCGGTCCGCACCACCTTTGGGGCCGGTACAAACCCGAATTGAAGGGGGATTTAGCCAATGAAGCGGATCGTCGTCGTCGCAGCTGTGCTTGCATTCAGTGCCGGTGCGGTCGTTGCACAGCAGGATCAGGTCAAGCGGACCCAGGCCATGATGAAGGACAATGGCAAGAACGCCGGCGCGTTGTCGGCGATGGTCAAGGGCGACAAGCCCTACGACCAGTCGACTGTCAATGCCGCGCTGGCCCAGTTCGAAGACACCGCCAAGAACCTTCCGACGCTGTTCCCCGAGAGCATGAAAGGTCTTAAGCTGGAGGGTGATTACGATCCCTCGCCGAAAATCTGGGAAGACAAGGCCGGCTTCGAGTCCCAAATTAAGAGCTTCGGCAAGGTCGTCGCCGATGCCAAAGGCAAGGTCAAGAATCTCGACACGCTAAAGGCGGAACTGCCTGTCATCGGCAAGCAGTGCGGTGGCTGCCACGAGACATTCCGGATCAAGAAGGGCTGATCGCATTCTAACTTTGAGCATGATCTCCGCGCAAACGCGTTCCGCGTTTGTCGCGAGGGAAAACCGCTACACATTTTTCCGGATCATGCTCTGGCCTCAAAAAAGGGCGGACGCCGCGAAGCGTCCGCCCTTTTGTGTTAGCCTTTTCTTGTTTTTGCTTACTCGTGTTCGAACTTACCTACTTCGTCACCAAATTTACTTGGTGACTTGATTTATTTGGTTACCTGGCCGCGGATTTCGCCGCCCGGATTGGCTGCGGTGTGAATGTTGATGTAGTACTTGCCGGCCACAAGGTCCGCGGCCTGCGCATCGGTCAACGTCGCGCTGCCCTCGACCGGGCTCGACGTCGCATTAGGGATCGCGACCGCGACGCCGGCATTCTTGCCAGCTTCGGCAGGACCATGGAAGTGCGCGGCGGTGGCAGGGCCGGACAGGCCGGAATAGTTCAGCTTCCAGCTCAGCTTCTTGCTGGCGGGATCGTAATCAAGGTCGGCGGTCCCCTTGGCCGCGCTGGTGTTGGGCGGCACCTGGGCCTTGCCGTCGAGCGTCGCCTTCATCTTGTCGGCAAGAGCGGGTCCGGCAAAAGCAATCGCTGCCCCCAGCGCAAACGTGACTAGCATGGTCTTGTTCGACATGGTGTTTCTCCCTGTTGACATCAAACGGCCGTGTCAGCCTCAAAACAACGACTTCACGAATTTATTCCCGAAACGCCGACAACGTCCGAAAATTTCGTGGAAGCGTATGGCGCAAAGTGCGTTCATACTGATTGTTGAAGTGCGAAGCTTGATGACGGATCGGTGAATGCTTCGACGAATTCTCCCTGGCTTGATCTTGGCTGGCGCCGCCGGCGCCGGCATCTTCTGGTGGCTGACGGTCCCGGCGGTCGTTGCCCCGGCCTCGCTTGCTCCCCGCACGCCGAACCTCGCCAATGGCCTCACAACGTTCAATGCCGGCGGCTGTTCCTCCTGCCATGCCGTTCCCAACCAGCCCGATCGGCTGAAGCTCGGCGGCGGGCTTGCAATGCCGTCGCCGTTCGGGACGTTTTACGTTCCCAACATCTCGTCCGATCCTACTTACGGCATCGGCCGGTGGAGCGAAGCGGATTTTGTGACGGCGGTGCTCAAGGGGACGTCGCCGGATGGCGCGCATTATTTTCCGGCCTTTCCATATGCGTCCTACCAGCATGCGACGGTCGACGACGTCCGCGACCTCTTTGCCTACCTGAAGACGCTTGCGCCGGTTGCCGGCAAGCCGCGCGACCACGACGTGCCATTTCCATTCAATATCCGCCGCAATGTCGGCGTCTGGAAATGGCTGTTCATGGACGGCAAGCCTTACACGGCGGACGCCTCGCATTCGGCGTCACGGAATCGCGGCGCCTACCTCGTCAACGGCCTCGGCCATTGCGCCGAGTGCCACAGCCCGCGCAACTTCCTCGGCGGTATCGTCGAGGCGCAACGCTTCGCCGGCGGACCCAATCCCGAAGGCGAGGGCTGGGTGCCCAACATCACCCAGAAGCGATTGGACGAGTGGAGCGCAAAGGACATCGCCTACTTCCTCGAAACCGGGCAAACACCTGACGGTGACACCGCCGGCGGATCGATGGCGCGTGTCGTCAGGAACACGTCGCAATTGGCGCCGGAGGATCGCGCCGCCATAGCGGAATATCTGAAGTCGCTGCCGCCGGTCGAGGGGCCGCCGCGGCCCAAGAAGTCCAAGGACGCCGAGAAGTCATGACCGGCACGTTGTGCCTGCGCTCAGGGCGTCAAGGCTGCGGTGATCGGTATTCGCCTCTCTGGCGGCGCAGGGGGCGCTGGAGGCAGGATCGCCAGTGGCTTGCGCGTCGCAGGCCTGGCGATCGCAGGCGTGGCGATCTTTGTCCGCCTCGAGTCTGTAGTCGGTTTGGGTGTAGCGAGAGCGGCGAACGGGTCGAAATCGCCGACGCGATACAGAACGATGCCTCGGTCGAAATTGGCGGTTGCGAAGCGCGGATAATATTGAATCGCCAGATTGTATGAGACGAACCCTGGGACTGGTTCGAAACGGCCGATGGCCGTGGCGTTTGCCTCCTTCGCCGCGGGTGCAACCGCCGATGTCACGATGGCGCCGACGGTCGATACGTCCTCCTCGCGCTGGATGCGCGGTTCATCCGAAGCGGCGACGTCAGGATGCAGCGCTGCGACGACTTGCGCTTCGCCGACGATCCTGTCGGTCGTCATTTCCGCTGCGCCAGGTGGTTTTGAAAACACGCCGAACAGGACGTAGCCGCCGACCAGCACCGCCGAAATGACCGTTGCCGCCATCGTGTTGGAAGCGACCTTGCGCACGGTTTCGTAGGTACGCACGGCCTTCGTGGCCGGCGGCTGGAGCGCAATGGCGAGCAGTTGATCGTAGGTCTCGCGCTGCTCGGCATCGGTCAGGATGTCATAGGCGCGCACCAGCTCCCTGAACCGCAGCGCAGCATCGGGGTTCTCGGGATTGATATCGGGATGGGTAGCCTTCGCGGCCTTGCGGAACGCCGTCCGCAGCCCCTCGGCGTCATCACTCGGAAGCGCTCCGAGCAAATCGTATAACGTCCCCATGGTGGTACCCGCGACTATTTCCCCCTCGGAACGTCCCCCGCCGCGGAGCCCTCCGATTGACGACGCCTTAGGTAATCAAAAATATCAAGGCGGTAGAATGATGCTCTTATGGCAAAAGCATGCAAATCCTAAGGGATGGTTAACGCATACCGGCCGTAAGGCGCTTTGACTGGCGGCAGCAAGCGGACGCGGCGGCCGCCAGCCCCCGTCACAGCCGGTCGACAGCCTTGGAGGCGCCGTCCTTCCGAATGACGGTGAGGAAGACCTGGGGGCGCATCTTGCATTTTCGATCAGACGGTGATGACGCTCCCGCCGATATCGAACCGGCCAACCTCGTTGACAGCCCGCAACAGGCCGGCACGGGTCATGTGCCAATTCCTGCCGATGCCGAATGGTGCCGTTGGTTGTCGCGCGCAGCGCCTTTGGATACGTTGCATTTGATCGTGCGATCCTTGCTTCCCTCGTCTGGAGAACAAGATGGATCGCGCTCAGGAGGCCCTCAGGCATGATTGTCCTCGGTCGTCATCGCGCGCTTGCACAGGACGCCTGGGATGAATTGGCTGTCCGCGCGGTGATCGAAGAAATTGCGACCGATGCAATCACCCATTTCGATCCCGACAGGTTATGGCCGGGTCATCCGAGTGGCGAGAGGGAGGAAGACGGCGACCCCAGTTTCTACAAGGGCGCGGCTGGTGTCATTTGGGCGCTGGATTATCTACATCGCGTCGGTGCGACCCGCGTCGCCGAAGACTTTCGCCCGGCGATGCCTAAGCTTATGGAGCGGACGATCGCCGACTTCGAAATCAGCTTCCCGACCGATTACGAGAAACATGGCTCGCTGCTCCGTGGCGACATGGGTGCGGCGCTTCTCGCCATGCGCCTTGAGCCCACATCGAGCCTCGCTGATCTGGTGCACGGCCGCGCAGAAGCAAATAATGATCTGCCGATCCGGGAGCTGATGTGGGGCATGCCCGGGTCCATGCTCGCCGCCATCCACATGGCCGAAATGACCCAGGAAACGCGGTGGCGCATCCTGTTCGAAATGCAGGCGGCCCGGCTGCTGGCCGAGCTGGAGGACACGCCGCAAGGTCCACTATGGACACAGGATCTCTACGGCGAACGCGACCGTTGGCTCGGGCCCGTCCACGGTTTCGCCGGCAATGTCATTCCGTTGTTGCGCGGGTGGGATTGGTTGACGCCGACGCAGCAAGCGCAGGTGGCTGAGTTTGTACCGAAGACGCTTGCAGCGAATGCGTGGCGGTCAGAAGTTGGGACCACGTGGGGCGCGAGAAGCAAGCGCGAGACGCCGCCAAAGATGTGTCAGCACTGTCACGGTGCGCCCGGCATGGTGACGACATTTGCGGACGCGCCCTTCGCTACCCCTGAATTTGACGCACTTCTTGTGGATGCCGGTCGCTTCAGCTGGGCCGCCGGACCGCTTACCAAGGGCTCGAATCTTTGCCACGGCACGGGCGGGAATGGCTACGCATTCCTAAAACTCTACCGTCGCACGAACGATCCGGTTTGGCTCGACCGCGCGCGCCAATTCGCCATGACGGCCATCGTCCAGTATCGCGGCTCTCAGATAGCCGTTGGCCGCGGACGGTATTCGCTTTGGACCGGCGACGTCGGCCTTGCCATTTACCTTTGGGACTGCATCACCGGGGAGCCTCGTTTTCCCACGATCGACGTGTTCTGACCCGAACATCGCGACACGCCGGAATCAGCAAATACGCGGCGCTTTATCTTGAATGGCCTCCTGCCGAACAATAAGATTGTTGGCAGGCCACGTTTCGGAGCGCGCCCAATATGGCGTGGAATTTACTTTATTCTGGATACGCAACTCTCCAATACGAGATCGCCGAGGAGAGGGCGTCGGCGCTCGGGCGGCTTGGACGGCGGCTTGAGGCCGCGCTGACGGCACTAGCCGCATGCCCACGGACGACCAATTCCGATCGAAGAATCCGCGATGGTCTCGTCGAACAGGCGGGATACGCGCTCTGGCTCTTCGTCGTGCAGCGCGAGGCCTGCGGTCTCAACAAGATCGACCACGTGATACGGGTCTACGTCTACGGGGTGCCGAACGAGGTGGTTGCCCGCATGGGGCCATTGGCCATCCCGAGCATCCATCCGGCGAAGACCATAGGGGTTAAGGTCGTGCTGCCGCCCATGTTCTGAAACCCGCCTTTCGCGGCGGGGCGCCGCTAAACTCGCCGCCAACTATCTGGCGTTCGTCAAACTCGCTTCCATCCGAATTTGGCTGCGCGCTGACGAGTCCGCGCTCTAATTGACGAGTCTCGGTATTCCCAGATCGTCGGCGACCTGGTCCAGCCCGCGCAGCAGCGCGGGCGCTACGGGAATGCCAAGGCTGGTCCGCTTGAGGCGCGTTTCATGGCTGCGTTCGCCGGGCACCCAGATGCGATCCACGCCGGGGATGCGCCGGCTGTTGCGGAAGTCGCGCACCAGCGCATCGACGCTTCGCTTGAAGATGGCAATGTCGCCGAAGGCTGCGATGTTGATCGCGGCGATCGCCTGTCCGGTGTTGGTGACGCTGTCGTCGTCGTGATTGAAGTCGATCACGTCGCGGCCCATCGCGGCGCCGCCGAGCGTGCCTGCAAGGAGGCCGATGATCATCGCAAGGCCGTAGCCCTTGTAACCGGCCTCCATGCCGCCGAGCGGTAGCAGCATGCCTTCGTCGGCGCGTTTCGGGTCGGTCAGCGGCTTGCCTTCGCGGTCGATCATCCAGCCCTCCGGCATGGTCTCGCCGCGCAGCGCCTTGGTCTTCACTTTCCCGTAAGCTGCGACCGTCGTCGCCATGTCGAGCACGATCGGGTTTTCGTCGCCGGCCGGAATCGCCGCCGCGATCGGATTGGTCGACAGCAGCATGTCGAGGCCGCCCCAGGGTGGAAGGTGATTGGCGTTGCCGACCGCGAAGTAGAGCCCGATCATGTCGTGGGCCAGCGGCATCGTGGCGTAGAGCGAGGCGGGGCCGGCATGGTTGCTGAACTGCGAGTTGACCCAGCCTATTCCGGTGCTGCGCGCCTTTTCGATCGCCATCCCGGCCGCGCGTTTCATGACGAGGTGGCCCATGCCGTTGTCGCCGTTCAGGACGGCGGTGCCGGCGTGCTCGTGCACGACATGGATGTTGGGCCGGACGTTGAAGCCGCCGGCCCTGATCCGCTTGACATATTGCGGCAACCGGCTGACGCCGTGCCCGTCCGACCCCTGCAGGTCGGCCGCCGCCATCAGGGCCGCGACCGTTGCGGCGTCGGCGTCCGGCAAGCCCACCGCGGTGAGCGCTTGCTCAATGAAGGCCTTCAACCGGCCAAAAGTAACTGATGTATCGGACAGGACGGGCACTCCCAGAGGCCCGCGGGCGTGGCCGCGCGCCGGGCGAAGTCGACGGCGGGCAGGCGGGCCGCCGCTGCTAGCCCGTGCCGAACGCCTTGAAGGTGATGATGGTGTGGGTGTCCTGGATGCCCGGAATCACCTGCACCTTCTCGTTGACGAAATGGCCGATGTCGGTGTCGTTATCGACGTAGAATTTGACCAGCAGATCGTAATCGCCGGCGGTCGAATAGATCTCCGAGGCGATCTCGGCCTCCGCGAGCGCATTGGCGACGGCGTAGGACTGGCCGAGCTTGCATTTGAACTGGACGAAGAAGGGAACCATCGCTGTCGTCTCCAAAAATGTTGGCCCCAATAGGCCAAAAAGCGCTGACAATGGCAAGCCAGCTTGCCGCCAATGGCGGGGCGCGCTAGGACAAGCCACTTAGGACAAGACACTTAGGACAAGACATGGCCCTGAAGCCCGCATTTTGACGAGACTTCTGATGACGACGCCGATCGCGCTCACCATCGCCGGCTCCGATTCCTCTGGCGGTGCCGGCATCCAGGCCGACCTGAAGACGTTCGCCGCGCTCGGCGTCTACGGCGCTTCCGTAATCACCGCGCTGACCGCGCAGAACACCACAGGCGTCAGCGGCATCCATCAGGTGCCGGCGGAGTTCGTGACCGCGCAGATCGATGCGGTGTTTGCCGATCTCGACGTCGGTGCGGTCAAGATCGGCATGGTGGCGCATCCGCCGGTCATCGATGCCATCGTCGCTGGGCTCAATCGCTGGTCGCCGAAACACGTCGTGCTCGATCCGGTCATGGTCGCAACCTCCGGCGATCGTCTGCTCGCAACCGAAGCCGTCGACGCGCTGCGGACCAAGCTCATCCCGTTGGCGTCGGTGATCACGCCCAATCTGCCGGAAGCCGCAGCCTTGCTCGACGAAGGCGTGGCGGCCGACGAAGCCGCCGTCGAGAAACAAGGCAGGCGATTGCTGGCCCTGGGTTGCAAGGCGGTGCTGATCAAGGGCGGCCACGGGGAGGGCGCCGAGAGTATCGACTATCTGATCGATTCCTCTGACGTCACCGCACTCGCCGCGCCGCGCATCGCCACTAAAAATACCCATGGCACCGGCTGCTCGCTCTCCTCGGCGATTGCCGCGGGACTGGCGAAGGGCGATGGCATGGAGGCGGCCGTACGCAACGCCAAGGCCTGGGTCAGCGCCGCGATTGCCGCCGCAGACCGCTTCAGCGTCGGGCATGGCCACGGCCCGATCCATCATTTTCAGAAGTTTTATTGACCTATCTTCGTCATCCCTGCGAACGCAGGGACCCATAACCACCTGCGTTGGTTGTTGCGCGAGGTGTCGACCAGATTGCCCAATTGATGAGCCGCGGCTATGGGCAGGGACGACAGCGAGATGCTTTTTCTTCCAATGTCGCCTGCCTGTCGCATCGCGCTGCTATCCGCAAGTTGTGGGGCGCGGCATTGATTCCCGTGGGGTTATCGCGGCGTGAACAGTCATCGCCCTGTCACAAAAATCTGTCAGGTGAGCAGGTATGGGCAGTGACTCCTTGAGTGAAGAGAGCCCGGAACGGCGCTTTCGTACCTTGTTTATCTCCGACGTCCATCTCGGAGCCCGCGGCTCGCAAGCCGATCGATTGCTGGACTTCCTCAAGAGCCACGACGCCGACACCATCTATCTCGTCGGCGATATCGTCGACGGCTGGGCGCTGAGGTCGAACTGGTACTGGCCGCAATCGCACAACGACTTCGTGCAGAAGATGCTGCGCAAGGCGCGCAAGGGCGCCAAGGTCATCTACGTGCCGGGCAATCACGACGAATTCCTGCGCAGTTATTACGGCACGCATTTCGGCGGTATCGATGTGGTTGAAAACACCATCCACGAGGGCGCCGACGGCAAGCGCTACCTCGTCATCCACGGCGACATCTTCGATCTCGTGGTGCAGAACGCACGCTGGCTCGCCCATCTCGGCGACAAGGCCTATGACTTCGCCATTCAGATGAATCGCCTCGTCAATTTCTTCCGGCGCATGTTCGGCGTGCCTTATTGGTCGCTGTCGCAATGGGCGAAGCTGAAGGTCAAGAACGCCGTGAACTATATCGGCGCGTTCGAAAAGACCCTGGCCGGCGAAGCGCGGCGGCACGGCGCCGACGGCGTCATCTGCGGCCACATCCACTACGCCACCATCCGCGACGAGCACGGCATCCGCTACATGAATTGCGGCGACTGGGTCGAAAGCTGCACCGCGCTTGCCGAGCACGAGGACGGCCGGTTTGAGATCATCACCTGGACCGATCCGCAGCGAAGGGCAGCGCCCGTTCCCCGCGTCGCGGCGCGCGCCGCATGACGCATATCCTGGTCGCGACCGATGCGTGGCATCCCCAGGGTCAACGGGGTGGTTCGGACGCTAACCATGATGGCAGAGGCGGTCTTTGTCGAACATGCCCTGAATGTCCGCTCTGAGCCGGCGGAAGGCGAACTGGCCGAATTTGGCGCGAAAGACCCCGCATTTCGCCGCCTGAGTTCACGTAACGCGTGAATTCACGCTAAATCGTCTTGCCGGCCCGTCTGCGACCGCGATACAAATTGCGGATGTCAGAATCTATCCAAAATCCACCCATTGGCGCGGCCGATATCGAGGCCGCCGCCAAGGTGGTTGCGCCCTTTGCGGTGCGGACCCCGCTGTTGTCGTTCCCCGTTCTCAATGAACGCGTCGGGACCAAGGTCTTTCTGAAGCCGGAAATGCTGCAGCGGACCGGATCGTTCAAGTTCCGCGGCGCCTTCAACAAGCTGGCCTCGATCCCGCAGGCCAGACGCGGCGGCGGGGTGGTCGCGTTCTCTTCCGGCAACCACGCCCAGGGCGTGGCGGCGGCGGCGCAGATCCTCAGCATGCAGGCCACCATCGTGATGCCTGCGGATTCGCCCGTTACCAAGCGCGAGCGCACCAAGGGCTACGGCGCCGAGGTGGTGCTCTACGACCGCGACAAGGAAGACCGCGAAGCCATCGCCAACGGCATCGCGGCGAAGCGCGGCGCGACGCTGGTGCGCCCCTATGACGATCCCTTTGTGATCGCCGGACAGGGCACCGCGGGCCGCGAGATCGCCGAGGACATGGCGGCGCTGGGATTAGCGCCCGACATCGTGGTAGCGCCGGCGTCGGGCGGCGGGCTGATCGCCGGCGTTGCGACGGCCGTGAAGGCAAAATTTCCGCAAGCGCAGGTGATCGTCGCCGAGCCCAAGGACTATGACGATCACGGCCTGTCGCTGCGCGCCGGCCACCGCGAGGCCCATCACGCCGCCGGCCGCACCATCTGCGATGCGCTGATGGCGGCGATGCCGGGCGAACTCACCTTCTCGATCAACAGCAAGCTGCTCGCCAATGGCGTGACCGCCTCCGACGAGGAAGTCGGCGCCGCGGTCGCCTATGCCTATCGGGAATTGAAGCTGGTGGTCGAGCCGGGCGGCGCCGTCGGTCTCGCCGCACTGTTGGCCGGCCGCATCGACGTCAGGGGCAAGAACGTCGTCATCGTGCTCTCCGGCGGCAATGTCGACGCGGACCTGTTCGCCAAGCTGGTCGCCTGACCAGGGCGCAGGCGTCCACACAATTTTAAGCATCGCCGCGAGCGGCCTCCCCCGCGCGTCCCGTTCAATAACGATTGAACGGGACAACCTTGACGGATGCGACAACGATAGCGAGGCTGAGCGCAACGAAGTTTCTTGAAAAGATCTGGATCGAACCAGGTCTCCCGGGAGGATGGCAATGCGGGCCGCGCTGACTGTTTTGTCTCTCACGATCGTGTTCGGTGCGCCCGCTGCTCACGCCCAGTACACTGCGAAGGAATGGCCGGAAGGGCCGAGCAAGGCAAGGTTCGCTGCGACCTGCGATGGCTGCCACGACATCAACCGCATCCGTGTCGGCTATACGGCAGAGGGCTGGCTCTCGGTCGTGCGCATGATGCAGAACGTCAACGCGCCCGTGCCCGCTGAAGAGTGGGGCGCCATGACCGACTATCTCATCAAGAATTTTCCGGAACGGTCGCGGCCGCCGGCGGCGATCATCGATGGCCCGGTGAAGGCCGACATCAGGATGTGGGATGTTCCAACGCTGGGCTCGCGCCCGCACGACCCGCTTGCCGCGCGCGACGGTTCAATCTGGTGGACCGGACAGCTCGCCAACAAGCTCGGCCGGCTCGACCCGAAGACCGGCGCTATCCGGGAATACACGCTCAAGTCGGCATTGACAGGACCGCATGGGCTGGCCGAGGACAAGACTGGCAATATCTGGTTCACCGGCAACAGCGCCGCGCTGATCGGCAAGCTCGATCCGTCCACCGGCCTCGTCACCGAATACCCGCTGCCGGACGCGAGCGCAAAGGATCCTCACACGCTCAATTTCGACCAGAGCGGAATGCTGTGGTTCACCGTCCAGCAGGCGAACATGATCGGACGACTCGATCCCGCAACCGGCGCGGTCAAGCTCGTGACCTCTCCGACGCCGAAGTCGCGGCCCTATGGTCTCAAGATCAACGCCCAGGCCGTGCCTGTTGTCGTCGAATTCGGTACCAACAAGATTGCAACCGTCGACCCCCAGACAATGGCGATCAAGGAATATGCGCTGCCGAACCCGGCCGCCCGACCGCGGCGGCTTGCGATCGATTCCGACGGCATGGTCTGGTATGCCGATTTTTCGCGCGGCTATCTCGGGCGGCTTGATCTGGCGACGGGCGATGTGAGGGAGTGGCCGTCGCCGAGCGGCGCGAGGTCGGAACCTTATGGCATCGTCTTCACGCACAAGGCGGTGTGGTACAGCGAGTCCGCCGCCAAGCCGAACACGATCGTGCGGTTCGATCCGGTAACTGAAAAATTCCAGAGCTGGGCGATTCCCGGCGGTGGCGATATCGTGCGCAACATGGATGTCGCGCCCGACGGCAATCCGGTCATCGCCGACAGCCTGACGAACCAGGTCGGGCTGGTCGCCATGAAGTAGCGTGTTAAACGGAAGCGGGCAGAGCGTGTGCTCTGCCCGGATTCGCATCGTATCAAGCTCTCTGATCAGCGCCGCCTGAAGCCGCCGCCGCCTCCGAACGAACGGCCGCCGAACGAACTGCGGGCGAATGAACTGCGGGACGGGCCTGCGGCGAAGCGGTGGCTGAAGCCTCCGCCGCCCATGCCACTGTTGAAACGACGCGGCGCGATGTTGACCATGTGTCTGTTGGTGAGCCGTGCCGGATTGTTGTTGAACCTGCCGGGCAATCTCGCGACCTTGCCGGTGTTGACGGGATTGGCGTTGGTCTTGCCGGGCAGGGTCGTGACCTTGCCTGTGTTGCCGTTGTTCTTGCCGAGGTTGGTCGGGTTGATCCCACCCTTGGCGGGCAGCGTAACGATCTTGGACGGCGAGGGCATATGGGCCTGAGCGCCAAGGTTACCCTTGGAGATGCCCAGCGTCGGGTTGTTGCCGAAGTTCCCCGGCTTGAACGACGGCGACTGCTTCGCCAGATGCGTGAACTGCATCAGCGGCACGGCCTTCGGCGTCCCCTGCAGCTTCAGCGCAGACTTGGCATAAGGGCTGTTGGAAAAACTGTCGTGGAACGTCTTGTAGGCGAAGGGCGAGTTCGCAAGCACCGCCTTGTGCCACGCCTTTGCCACCTGCAGGTTGCCGAGCAGCAGGCGGATGTGGTCGCACAGCGGGTCATGCGGGTAGAGCCGGATGAACTCCTCATAATACTCGGGCGAGCCTTCGGACAGTACGTAGTCGTAGGCCTGGCGCACCGAACGCGAGGGCAGGTTCGCCGCGGTTTGCATGATCGGGCTGCGATCCGGTGCACGGCCTGCGGCGACCGCGGTATCGCCGAAGAAGTAGAAGTCGGAGGTCAGCGACGAGCTTTCCCACGGCGTCTGCCGGCCCGAGGTCGCATTGTTCACCTGGAGCCGCACGCGCTTGAACAATTGCTCGATCGGCAGGTTCGGTTCGCGCGCGACATTCAGGAAGGCCGAGGTATAGGGGCTGTGGTTGCCGTCGCCGTCCTGCGCTTCCATGCCCGGCGCGGTGGAGTAACCGACGATCGAGCCTCTCGGCGCATCGACGATGGCAAGGCCCCGCCCGGTGTCATTGACCTCGGGGAACGGATTGTTGCGGCAGGCGTCGAGCACGACGATGCGCATCCGGCTCTGGATCGATTCCAGCGTACCCATCAGGTCGACCAGCCGCAGCGAATTGCCGTCGAGATCGGACGGCGTGGAGATCTTGGCATCGACCGGCAGCAGATAGTTCTCGCCCGCCACCTGCACGCCGTGACCGGCATAGTAGATCATGGCGACGGTGCCGGGTCCGCGCTCGGCTACCCTGTTGGAGAAGTCCTGCACGACCCTGACCATGTCGCTGCGCGTCAGGTCGGTCGCCTGGGTGACCTCGAAGCCGGCCGAGTTCAGAAGCTGCGACATCGATTGCGCGTCGTTGCCGGGATTGGCGAGCCTTGGCGCGATCTGGTAATTCGAATTGCCGATGACAAGCGCAATGCGCTGGTCCGTCGGCGGCGGCGTCTGCATGCCGTTGCGGATGTCGGCATTGGGGGCTTCGGCAAAGGCAGCGCCGGCGAAGCCCAACAGGCCTGCCAGCAGGCTGGCAGATAGCAGTAGCGACTTGAAACGGGACATGGCGGTGCTCCTTCTCCCTGGAGATTGGGAAGCACGCTATGTTCACGCGGGGGTCATTGTACGTGACTCCGATCACGTTGTTGCGGGAGGCCCCATCGCTCTTGCCGCCGTTCGGCGCAACTGACAATCTCCGGTTGCTGGAAGATCGAAGGGACCCAAATGGGGTGAGCTTCGGGCTAAAGGTCACGACAGGAATCATCGCGGCGGTGCTGGTCATCGCGGCGCTGGCGCAGGCGAGCAGGGTATTCACGCCGCTTGCCGCGGCCGTTTTCATCATCGCCATCGTGTCGCGCGGCTCCAGATTACGGTATCACAACCTGCGGGCGAACGGATCACGGCATCGCTGATCGCGCTCGTCAAACGGTGAGAGCGCTCGGTCAAATTGGTTTCTAATTCGCCGAGCTTTGTCGATGCATCGTCGGCGCGTCGGTGATTTGTCACAAAGTTTTGTAGCTAAACACACTCGCCGCAAACCGACTCCAAGGTTGTATGATTGACTAGGTACACCTTCGAGAACTACGTTCACTACCGGTCACAAGAAGCTGAAGCGGTCGTCGAAGATCGTTCTCGGCGTGCAACTCGTGTGTGTTGAGCGGCCGGACAATCTCCAAGGGAGCTTGTCCAGCCGCCGGGAGGGGTCCAATGGACTTTCCTTCGATCGCAGAACAATCAGAACGGCCATACATCTCGACGGGACATCTGCCCGGGCCCGAAATGGTGCAGAAGCTGGTGTTAGATGCGCACCGGCGTTTCAGGTTGAACGGCGACGGACATAATTCACAGGTCTATCCCGCGCTCGCGCGGGTTCCCAGAGAACTGTTCGGGATCTGTGTAGTCGGAACCAGCGGGCGCATCTACGAAGCCGGCGACACCGAGTACAAGTTTTCGATCATGAGCGTGTCGAAGCCGTTCGTGTTCGCGCTGGTTTGCGAGACGGTCGGCCCCGAGGAGGCGCGCGCCAGACTTGGGGCGAACGCCACCGGGTTGCCGTTCAACTCGCTTGCTGCCATCGAGCAGGGCGCCGGCCGCACCAATCCGATGGTCAATGCGGGCGCGATCGCGACCACGAGCCTCGTGCCCGGGCTGACGGCGGAAGGCCAATGGCAATTCATTCACGACGGGCTGTCGCGGTTTGCGGGGCGCAAGCTCACGCTCAATGAAGAGGTATACGCCTCGGCGTCGCAAACCAATTACCGCAACCGCAGTATCGCCCGGCTGCTGCAGAGCTACGACCGCATCTACTGCGACGTCAAGCAGGCAACCGATCTCTACACCAGGCAGTGCTCGCTGAACGTGAGCGCCAGGGATCTGGCGGTGATGGGCGCGACGCTGGCGGACGGCGGCGTCAATCCCGTTACGCGGCAGCGCGTGGTCGACGCCGCGGTCTGCCATTATGCGCTCACCGTGATGATAACAGCCGGATTGTACGAGACCTCGGGCGACTGGCTCTACGACATCGGCCTGCCTGGCAAGAGCGGGATTGGCGGCGGCATCGTCGCGGTTTCTCCGGGCAAGGGCGGCTTCGGCACCTTCGCGCCGCCGCTCGATGCGGCCGGCAACAGCGTGAAGGGACAGCTTGCGGCAAAATTCCTGTCGCAGCGGCTGGGAATGGATCTGTTCGTTTCTCAACCGGAAGTGTGAGGCGATGCACCGAGCGGCGTGAACGCGCTGCCAGCGGCCGGCCGATCCGCAAACCGGGGAACTCGGGAGGATACCATGGCGACGCACTCGATATTGATCGGAGCAATCCGGGAACAAGCGCGGGAGTCGTGGGTGCCGATGATCGCGATCGCGCTCGGCCAGATGATCATGTCCTTCAACGTCGCCTCGCTGCCGGTCGCGCTCGGCGGGATGGTGAAGAGTTTTGGCGTGCCGCCGACGACGGTCGCCACCGGGATCGTGGCTTATTCAATGCTGGTGGCCGGCTTCGTCATGCTCGGCGCCAAGCTCGCGCAGCGGTTTGGCGCGTTGCAGGTGTTCCGCTTCGCCGTGGTCCTGTTCTGTGCATCGCAGATATTGATGACCTTCAGCCCGACGGCAACATTGATGATCGTGGCGCAGGCGCTTTGCGGCGCGGCGGGCGCGGTCATCGTGCCGTCGCTGGTGGCGCTGATCGCCGAGAACTACACGGGGCGGCAGCAGGCGACGGCCGTCGGCGCGCTCGGCTCGGCGCGGGCGGCGGCTGGCGTGCTGGCGTTCATCATCGGCGGCGTGCTCGGCACCTATATCGGCTGGCGCCCGGCGTTCGGAATCCTGATCGCGGTTTCCGCCATCGTCTTTCTCCTGAGCTTCCGCCTCAAGCGCGACTACGGCCGCCCGGACGTGCAGTTCGATATCTTCGGTGTCGTTCTGGCCGCCTCGGCCATCATCCTCATCAGCTTCGGCTTCAACAACCTGAACGGCTGGGGGCTTGCGCTGGCGACCGCCAACGCGCCGTTCGATCTGCTCGGTCTTTCACCGGCGCCGGTGATGATCATTCTCGGTGTCGTGCTCGGGCAGGCATTCCTGATGTGGACGCACCGGCGGCAGGCGGCGGGGAAGACGCCGCTACTGGCGCTCGGGGTGATCGACTCGCCGGAGGAGCGCTGCGCGGTTTACGCGCTGTTTGCCGTGGTCGCGCTGGAGGCGGCGCTGAATTTCTCGGTGCCGCTGTATATCCAGATCGTCCAGGGCCGCTCGCCGCTCGCGACCGCCGTTGCGATGATGCCGTTCAACCTGACGGTATTTTTTACGGCGATGCTGATCGTCAATCTGTATGACCGGCTGACGCCGCGGCAGATCGGCCGCTACGGCTTCATTCTGTGCACCATAGGGCTGGTGTGGCTCGCCTTTGTCGTGCGTAACGACTGGAGCGAGGTCCCGGTGCTGCTCGGGCTGATTCTGTTCGGCATCGGCCAGGGGTCGCTGGTGACGTTGCTGTTCAACGTGCTGGTCACGGCCTCGCCCAAGGAGCTTGCCGGCGACGTCGGTTCACTGCGCGGCACCACGCAAAATCTTGCCGCGGCGGTCGGAACGGCGCTGGCGGGTGCGCTTCTCGTCGGCCTGTTGAGTTCGATCGCGCTGACCAGCATCGCGGCGAATCCCGTGCTGCCAAAAGAAATCCAGAGCCAGGTCGATCTCGATAACATTACCTTCGTCAGCAATGACCGGCTGCGCAGTGTGATGGAAGGCACGACCGCCTCGCCGCAGCAGGTCGAGGAAGCCGTGCGCGTAAACGCCGAGGCGCGGCTGCGCGCCCTGAAGATAGGGCTCCTGATTATGGCCGGCCTTGCGCTGCTGGCGATTATTCCGGCTGGCTGGCTTCCGAACTATCTGCCGGGCGAGATTCCGAGCGATGCGCCGACGGGCAGCCGATTGAGAACGAGCTGACTGAATACGAAGAGGCGAGGTGAGGGACATCCCGGCAAGGAGAACAACAATGGATGTAATCGATCGCCGCAGCGCGCTGCGGAGCCTTCTCTGCGGTGTTGTAGCCACAAGGAATGGGTGTGGCCTTGCTACCAGCCGGCAGCACGTAGCAGGCCTTCGGATTCCGGAGGGTTGGTCGTTGCGGGCGGCAGGCAAAACCGGGTGACATTCCAAACGAACGTCCCGGCGCGGGCCGCTATCGGTGGACTGCCACCTTGAGGCGGAACGGCAGCACCGTGACCGACATCGGCAATTGTCCGATGCTTTCGCCGTCGACGTCGGCGCGGACCATGCGATCGCTTTCGATAGTGATCCGCGTCGCGTGGCGCCGTGACACCTTCGGGTGCGCGAGATAACTGCCGTCGCCGAGGTTGGGGACGATCTTTGTCAGGGTCTCCCAATGTCCGATATCGCCGACCATGATCAGGTCGAGCTTGCGATCGCCGGGGTCGGCGCCGGGCGCGAGCATCAGGCCTTCGCCCGCGCCGTCGAAGCTGCACAGCATCAGCGACCACATCGGCAGGCTCTGTTCGGCCTCGTCGTCGATCCGGATGCGGTAGTTGCGCGGGTTGTAGGTCAGCGACGTGAACGCCGTCATCAGGACGTAGCTGATCGGGCCGAGCCGCTTCAGGAGCGGCACGCGCTGCGCGCGCCAGGAAATCGTGGCGGCGGCGCCGACGATGGCGAGCACGAAGCCGTAGCGCGTCACCTGGCCGCCCGCATAGCCCCTGGCGTCGGCGCGGAATACGTCGATGTCGCGCGTGTGGCCCATGGCGATGGCCTTGCTGGCCTCGCCGAGCGCGAGCTGGCCGAACGAGCGGGAAAGTTCGTTCGACGTGCCGCCCGGCAGTTGCGCCAGTACGAGGTCGGGCGCGATCGGCCGGTCGTCCGAGATCACGCCATTCATCATCTCGCTGAAGGTGCCGTCGCCGCCGACCGAGATCAGGCGCTGGCAACCGGCGCCGACGGCTTCCTGCGCCAGCTTAGTCGCGTGATTGGGCGCGCGGGTCATCGTGATGTCGTCGTCATCGATCGGGCCGAGATGCTTTTCGAGTTCGGCGCGAATTTGCGGCCAGCGCTTGCCGCAACTGCCCTTGTTCGCCATCGGGTTGACGATGATGCTGGTTTTCACGGCGATCTCCGCTGGCACGACAATCGCGCCAGCTTGACGTCGGCGCGGAAGCGAATCAACCGGAAAGCGAACTATTCGCAGGTGCAACAAATGCTGCGGACGCGTTGTGGAAGCCGGAGCGCTTCGAGCAGCGACGCAGAGGCGTTTTACGAAAAGAACGCGATCTTCTCGACCTGGCTCATGCGCCGGATCGGCGCCAGCGGGTCGTTGGCCGCCGTGACCGGCTTTCGCAACATGCCGCTCGCGATGAGGGTCGAGCCGAGCGACACTTCCACGGCCGGCACAGGCGCCGGTGGCACAGGCGCGGCGGCGGGCGGCGGGGGTGGCTGAACCACCTGTTGAACCGGCGGCGGCGACGGCGCGGCGACCGGTTCGGGCGCCTTTGCGACGATCACGGGAGCGGTCGGCGCAGGCTCCGCCAGACGGGCTTGCTCGGCTGCCGCTTCGGCGATCTCGTCGTCGCTGATCGGATCAGGCGCGCCCATCTCCATCGCGATCATGTCAAGGACCGCCTCGTCCTGGTCGTCGGCCTCCTGGGTGGCGTTGTGGACAGCCGTTTCCTGGACAGCGGCTTCCTGGGCGGCGGCGACTTCGGCGGCCGGTGGCGATTTCGTCTGCGTCAGCACGGTTTCCGCCGCCGCACGCGCGGCCTCGGCAGTCATGACTGGCGAAGCGGACGGTGCCTCGGCAACTTCCTCTGTCAAAACTGTTTCGGCTGTCTGCGCCGCCGGGGCCGTTTCCGGCGCGGCCGGGGAGGGCGCCGCCGCTTCGGTCTCGGTTGCCAGCGCTGCCGAACCGTCGTCGTCGCCGAATTCCATAAGCCGGCCTTGCAGGGCCGCAAAGGCCGCACGCAGCGCTACGCGCGCCTCCTCGGAGGAGAACTGGTCGGTGCCCCTCTCGATGACGGTGACCTGCGAATCGATCAGGTCGCAGATCCGCCCGTCATTGCCGATTTCCCGCAAACGCCAGGCGATTTCCCGCAACACCCGCGCGCCCTTGCGGACCGGGGCCAGCCGCTGCTCCAGCGCGAGGCTGTCGAGCGCCTCCACCGCCGATTCCTCGGCCGCTTCGACCGAATTGCGGATGGCGGCGAGCGCCTCGGTCAGGCGCTCCTGCGCCGCGGCGGCCGCGGCGACGGCCTCTGCGGCCTGCTGCGCCGAAAGGCCTTCCTCCCGCTGGAGGCTTTCCTGCCGCTGAAGGTCTTCTTCCCGCTGGGCGGCGAGGCTTTGCTCGATCCTCACTACCGCGTCCAGCACCATGCGGGTGTCGGCATTGCGGTTGCGCTTGGCGTATTCGGTCAGGAACCAGCGGCCCCGCGAAGTCTCCATGAAGGCTTCGGCGATCGCAGCATAGTCCTCCTCGCGCGGCAGCGCGGCGCGTGCTGAGATCGGCGAAAGGGCGAATGCTTCGTCGGCCATGTCAAACTCTTCGCGCAAATCAGCGCGCATTGCGATAACGAGACAACACGATATTGCCCGAATCGCAATTGAATTGATGCAGAGCGAATCACAAATCCCCACAGCTTCTCAAGATGCATCCAGGCATTTCGCGACGCGGGTGGCGCTGTTTTACGGCACGCTGTTCGGCATGACCGGCACCCACCTGCCGTTTTTCACGGTCTGGTTGAAGGCGGTCGGGATTGATGCATTTTGGATAGGGCTGATTACGGCCGTTCCCCCGGTGACGCGGTTTACGGTGCTACCGCTGGTGACGGGCCTTGCGGAACGGCGCCAGGCCTTGCGCGGGGCCATCATCGTGACCGCCCTTGCCACCGCCTTGGGCTTTTTCATTCTGGGAACCCAGCATCTGCCGGTGCTGGTGTTCCTGATCTACGCCCTGACCTGCTGCCTGTGGACGCCCATGGTGCCGCTGACGGATGCCTATGCGCTACGGGGGGTGAAGCGCTATGGCCTCAATTACGGACCGTTGCGGCTGTGGGGCTCGGCCGCCTTCGTCCTCGGGGCGCTGGTCTGCGGGGTGCTGTTCGACCTCATCGCCGCCCGACATCTGATCTGGATCATCGCCGGCTCGGCCGCGATCGGGGCGCTGGCCAGCCTCGCGCTGCAGCCGCTGGACGACAGCAGGACGGCCCGCCCGGGCACCGGTGGCGCGGGCGCGTTGCTGCGCGACGGCGGCTTCATCGCTGTTATCGTGGCGTCGGCGCTGATCCAGGGCAGCCATGCCGCCTATTACATTTTCGCGTCGATTGCCTGGCAACAAGCGGGGTTCGACGGGCTGACGATTGCAGTTCTGTGGGTCCTGGGCGTGATTGCCGAGATCGTGCTGTTCGCGCTGTCGCCGCGATTCACCCTGCAGCCGTCGACGCTGGTGGTGATCGCGGCGGTCAGCGCCGCCGCGCGCTGGGCGATAACGGCACAGGACCCGCCGCTGGCTGTTCTCGCGATCGTGCAACTCGCGCATGCGCTGAGCTTCGGGCTGACGCAGGTCGGTGTCATGGGACTGATGCTGCACCACGTGCCCGGCCACGTGATGGCGCGCGCGCAGGGTTATCTGACCGCCTGCGGCGGCATCGTCGCCGGCCTCGCGTCGATCGCGTCAGGCACGATCTACGAGACCTGGGGGCAGGGCATCTATTACGTGATGGTTGTGATGGCCGCCTTGGGCGGGCTGGTCGTCTGGCTGGCGCGGGACCGGCTCTCGCGTCAGCCCCACAAGGCGGCTTCCGGCGGATAGACCAGGCTGCCGTCGTAGCGCAGCCCGCCATCGCGGTCGTGCGCCAGCAGCAGCGGACCGTCGAGATCCACGAATCGGGCCTGTTGCGCCAGCAGCATGGCCGGCGCCATCGCCAGCGAGGTCGCGACCATGCAGCCGATCATGATTTCAAAGCCGAGCGCCTGCGCGGCATCGGCCATGGCGAGCGCCTCCGTCAGCCCGCCGGTCTTGTCGAGCTTGATGTTGACGGCGTCGTAGCGCGCGCGAAGGCCGTCGAGCGAGGCGCGGTCATGCACGCTTTCGTCGGCGCAGACCGCGATCGGGCGCTTGATGCGCGCCAGCGCCTCGTCTCGCCCGGCCGGCAGCGGCTGCTCGACCAGCGTGACGCCGGCATTGGCGCAGGCGGCCAGATTGTATTCGAGATCGTCCGGCGTCCAGGCTTCGTTGGCATCCACGATCAGTTCGGATTCCGGGGCTGCCTTGCGGACTGCTGATATCCGCGCGTCATCACCGTCGCTGCCGAGCTTGATCTTCAAGAGCGGCCGGTGCGCGGCCTTGGCGGTAGCTGCGGCCATGGCTTCCGGCGTGCCGAGCGAGATCGTAAAGGCGGTGGTGCAGGAGCGCGGCGCCGGCCGGCCGAGCAGGGTCCAGACCCGCTGGCCGCTGCTTTTGGCCTCGAGGTCCAACAGCGCGCAATCGAGCGCGTTCCGGGCGGCGCCCGCGGGCATCGCCGCCTGCAGGGCCGTTCGGTCCAGTCCCCTCGCAAGCGGTTCCTGCATCGCGTTAAGTGCTTCCAGCGTCGCTTCAGGTGTTTCGCCATAACGGGGGTAGGGTACACATTCGCCGCGGCCGCTCTCGCCGTCATGGCTGACGGTGGCGACGACAGTGACGGCCTCGGTCTTGGCGCCCCGGCTGATAGTGAAGGCGCCTGCGATCGGCCAGCGTTCGATGCTGGCGGCAAGCTTTCGGGAAAGGCGGGAAGTCATTTTAAAATCTGGCAATTTTCTGAACCGTAAGCTTGCTCGCTGCAACCAACTATGGCTGGTTAGAGCATGATCCGGAAAAGTGGGCACCGGTTTTCCGACCAGATCATGCTCGATTAAAAGGGATTAGATCATGATTCATCGGATCATGATCTAGAACAGATTCTACAAGGCAAGCGGCGTGCGGAACCTGACGTTTTTCAGGGGCGCATATCGGCCTTAAGGGGTGGGTATCGTGAGCGGCGACCCGACATTGGAGCGGATAGCCAGGGGCAACGCGCTGGCGCTGTGCGCGACTGGCGCGTGGACGGCCCGCTTTGCGCCGGTACTGGAACGAATGGTCGCCGACGCCGAGAAGCTCGGCGGCACCCGGCCCAACATTTTCATCGACGTCTCGCAGGTGTCAAAGCTCGACACGTTCGGCGCCTGGCTGATCGAGCGACTACGGCGAAGCCTGACCCAGGGCGGCATCGAGGCCCAGATCGCCGGGCTCTCGGCCAATTATTCGAGCCTGGTCGACGAGGTGCGCCGTGTGAAGGCCGAGCCGGTCGTCGAAACCGACGGGGTGACGATTACGGGCATGCTGGAGCAGATCGGCCGCAGCGTGGCCGGTGTCGGCGGCACCTTGATCGGGCTGATCGACATGCTGGGCGCGGTGCTCGCCGCGGCCGGCCACGTCCTGATTCGCCCGCGCGGCTTCCGCCTGACCTCGACCATCCATCATCTGGAGCAGGTGTGCTGGCGCGCGGTGCCGATTGTGGTGCTGATCACGTTTTTGATCGGCTGCATCATTTCGCAGCAGGGCATCTTCCATTTCCGCAAGTTCGGCGCCGACATTTTTGTGGTCGATATGCTGGGGCGTGCTGGTGCTGCGCGAGATCGGCGTGCTGCTGGTGGCGATCATGGTGGCGGGCCGCTCGGGCTCGGCCTACACCGCCGAACTCGGCTCGATGAAGATGCGCGAGGAGATCGATGCGCTGCGCACCATGGGTTTTGACCCGATCGAAGTCCTGATCCTGCCGCGGATGCTCGCGCTGGTGCTGGCGCTGCCGATCCTGGCGTTTCTGGGCGCGATGGCGGCGCTTTACGGCGGCGGGCTGGTGGCGTGGCTCTACGGCGGCGTCGATCCCGAAGCCTTCCTGCTGCGGCTGCGCGACGCCATCTCGATCGACCACTTCATCGTCGGTATCATCAAGGCGCCCGTGATGGCGGCGGTGATCGGCATCGTCGCCTGCGTCGAGGGACTGGCCGTGCAGGGCAGCGCCGAGTCGCTCGGCCAGCACACGACGTCCTCGGTGGTGAAGGGAATCTTCTTCGTCATCGTGATGGACGGCGTGTTCGCCATCTTCTTCGCATCGATCGGAATGTAATCATGGCGGGCGAAATTTCCGACGCCATCATCCGGGTTCGCGACATCACCGTGCAGTTCGGCAAGACGCGGGTGCTCGATGGACTCAACCTCGACGTCAAGCGCGGCGAGATTTTGGGATTTGTCGGTCCGTCGGGCGCCGGAAAATCGGTGCTGACGCGGACCATCATCGGCCTGGTGCCGAAGGTCGCCGGACGTATCGAGGTGTTCGGCGTCGATCTCGATGCCGCGAGTGCCACCGAGCGCCGCGGCGTCGAGCGCCGCTGGGGCATCCTGTTTCAGCAGGGTGCGCTGTTCTCCTCGCTCACGGTGCGCCAGAACATCCAGTTTCCGGTACGCGAATATCTCAAGGTCTCGCAGCGGCTGCTCGACGAGATCATGGTGGCCAAGCTCGGCATGGTGGGCCTGCGCCCCGAGGTCGCCGACCGCTATCCGTCCGAGTTGTCGGGCGGCATGATCAAGCGCGTGGCGCTGGCGCGCGCGCTCGCGCTCGATCCCGAACTGGTGTTCCTGGATGAGCCCACCTCCGGCCTCGATCCGATCGGCGCCGGGGACTTCGACGAGCTGGTACGCACCCTGCAGCGTACTTTGGGCCTGACGGTTTTCATGGTAACCCATGATCTCGATAGCCTTTATACGGCCTGCGACCGCATCGCGGTTTTAGGGAACGGTAAGATCATAGCAGCAGGATCGATTGCCGACATGCAGGCCTCGCAGCATCCCTGGCTGAGGCAATATTTTCACGGCAAGCGTGCCCGCGCGGTCATGGGCTAGAGAGCATGATCACGGAGTGCGCACCGGTTTTTGATGAGATCATGCTCAAACAAGCGATAAACGACGGGTCTGATCGGCGAAGCTGAACAGACCCAGATTCCGGAGTACCTTGAGTTATGGAAACGCGGGCGAATTACGTCCTGATCGGGGCCTTCACGCTGGCGGTGATCGCCGCCGCATTCGGCTTCGTGCTGTGGTTTCAGAGCCTGCACACCACCAAGCAGCGCAGCCCGATCCGCATCGTGTTCGAAGGTCCGGCGTCCGGCCTGCGCAATGGCGGCAGTGTCAACTTCAATGGTATCAGGATAGGGGAGGTTGTCTCGGTCAAACTCGACAACCCGCGGCGCGTGGTCGCACTGGCGATGGTCGAGAACAACGCCCCGATCCGCAAGGACACGCTCGTCGGCCTCGAATTCCAGGGGCTGACCGGCGTTGCGGCGATCTCGCTGAAGGGCGGCGAGGAAAATGCGGCTGCCGTGCCGCTCGACGAGGACGGCGTTCCGATGCTGACCGCCGACCCGAGCGCGCTGCAGGACGTGACGGAGTCCATCCGCGCCACGCTGCAGAACGTCAACCGGATCGTCGCCGACAACCAGGAATCCGTGAAGAACTCGCTGCGGAATCTCGAAACCTTCACGGCCGCGCTCGCGCGCAATTCCGAGAAGATCGACAACGTCATGCTCAGGGTCGACGGCGTGATGGGCAAGGCCGACAGCCTCATGCTCGGGCTGAACACGGTCGCGGGCGGCGCCGCCGGCGGCGAACTGAATCTAATGGTGAAGTCGATCCGCGACCTCGCCGAGGACTTCGACAAGCGATCCGGCGCGCTGATAGCCGATGGCCGCCGCACGCTCTCCGACATCAGCCGCGCGGTGAACAATTTCGACCGCAACCCGACCCGCGTGATCTTCGGCGGCGGCAACAACGCCGCGCCGGCGGAGGCTGCGGCTGCCCCGGCGAGGCCGGCACCGACGACCGCAGCAGCTCCGAAGCCGCCGAACGGGCAGAAGCGGCAGTAGGGTCGCGAATGGCGAGAGAGCCGTCATTGCGAGCCAACGGGTCGCGCGAATGCGCGCCCGATGACAGGCTCCGCGAAGCAATCCATCGCGGTTGCGTAGAAAAGAGTGGATTGCTTCTTCGCTTGGCTCCTCGCAATGACGACATCGGCAAGGGCTGTTCGACCTCACCTTGCAGCATCCTATTTGAAGCGAATTTTTTTCATCTGTGCGTTCGAGAAATAGTCAACCTTCATTTCAGGCAGCGGTGATTGCGCCTGGCGCGCGATTTCGATGCCTTCCTGATCTAATCTTTGATTTTCGGCTTCATCGTTGAACTGACGGTAGTGGGCAGTTTCGTAGTCGATGACCCACTTTTCGATTCTTCCGACGAGTTCAGGAGAAAGTCCGACTTCATTGGGATCGAGATGTTTCCCAATGAGGGAATCCCGGATTCCTGTTCCCGAGAGCATTCCATCGACTGTCAGATAGCGCATTCAAGCCACAGGGATTCAAGCCAGAAACGGGGCCGCGAGGCCTCCGTTTTCTATTCGGCACTCGCTATTCGCGCTTAACCCAGCCGCCCGGCCGCGTGCGCGAGCAACGTGTAGACCAGCCCGGTCTCCGAGGTGAGGTGGCCGCGCAGCGCCTGCGGCCCGCGATCCTCGCGCGCGACCTCGTCGAGCAGCCGTTCGAACTCGGCGATATAGCGGTCGACCGTCTGCTTGAAGCCGCGGTCAGCGCGATATTTGCGGGCGACTTCGTCGAACGCCTTTTGGCCGGCCGGCGTGTAGAGCCGCTTGCTGAACGCCTTGCTCTCGCCGCGCTGGTAGCGGTCCCACATTTCGGAGGCGAGGTTGCGGTCCATCAGCCGGCCGATGTCGAGCGACAGCGACTCCAGCGGATTGGCGGCGGTCTGCGGCGGGCGGCCACGGGGAGCCTGTCCCGCACCTGCGTCGGTGCGGTGGAGCAGGTCAGACAGCCATCCGTCGCCGCGTCCAGCGTCCTGGCCTGCCGGCGAGACCGGCGGGGCTTCGGCGCGGCGAGGGGCGGGCACGCCGAGGTCCGGCGGCGGCAGCGTCGATGCGCTGCCGGCGTCGCGCATGCGCACCTCGTTGCGGCCGCCGGCGGCGGCTGTCATCACGGGCTCTTCCTGGCGCTGCACGCTGGCGCGACCGGAGGTCACGACGTCGAGGCCGCGGCCATGATGGGCGACGATCCGGTTGAGTTCGGCGAGCGCCTCGATCTGGTCGACGATTACCTTGCGCATCTGCGCGGTGTTGTCGGCGGCCTCCTGCGGCATCTCGAGCACGCCGCGGCGCAACTCGTTGCGGGTTGCCTCGAGCTCGTTATGCATCTCGGCCGCCATCTGCTTCATGGACTGCACCATCGCACCGAACTTCTCGGTCGACTCCTTGAACATCGCATCCGTCTCATGGTTGCTCTGCTGGTACAGATCGTTCATCGCATTGAGGGTCTGCTGCCGCTCGTTTTCGGCCGCAGCGCGCACCGCTTCGAACTGGCGGCTGATCGCGGCAGAGCCTGCGCCCGCGGTTTCCGCCACCACGCGCGCGATATCGCGGGCGCGCTCTTCGGCCGCGGCGAGCGATTCGTCGAGCAGGCCGGTGAAGCGCGACAGTCGCTGGTCGAGGTCGGTGGTGCGCAGGTCGATGGTGGTCACCAGCGATTCAAGCTGCGACTTGCGGTCGGCGACCGAGGTCGAGGTGGAACGGTTGGCCTGTTCGACCACGCCGGCGGCCTCGACCAGCTCCTTGCCGTGCTTCTCGAACTCGCTCGACAGTGCGCCGAGATCCTCCAGCGCCTTCGAGGTCTTGCCGTTGAAGACGGTGAGCTGGTCTTCCAGGGTCTGCGTGGCGATCCCGTTGCGGGCGGTGACGTCGTTCATGGCGGAGACGAAGTCGGCCACGCGGGTCACCAGCGCGCGCTCCAGCGAGTTGAGATTGTCGTGGGCGCCGGTCAGCACTTCCTGCAGCAGGATGTTGCCTTCGCGCAGCCGTTCGAACAGCGCCACCGTGTCGGTGCGCAGGATCTTGCTGGTCTCCTGCATTTCGGTGACGGCGGCGATCGACACCTGACGCGACTGGTCGATGGCCGAGCGCGACGACTGCTCGAGATCCTTCAGCGACTTTGCCACCGCGCCGGTGGCCATGTCGCCCGCGGACGTGATCGTGCGCGCGACCTCCGAGCCGTGGGTCGACATCGATTGCGAGAAGGCCTGGCCGCGGGTCTCGATCGATTTCAAGGCGTCGGCGGTGACGCGGTCGATGTCGGTCGTCAGTTGCGTGGTCCTGGTGCTGAGCGCCTCGACCAGCGAACCGCGGCGGCTGTCGACGATCTGCGCCAGACGGTCGGTCTGCTGCTGAACGTAGGTGACGATTTCGTCGGTCTTGCCGGTCATCGTCGAGCCGAAATTGCTGCTCGCGGCGAGCACCGAGCGCTCGATATCGGCCGAGGTCGATTTGACCTTGGTAGTGACCTCGTTGGTGGCGGCGATCAGGGCGCTCTGCGCGTTCTGCGCTGATGTCTGGATGGTGTCGGTCGTGCTGGCGGTGACGACGCCGAGCGAACGCTCCATGTCGGCGGCGATCGCCTTGATCTGGTTGGCGGCGTCGGCGGAGGTCGCGGAAAACGAGCTCTGGGCTTCGCGCGCGGTGCTCAGGATGGAGGAGGCGGTATTGGCGCCGACCGCGGTCAGCGTGCGTTCGACATCGACCGCCAGCGACTTGACGTGGTTGGCGGCTTCGGTCGACGCCGTGATCAGCGTGTTCTGCGCTTCGCGCGCGCCCGTCGTGATCGACTCGGCAGTGGCATTGCCGGCCATCGAGAGCGAATGCTCCACGTCGGCAGCGAGCGACTTGACCTGGCTCGATGCGTCGGAGGACGCGCTCATGAGGGTGTTCTGGGCCTCGCGGGCGCCTGCTGTGATCGCCTCGGCGGTCGCCGTTCCGGCGATCGACAGCGAACGCTGAACGTCGGCGGCGAGCGACTTGACCTGGGTGGCGGCGTCGGTAGAGGCGGCGACCAGCGTGCTCTGCGCTTCGCGGGCGCCGGCGGTGACGGCCTCGGCGGTTGCAGTTCCTGCGAGCGACAGCGAACGCTCGACGTCGGCGGCAAGCGACTTGACGTGGTTTGCCGCGTCTGCGGATGCGGTCACCAGCGTGGTCTGCGCCTCGCGCGCGCCTGACAGAACCGACGCGGCCGTGGCGTCGCCGGCGGCCGAGAGGGTGCGCTCGACGTCGGCGGCGAGCGATTTGATCTGCGAGGCTGCCTCGGAGGAGGCCGCCACCAGCGTGGTCTGGGCATCCTGGGCGCTGGTGAGGATCGAGTTCGCCGCGCCTGTCCCGACGGCGGTGAGGCTGGCTTCGACCTCGGCCGAGGTCAGCTTGAGTTGTGCGCCGACATCGGAGGAAACCGTCAGCAGCGCCTGCTGCGCGGTGCGCGCGCCGGTCTGGATGGTCTCTGCGGTGTTGACGACGAGATTGGTCAGCGAACGCTCGGCGTCCTCGACATGCGACTTGATGCCGGAGGACAGCATTTCGGCGCGCGACATCAGATCTTCGCTGGCCTGGCGGCCGCTGCTTTCGATCCGGCCGGCCACGGCCTCGATGCGCGAACCGAGCAGGTCCTCGAACTGCGCCACGCGGGTGTCGATGTCGCCGGCGATGGCGCCGACCCGCGTCTCCATGCCGCTGGCGAGGTCGCCGACCCGGGTTTCGATGCCGCTGGCGATGCCGCCGACCCGCGTCTCGAGTCCACTGGCGATGTCGCCGACCCGCGTCTCAATGCCCTGATGGATTTCCTGGAACCGCGCCTGGATGGTGTCGGTCAGATAGGCGCTGCGGCCGTCGAGGGTTTCGGTGACGTTGGCAATACGATGGTCGACCGCTGCAATCGCTTGCGCGGTGCCCTCGGTCAGCGAGGAGGTGAGCAGGCTGAGCCGCTGGTCGATCGACTGGATCGCCTGCGCTGCGCCGTCGGTCAGCGAGCCCGTCAGGGTGCTGAGGCGGTTGTCGATGGTCTCGGTGACGGACTTGGCGCGGGTGTCGAACGTCGTCTCCAGCGATTTCAGGCGCCCGTCGACGGTCTCATCGAACCATTTGATCTTGTTGTCGAGCGAAGTGTCGAGGTTGCTGACGCGGGTGCCGAGCGTGGTTTCGAACTGCAGCAGGCGCTGATCGAGCGAAGCGGTGATCTCGCCGCTGTTCGAGACCATGCGGGTGTCGAAGGTGTCGACGTAGTTCTTCAGGCTGTCGCTGATCTCCTGGGTGCGCGCGCCCATGCGCTCGACGATCTCGCCGCCGAAGGTTTTGACGGTGCGATCGAACTCGGAGATATGGCGCGTGATCAGCGCGCCGAGCGTGCCGCTGTCGCGGGCGAATTTTTCCGCAAGTTCGCCGCCCTGGTTCTTCACCAGTTCGTCGTACGCGCTCATCTGCAGCGCGAGGCTGTCGTGCGCGTTTTCGGTCTGGCTGATCACCTTGGCGACCAGCGTGTTGACGGTCACGTCGAGCGCGTCGCTGGCCTTGTCGCCGGAGGTGAGGATGCGGCTCGCCAGGCGGTTGCCGGCATCGTCGATCTTGCTGACGAGATCGCCCGAGCGCAGTTCGAGTTCGAGCAAGAGCGAGTCGGAGGAATTCTTCAGGGAGTCGTGGACCTGCTCGGTGCGGTCGGAGATGCCGTCGACGATGGTCGAGGAGCGCTGCTCGAATTCGCCGGTGATGCGGTCGATGCGCTCGTTCAGCATCTCGTGGACGCGATCGGCGAGATCGACGAACTCGTCGTGGACGTGGCCGGTCTTGAAGTTGAGGCTGGTGGTCAGCCGCTCGGAGGCGTCGAGCACGGCGCGCGTGGTCTCGGCGCTGGCTTCTTCCAGGCGGTCGAGCAGGTCGCCGCCGCGCTCGCCGAGCGCGAGGATCATGTTGTCGCCGGCATGACTGAGGGCGCTCGTGATGTGCTGGCCGCGCTCTTCCAGCGCGCCGGTGATGCTTTTCGCGACCTCGTCGACGCGCGAGGCGATGGCGTCCGAGATCAGCGCGATGTCGTGGCGCAGATCGATCTGGACGCCGGAAATGGCGCTGCGAACCTGTTCGGCCTGGCCGACCAGATTGTCGCGCTGATGGGCGATATCCTGCAGCAGCGCGCGAATCCGCACCTCGTTGTCGGAATAGGCGCGCTCGAGCGCTGCGACTTCATTGGCGACGAGCGTTTCCAGTTCGCCGGCGCGCGCGATCGCGCGCTCGACGCCGTCGCCCATCGCGGCGACTTCGCGGCGAATCGCTTGCCCTACGGTCACCATCGAATCGGCGGCGGCTCCCTCGGGCTCGGAGAAGCGGATCGCGACTTGCGCCATCGACTGCGCGATCATCCGCATTTCCTGGCCGCGCCAGGCAAGGCTCGCGAGGAAATAGAACAACAGCACCGGCGCAAAGAACAACGCGGCAAGGCCGGCGAGCACCAGCACGCCGCCGCTCTGTCCGATCGCCGCCTGCAGCGCGGGCAGGAAGCTGATGGTCAGCAGGCCGCAACCGATCACCCAGACGCCGCCAAACACGGAGGCAAGCGTGTAGACGCTGCGGGCAGGGCTGCCCTTCTGGATCGCCTGCAGAATCTGTCCGATGGTTTCGCGATCATCGTTGGCGGCGCGACGGGGGCTGCGCGGCTCCTCGATCGGATCGAACACCGGCCGCTCGGCGCTTCCGCGCGTGTCAAAAGACATATCGGAATAGGGCGGCGGGGCCGACGGACTGGTCTGAGCGGCGAGTTCGTTGCCAAGCGAATTTCGATTGGGGTCGACGGTCGTATCGCTGATGTTGAGCGCTTCCTGAATGGCGGAGAGCGCGACTTCAGTGGGATCTTTGACCTTCTTGGGATTGTTCGCCATGTTCAGTCTGAGCCCTCTAAACTTTTACGCACCCAGCCGTTCTTGCAAAAGCCCCCGCAAGCTCGAAGCTGGATTCATAAACCCCCGCGGACCGCAAGCACGCCCGCCGGCAGCTTGTCCGCACACATCCGCAAACATCCTATTGGTTGAGCGATACGAATGAAATGGCCGCGATTAAGACATTCTTAATCATCGTTAACAGCTTTGTTCCTTAAGGCCTTACGGATACACAGATTTCTGGAACCCCATTGCCGATCGAGGCAGATTATCGGCAAAAACAAGGCGAAGTTGCGACGGATTCCGGGAACGTTCCGTTAACCGCTGCCGTGGTTGGCTGGCGAAAATGCCCCTCCCGAGAATCAGTGCGGCGGGGGCGATCCGGACTCTGGGCCATGCCGCTTCATCTCGAACGGATAGAATGGATGCCATCGCCACCGCTGGCTCCTGGCGACGGGCCGATCGATTTCGACCATCTGCAACGCATGACGCTCGGCGATGCCGCGATCGAGCAGGAGGTGTTGACGATGTTCTTGGCCCAATCGGCAACACTCGTGTACACGCTCGCCGCCATACCTGCGGATGCCAGCGCGCTGGCGCACACGCTCAAGGGGTCGGCTCGCGCGATCGGCGCTTTTGCCGTCGCCAGTGCCGCGGCCCGGCTGGAGGCGGCCATCGCCAGAGGCTTCGATCCGTCCGCTGCACTCGCCGAGCTTGGCGAGGCGGTTGCTGAGGCGCGGGCAGCCATCGAGGCGGTTCTGCGCCGTCCCTGAGCTAAAAGCGGGCCGTATCGGCCAAAATCCCGGTGAAGTCCGGCCTTAAGGTTTTCGTCCCGACCGCTGGCGCTGTGCGGATCGACCCGTTATACGACTGCCGGGACCTTCCTTACCTATTCCGGCAGCACGAGCGATCATGGCCAAAATCCACTTTGTCGACCATACCGGCGAAAAACGAACCATTGAAGTCGAGAACGGCGCGACCGTGATGGAAGCCGCGATCCGCAACGCCATTCCAGGCATCGAAGCCGAATGCGGCGGCGCCTGCGCCTGCGCGACCTGCCATGTCTATGTCGAAGAGCCGTGGCGCGAGAAGGTCGGCGCTCCGACGCCGATGGAAGAGGACATGCTGGATTTCGGTTTCGACGTGCGGCCGAACTCGCGCCTGTCGTGCCAGATCAAGGTGAGCGACGACCTCGACGGCCTCGTGGTGTCGACGCCGGAACGGCAGGCCTGAGGTCCCGAAAGCATTCAGCGCGATCCTGCCTTGGCGTGCCGGCAGGCTGCAACAGCATCGCGTCCACACGGGCCGACGATCAGCGCCGCCAACATCGCCGCGCCTATCATGCCGGCTTTGCCCCGCGACAAATCCAGCGCTGAAAATTCGCCAGGATTTCCGGCGTCAACGGCGTCGGCTTGCGCGTGGCTTCGTCGAGCAGCACCGAAACCGATTGCGCTGAAGCTACGCATTTGCCTTCGGAGAACACCACCTGATCGAAGGTGACGGAAGTCCGGCCGAACTTGACGACGCCAAGTCCCATTTCGATCGTGCCGGGCCAGCGCAACTCGGCGCGGAAATGGATGTCGAGGCGGACCATGATCCAGGTGACCCCGTCCGGCATCAGCCCGTAGCTGCGGTCCTTCATGAGCGTGACGCGGCCGGTTTCGAAATAGGTGGCGTAAACCGCGTTGTTGACGTGCTGGTTGGGATCGAGGTCGGCAAACCTGACATTGTCCGACAAGCGATAGGGAAAATCCTCCAGGCGCGGGGTCGCGTCGGGACGCAAGGGGGCGTTCACGGGGCCATCTCCGAAAATCTCGTTCCCTTACAGCCCACTTGTCGAATGGCGGCAAGGGGTTGCCGCGGCCGGGAACGCGATATTATGGCTTTCCTGTTGGCCCCGCCTTGGCTAGACAGATGCGGCCTTCTCGCCAGGTTCAACCGAAAAGAAGCTGATATGAGCGAAGCGATCAAAACCGATGTGCTGATTATTGGCGCGGGTCCGTGCGGCCTGTTCGCGGTCTTCGAACTGGGCCTGTTGGACATGAAGACGCATCTGGTCGACATCCTCGACAAGATCGGCGGCCAGTGCGCCGAACTCTATCCGGAAAAGCCGATCTACGACATTCCCGGCATTCCCTTCGTCACCGGCCAGGGCCTGACGGACGCGCTGCTCGAGCAGATCAAGCCGTTTCATCCGACCTTCCATCTCAACGAAATGGTGGAGACGATCGAGAAGATCGATAACCCCGGCTTTCGGGTGACGACCGATGCCGGCCAGGTGTTCGAATGCAAGGTGGTGGTGATTTCGGCGGGCGGCGGCTCGTTCCAGCCGAAGCGTCCGCCGGTGCCGGGTATCGAGGCCTATGAAGGAACTTCGGTATTCTACGCCGTGCGCAAGATGGAGCAGTTCCGCGACAAGAACATCGTGATCGTCGGCGGCGGCGATTCCGCGCTCGACTGGACGCTCAATCTGCATCCGATCGCCAAACGCGTGACGCTTCTGCACCGGCGCGACGATTTCCGCGCCGCGCCCCACAGCGTCGAGCAGATGCGCGCGCTGGTGGCCGGCGGAAAAATGGATCTGAAGATCGGTCAGGTCACCTCGCTGGAGGGCGAGAGCGGCAAGCTTTCCGCGGCCGTGATGAAGGGCAACGACAACGCGATCTCGAAGATCGAGTGCGATACGATGTTGCCGTTCTTCGGACTGACAATGAAACTCGGCCCGGTGGCGAACTGGGGCGTCGCGCTCGAGAACAATCTGGTGCCGGTCGACACCGCGGCGTTCGAGACCAATGTTCCCGGCATCTTCGCGATCGGCGACATCAACACCTATCCCGGCAAGCTCAAGTTGATCCTGTCCGGATTCCACGAAGGTGCGTTGATGGCGCAAAAGGCGCACCGCTACGTGTATCCGGACAAGCGGCTGGTGTTCCAGTACACCACCTCGTCATCGAGCCTGCAGAAGAAGCTCGGCGTCAACTGATTCGCGAAAAGCGCAGTCGGGCTCGCGGAGCCTTGTCGGGAGCGACGATCCTCACTGGAACCGTCCGCGAAATGGCCTTAGTCTGCGCCCATTCATTTAGTGGATTGATCAGGTGATGACGATGCGCAAGCTGGCCGGATTTCAACTGATACTCCCGATCGTGATCGGGCTCACGTTTGCCGGTGAACTCGCCGCGCAGCCGGCGGAACTTTCTGCGGCCGGGCTGTGGCAAAAAGTCGAGAAGGGCAAGCCGGTCGGATGGTTCCTGGTGGTCGATCGCAACGGCTTTTTTGAAGGCGTGTTCGCCAAGCTTTTTCTCGAGCCGGGTGATCCTCCCAATCCGGTCTGTTCGAAATGCACCGACGATCGGAAGGATGCGCCGTGGCTCGGGCTCGCCTTCATCCGCGACATGAAGCGCGACGGATTGAAATACGAGAACGGCAACGTGCTCGATCCGCGCGACGGCAAGATCTACAAGGCCAAGATGACGCTGAGCCCCGATGGCCAGACGCTGACGATGCGCGGCTATCTCGGCATTTCGCTGCTGGGCAAGGATGAGGTCTGGACCCGTCTGCCGGACACGGAGTTGGCGCAGGTCGATCCCGCCATTATCGCAAAATATCTGCCGGCGCAGGCCGCAGCGATGAAGCCGCCGGCCGGTCCGGCAAAGGCCCCCGCGGCGCACAAGAAGACCACTGCGCCAGCACCCGTTCCTGCACCTGCGCGCTAGGGAAGGGTCGGAGTCCAAGGCCCAGATACAAAATCGCGAAAACAACCCCATGCAAAGTAGAATGGGCTTCGGGCTCGTAACACTTGCGCCGCTTGCGTCCGGGCACGAGATGGTCCGTCGTCACGGCCCAGCTTGATCCTGCGCTAGTTCAATCCGGTTCTGCCCGGTGGCCGCGGCGCATCCGGTATTGGCTGCACCGGCTGTGACGTGACTTCAGGCATCGCCGCATCGAGCTGCAGCACGGCGGCGGCGGCTGGCGCGGCGGCATCGGCCATCGCGGCATGCCCTTCGGCGCTCGGATGTACCGCGCCGCCATAAACCGCCGACAAGACGCCCCAGGTCGCATCATGGATGTCGGACGGCTGCTGCGATGCCGGCAGGCCTTGCGGGTAGGTCATCGCCGCGAAGTAGCTGTCATTGGCATCGCGGATCCAGCGCGCGCGGGGCAGATAAGCGCGGTACTCGCCGGCGCTGCGGCCGCA
This sequence comes from Bradyrhizobium sp. AZCC 1693, assembly GCF_036924745.1. NCBI lineage: Bacteria > Pseudomonadati > Pseudomonadota > Alphaproteobacteria > Hyphomicrobiales > Nitrobacteraceae > Bradyrhizobium > Bradyrhizobium sp. AZCC 1693. The sequence continues at coordinate 7,408,669 of NZ_JAZHSD010000001.1, forward strand.
CAGCATCGGCTGGTTGGCGGCCGTGACGATATCGGGATCGAAGCTGTCGCCGGTCGCCGAGAAGCACTGCCGGTCGAATTCGGGATCGCTCTCGGCGCGCGCGCAGAAGCCGTGGCTGGCAAAGCTGGTCTGATGGCCATCGACGAAGGTCATGCGGTCGGCGCCCGGATTGCGGCACAGGATGCCGCCCTCGCAGAGCGCGAGCGCCCTCAACTGCGGCAGGAATTCGCTTTCGACGAAGTTCGAAACGGCGGCCAGCCGCTGCGGCTGCGCGTTGAAGGAGGGATGAATGTCGAAGCCGCCGCGTCCGCCGGGGCAGGGCGCGCCGCCATTCGCCAGTGTCGGATTGGCGTAGGAGGTGTAGACCACCCGCGACAGGTCGCCGCCGACCAGCGGCTTCAACGCCTCGCGCAGTTTTGCAAATCCCTGCGGCAGGTCGCGTGTCATCGCCGAGCGTGCGTCGTCCACCGAAGCCATCACGCCGCTGCGCCGAAACAGGGCACGTTCGGTCGCGGTGTCCACGATCACGTCGGCGACGAGGCCGGAGAAATAGATGTCATTGGCGCCGACCGACAGCAGCACCAGGTCGAGCTTGCGATCCGGCTGGCGGCGTTTCGCGGCGGTGAGGGCGTCGCGCAGCTCAATCAGTTGTCCGTTGACGGTGCCCTGGCACGCACCACTACCTGATTTCGACGGCAGGCAGTCGCGGGCGCGTTGCGAGCCGAGCAGCCCGTCGGCAATGGTGGCGCCGGTGCAGGCCAGCGGCAGATAGGTCACCGCGATGTGCGGATATCGCACGGCGAGCGCCAGTGCGGTGCGGGTCTGATAGCTGTAGAGCGACCGGTGGCAGGCAGGATTGAACCAGAGCGCGCTCTGGCGCTGCCAGACCGACAGAAAGTCCGGCGCCTCGCAGGCGCGTCCGCCTTTGTAGCCCGCGCGGCTCGGACGGTAATATTGCGCGGCTGCCGTTCCGAGATAGGAGCGGAAGCAAAAGCCTTCGTCGGACAGCGCAACCGGCCGGTCCGGATTTCCCTCGCCGGAAGCGACACTGTCGCCGAGGCCGGCGATGAAGATGTCGCGCACCGCGATCTCGGTGAAAACGCGCTGACTGCCATCCGAGCTGGACACGTCGGCGGTCACCACCGTGGTGCGGCCGTAGCGGACCCGGAGATTGACCGGTTCGGCGCAGTCGAAGGTGGAAGTTTGCGGGCCGTCGCCATCGTCGACCGTCCAGGCGCAGGTGGCGCCGACCGGCACCGGGCCGGTCAGGCGGATCACGACCGGATGATCGATCGGGGTGAGATAGCTTTCCTTGACGTTGTCGCGGGTGCAGGGCTCGCTGACGCGGCCGGCCAGGTCGATGCAGAGCCGGTTCACCGTGTTGCGCGCCCAGCCGCGGCCGTCGCTCTGGATCGCCAGCACCTGCTCTGTGGCCAGCACGCTGCGGCCGCGTGCGGCTTCGGCGTGCAGCAGGAAATCCCGCTCCTCGCGGAACAGGCGGAAGCGGTTGCGCACCTCCCAGGAGATCTGCAGCGGCCCATAGCCGCCGGCGGTCTGGGCTTGCGCAGCGGATGTGGATATGCCGGCCAGCGCGCCGGCAACCAGCGCGACCGACAGCATTGAACGTAGCAGGATTCCAGCCATGGCGTCGTTTGACGTTAGCGGTAAGGCAGAAATAAGAGAATGAGGCAGCTCCGCGTCAAAAGACCAGACGGCGCAGATAACGACGCCGTTACCAGCCTCAGGATTGCCGGCCCTTGATCGGTGGCCGCACCCGGGCCTTGGCCGTACAGGCTTCGCCGAGCCGACGCCGTCCCAGCCAGGGTTGCACCACGCTGAGCCAGAGTTCGCGTGTACCCATGATCCAAATCGAGATGCCGAACGGGATCATGAAGTAGAGGATACGGAACACCACCAGCGTCGCCAGCAATTGCTCCTTGCTGAACTGCGGCAGCGCCACCAGCATCGCGGCGTCGAACACGCCGATGCTGCCGGGCGCATGACTGGCAAAGCCGAGCAGCGTCGCCAGGATGAACACCACCGCCAGCGAAACGAAATCGATATGCGGCTCGGTCGGCATCAACAGATACATCGCCAGCGCGCAGAAGCCGAGATCGACCACGCCGATCAGAACCTGCAGCAGCGTCAGCCGCGCTGACGGCAACACCACCTTCCAGCCGTTCTGCCCGAGCTCGCGGCGGGCCTCGCCCGTCAACAGCCAGACGAAATAGGCGGCGATGCCGGCAAGGCAGCCGATCGCGATCAGCCGGTTCATCGCCGGCGGCAGCAGGTCCATCGTCGATGCCGCCTCGGGATGCCAGGCCATGCCGCAGCCGAGCACGAACAGATTGCCGAGCCAGAAAGTGAGGCCCGAGAGGAAGCAGATTTTTGCGACGTCGATCGCGGTCAGGCCGTAATCGGAATAGATCCGGAACCTGATCGCGCCGCCGGTAAAGACGGTGGCGCCGATGTTGTGGCCGATGGTGTAGCTGGTGAAGCTCGACATCGCGGCGATGCGATAGGGAACGTGCGTCTTGCCAATGGTTCGCAATGCGAAGAAATCATAGAAGGTCAGCGTGCAAAACGCGCCCACCACGCACAGCGCGGCCAACGCGATCCGATGTGGGGCGATGTCGGTAAGCGCAGTCAGAATAACCCCGGTGTCGACCCCCTTGAGGGTGTGAACCAGATGGCTAATCGCAAGACCGATGATGAGAAGACTCGCAGCGATCCCTAGCCGTTTCCAGCCGATCTTCTTCTTGAAGCCACGCCCGAGCGCGGTCAGCAGCCGATGCATTCATCCTCCCGGCGGGGCGGCAATAACTAAAGGTGGGCCTGTCACGACGGGTGACAGTCGACGGTCAGAGGCACCGTGCGCGCAACCCATAAGCCAAAACCGGGCCGTTGTGCAGCCCTTGACAAGCCTGCCTTTTGGCCACGTTGGCCGTTGTCATACGTCCTACATATGTCCCCGCGTTAACGATTTTGAGTCGCAACGAGGTCCGTTCTGCGGGCTCTTTTTGCTGCATCGTGCCGTCCGTTCCATCGCGGCGTTTTCGAGGCCATCAGGAACATCCCTTTCGCGAGCCGGTTAGCTCCGATCAGCATCGAACATGAAGCGTAGGTCCGGCCTGGAAAAGGCCCGCGCGTGCATGTTCCAATGAAGGAGGATCGCGATGGGACTGTTCACCAAAGACATCAAGACCATGAACGACCTGTTCGTGCATCAATTGCAGGACATCTATTACGCCGAGAAACAACTCGTGAAGGCCCTGCCGAAGATGGCGGAAAAAGCGACCGACAAACAGCTTAAACAGGGCTTTTTGACCCATCTTGGCGAAACCAGGACGCATGTGCAGCGCCTCGAGGAGGTGTTCCGCATGCACGGGACCGAGGTGAAGGCGGTCGATTGCCCGGCGATCGACGGCATCATCGAGGAAGCCGACGACGTCGCGGGCGAGATCGCCGACAAGGCGGTGCTGGACGCAGCCCTGATCAACGCCGCGCAGGCCGCCGAGCACTATGAGATTACCCGCTACGGCAGCCTGATTGCGTGGGCGCGGCAGCTTGGACGCAATGATTGCGCCAGCATCCTCCAGCAGACGCTGGATGAGGAAAAGAAAACTGACACCAAGCTGACCTCGCTGGCGGAAGGCAAGGTCAACCTGCGGGCCGCAAGCTGATCTCGTCGTCCAGTTGAGGCAAAACGCCGCGCCGGGAGCAATTCTCGCGCGGCGCTTTCGCGAGCGGAGACCGGCACCGCAACCATACTTCGATCATTAGCGAAACGTTTGATTGAAACGGACGCATTTGCGCCGCGTTGGCCCTCAAAGCATCAGGTGAGCCATGCGGAGCGCTTCTCTCAATTTCGAGCCGGTTCCGAAGATCGATATTTCCGCGAGCCCGCAAGCCGGGCCGGGGCCTTCCGGGCTTGCCGCCTCGCTGACGCTCGCGGGGATGAGTCTCGGCTACGGCGTCGTTCAGCTTGATCTCACCATCGTCAACACCGCGCTTAACGCCATCGGATCGTCGCTCGGCGGCGGGGTTTCCAAACTGCAATGGGTGGTGAGTGCCTACACGATCGCCTTTGCGGCTTTCATTCTGACGGCGGGTGCGCTCGGCGATCGAATCGGCGCCAAGCGGATATTCATGGCGGGCTTTGCCATCTTCACGGCAGCCTCTGTCGCCTGCGCGCTGGCGCCCAATGCCGCTTTTCTGATCTCGGCACGCTGTGTTCAAGGATTGGCCGCGGCCATTTTGGTGCCGAACTCGCTGGCGCTGCTCAGCCATGCCTATCCCGACGAAAAGGCCCGCGGTCGTGCGGTCGGTATCTGGGCTGCTGGCGCGAGCCTTGCGCTGACGGCCGGTCCGTTCGTCGGCGGCGGCCTGATCATGCTGGTCGGCTGGCGCTCGATCTTCCTGGTCAATTTGCCGATCGGCCTGGTCGGCCTTTGGCTGGCCTGGCGCTTTGCCGGCGAGACGACGCGATCGCCCGGTCGCGAGATCGACCTGCCCGGTCAGATCGCCGCGATCGCTGCGCTCGGTTTTCTCGCCGGCGCGATCATCGAGGGCGGTTCGCTCGGTTGGCACAATCCGTTCGTGATCGCGGGCTTCGCAGCCTTTGCGATATCGGCGGCGCTGTTCCTGTGGCGGGAGGCGCACGCCCCGCAACCGATGTTGCCGCTTTCGCTGTTTCGGCATCGGATGTTCGCATTGACGTCGCTGATCGGCCTGCTCGTCAATGTCGCGATCTACGGCTTGATCTTCGTGCTCAGCCTGTATTTCCAGCAGGTCAATGGATTGTCGCCGTTTGCGACCGGGCTCGCCTTTGTGCCGATGATGGGCGCGGTCTTGCCGGTGAACCTGATTGCGCCCCGCATCGCCGAGCGCATCGGCGCGCCTGCCACGATAGCGGCCGGCGCGGTGCTCTCCGCGGTTGGATGCCTTGCGGCACTCGGCGTCGATGCCAACACAAGTTACTGGGCAATCTGCATGCAATTGATCGCGATGAGCACCGGCCTCGGATTGCTGGTGCCGCCGCTGACATCGACCTTGCTCGGAAGCGTGGAGAAGTCACGTTCGGGTATCGCCGCAGGCGTGCTCAATGCGACCCGGCAAACCGGCAGCGTGCTGGGCGTCGCCTTGTTCGGTTCGTTGGTCGGCCAGTCCAGTGCTTTCATGACGGGGCTGCATGCGTCACTGACCATTTCGGCCGGCGTGCTGCTCGCAGCCGCCGCGGCAATCTGGTGGGGGTCGTCGATCGACATGGCCGGTCACGAGCAATGATGAACCGGTTGTAATTTGTGCTAACGTCGCGCGGCGTTTAAGCTGACGGAACAGCAACCGTGCGTTGCCGCCAGGGGGAGCTCCGCAATGCCCACCGCGCCGATCGATCGCCGTGATTTCCTGCGCCATGGGGCCTTGATCGGCACTGCGGTGCCGATCGCCGGACTTGTGCTGCAAGCGCGCGCAGAGCCGGCCGCGCTGGTCGCGCGCCGGGTCTTTTTCGACAATCCCGATTGCACCAATGTGCGGGTGAGTCCCGACGGTCAGAACGCCGCCTATATCGCGCCGCTCAACGGCGTGAACAATCTGTGGGTGGCGCCACTGAACGATCCGGCCGCGGCGCGGCCCGTGACCCGTGTGACCGATCGCAACATCGGAAGCTATTACCGCTGGGCGTATACCAGTCGTCACCTGGTATTCTTCAGGGAACGCGACGGCGACGAGAACTGGCGCGCTGCGAGCGTCAATATCACGAACGGGGCGGTCGTTCCGCTGACGCCGGAGCAGGGCGTGAAGTCGTTCCTGCAGGAGATCGATCGCAAATTTCCGGACGAGATGCTGATCCGGCACAATGCACGCGACAAGAGCCGCTTCGATCTGTTCCGGATCAACATCGTGACCGGCGCCAGCGAACTGAAGTTCGAGAACACCGAATATGCCGACCTGTTCACGGACAGCGACTTTCAATTGCGGATGGCGACGCGCCTCGCCCCCGACGGCACCGCTGAAATTTTCGAGCGCAAGCCGGATGGCACATGGACGCCATTCATCCAGGTGCCGATCGGCGATATCGATACCTTCAGACTCATCGATATGGGCGCCGACGGCAACACGCTCTACTTTCTTGACTCACGTGAACGCGACAGGGCTGCGTTGTTTTCCATGGATATGACGACGCGCGAGACAAGATTGCTCGCCGCCGATGACGAAGCCGATATCGTGGAGGCCACGCTCGACGAGCAGCGCCGCCCGGTCGCCGCCCGGGCGAACCGGGACCGCTCCCGCTGGTACGCTGTTAACCCCATCGCCAAACAGGATCTTGCGGATCTCGCCCGGCACGGATCCGGCGACGTTTACTTTCTCAGCGACAGCGCCGACCGGCGGAAGGCAAGCGTGTTCTTCGAGCGCGACAGCGAGAGCGGCGAATTTGCACTGCTCGACCGTGAGCGGCGCGAGGTGCGCAAAATGCTGGTCCAGCGCAAGGCGCTGGCCGACGTACCGCTGCGCAAAATGCAGCCGGTGATCATTCCCTCCCGCGACGGCTTGCGTCTCAACGGCTATTTGACATTACCTGCACCGGAAGCCGGCGGCGGCCGGATGCCGCTCGTGCTGGTGATCCACGGCGGTCCCTATTTGCGTGACGTCTGGGGCTTCAATTCGACCCACCAATGGCTCGCCAACCGCGGCTATGCGGTGTTGAGCGTCAACTATCGAGGCTCGACTGGTTTCGGCAAGGCGTTCATCAAGGCCGCCGACCGCGAATGGGGCGGGCGGATGCATGACGACCTGATCGACGCGGTCGATTGGGCGGTGGCGCAGGGCATTGCCGATCCGAAACGGGTCGGCTTCTTCGGTGCGAGCTATGGCGGTTATTCCGCCTTGATGGCGGCGACCAAGACGCCGGAAGTGTTCGCCTGCATCGTCGATGTCTTCGGAATTTCCAATCTCATCACCTTCATGGCGACCATTCCGCCCTATTGGGGACCGTGGTTCAGCATCTGGAAAAACCGCCTCGGCGATCCCGCCACCGAGGCCGGGCGCGCCTTTCTTGCCGAGCGCTCGCCGATTAACCATCTCGATCGTGCGACCAAGCCCATTCTGATCGCACAAGGGATGCGGGACGTCAGGGTGGTGGCCGCGGAATCCGAGCAGATGGTGGCCGCGCTCAAGCAACGCGGCGTGCCCGTCACTTACATCACGTTTCCCGACGAGGGACATGGATTCGTGCGGCCGGAGAACCGGCTCGCCTTCTACGGGGTGACCGAGGCGTTCCTCGCCAAACATCTCGGCGGCCGCTCGCAGCCGATCGGAAACGATTTCGCCGGCTCCTCGCTCAAGGTCGAGACCGGCGGCGAGCTGGTTCCCGGCATTTCCGGATAGCGCAACAAGACGCCGGCAAAGCGTTTGTTCACCATCCGCGCAACTGATCTGGGGTGGTTACCCCAAATACACCAATGGAACCGCAGTTACAGGCCACTGAGAGGTCTGTAATGTACCAAGTCCTGAATTGCCTCGTCACTGAGCATGACTGGCGACTGGTTGTGCTGGCAGGCGCCATTTGCTCGTTCGCCAGCGCGGTCGCCATCAGCCTGTTTCATCGCGCTAGGGCCTCGCATGGCCGAACGCGCGCGACCTGGGTTTGCCTCGACGCGGCTGTCGGCGGCTGCGGAATCTGGGCTACCCATTTCGTCGCGATGCTGGCTTACGATCCCGGCGCGGGCGCCGGATACAGCATCCCCGTCACGCTTTTGTCCCTGCTTTTCGCGGTATGCATTGTCGCCATCGGCCTCTGCGTTGCACTGTCCAGTGCGCGCCTGCCGGTCGTTGCGATCGGCGGTGCGATCGTTGGCGGCGGTGTCGCGGCGATGCACTATACCGGCATGGCGGCGCTTGAGCTTCCGGCCTACATTGTCTGGGCACCCGGTACCGTTTTGGCCTCGATCGTTTTCGGAAGCGTATTCGCGGCCCTTGCAATGCTCGTCGCCGTGCGCCGCGACGATTCTGCTCATACCCTGGCCGCGGCCGGCCTGCTCACAGTCGCGATCGTTTCACATCATTTCACGGCGATGGGCGCCGTCACGCTCGTTCCCGATCCGACGCTCGGCTCCGACTCGCTGACGGTTTCTCCGGCCGCGCTTTCGTTTCTGACTTCTGTCGGCGCCTTTGCCATTCTCGGAATATCGATGCTGGCGGCCATGTTCGATCGCCGCGCAAAGGGCGAACTCCATGACCAAAAGATCCTGCTCGATTCAGCAATCACAAATATGTCGCAGGGACTTTGCATGTTCGATGCGGACGGCCGCATCCTCTTGTTCAACCAGCGCTACGTCGAACTGATGGACAGGTCTGGCATGCCGCTTCAGGGCCGCCTGCTGATTGACGTCCTGCGCGAGGTGAAAGCGGTCGGCGAATGGGACGGCGATCCCGATGAGTTCTTCAATGCGGTAGTGGCGGACGCCAAAGCCGGCCGGACCGTGACCAAGACAATGGGCCGCAACGGACGTTCGCTCCGCGTGGTCGATCAGCCCATGAAGGGCGGCGGATGGGTCGCTACCTTCGAAGACATCACCGAATGGCAGGCGGCCCAGGAACAGATCTCGCATATGGCGCGCCATGATGCGCTGACCAATCTGCCAAACCGGACGCTGTTCCGCGAACAGCTCGAAAAGGCCTTGCGGCTCGTCAGGCGCAGCGATCAGCTTGGGGTGCTGTGTCTCGACCTCGATCACTTCAAGGACATCAACGATTCGCTTGGCCATCCGGTCGGCGACGCGCTGCTCAAGGAGGTCGCACGGCGTCTCGGCGAATGCGTGACAGAGCACGACACGGTGGCGCGGCTCGGCGGCGACGAATTCGCGATCGTGCAGTTCTGCAGCGATTGCGAGCCGTCCGCCGTCGCCATGCTCGCCAGCCACGTGGTCGAGCAGGTTTCCGCGCCCTACGAGATCGCCGGTCACCAGCTGGTCATCGGCGTCAGCATCGGCATTTCGCTGGCGCCCGAGGACGGCAAGAACCCCGACGAACTGCTGAAGAAGGCCGATCTTGCGCTCTATCGCGCCAAGGAGGACGGCCGCGGCACTTACCGGTTCTTCGAGGCCGGAATGGACGCGCGTGCGCAGGCGCGGCGGCTGCTGGAACTCGATTTGCGTGCGGCGCTCAAGCGCGGGGAGTTCGAGGTCTATTACCAGCCGATCCGCGACGTTGCCAAAGACGTGGTGGTTGCCTTCGAAGCCCTGGTGCGCTGGAATCATTCGCTGCGCGGCCTGATCTCTCCGGTCAATTTCATTCCGCTGGCCGAAGAAACCGGCCTGATCGTGCCGCTCGGCGATTGGGTGTTGCGTCAGGCCTGCATGGACGCGGCCGGCTGGTCGCAGAATGTCGGCGTCGCCGTCAATCTTTCGCCGGTGCAGTTCAAGAATCCGAGCCTGGTATCGGCCGTGAAGGAGGCGCTGAGGGCCTCCGGCCTTCCGGCGCACCGGCTCGAACTGGAGATAACGGAATCGGTGCTGCTGCAGAACAGCGAAGCAACGCTGGCGGTTCTGCACGAGCTTCGCGGCTTTGGCGTCAGGATCTCGCTCGACGACTTCGGAACGGGATATTCGTCGCTGAGCTACCTGCGCAGCTTCCCGTTCGACAAGATCAAGATCGACCGCTCATTCGTGAGCGAACTGGCGACGCGTGACGATTCGATGGCGATCGTCCGGGCGGTGACCGGCCTCGGCAAGAGCCTTGGCATCGTCACCACGGCTGAAGGTGTCGAGACCGATGCGCAATTCGATCTGTTGCGCCAGGAGGGGTGCACGCAGGCGCAAGGCTATCTGTTCAGCCGCCCGCGTCCCGCCGCCGACGTGGAGAACATGCTGACACAGCCGCGGCAGCGCCTGACCGCCTAGAGCATTGTCGGTTCTGGGGGCGGGCCGTCGCTCGAAAACGCTATTCGCTCAGGCCTTGCGCAACGCGAAATGCGCGCCGCAGAACGCCATTGCCGCACCGAGGCATAAGGCCGCAAGGCCCGCCAGCACGCCCGATATGGTCGGGACCGGGCTCGGCGCCGAGGCGGCCTGTCCGGCGCCGGCGAGGATCAACACGCCGACCACGATCAGGAACTGGCGCATCCGCTGTGGGATTTGGCCTGAGGCCGCACTGTGCATCAGATTGGCGGTGAAATAGCCGCCGGAGAAGCCGACGGTCGCGATCAGCCACCATGCGATCGCCGCGCCGGCCGGCATGAATTCGCTGGTATCGGACCGCCACAGGCCGCCGAGATCGAGCCTGTAACGTGCGCCCAGCATGTGGACGGCCAGCGCCAGCAGCACTCCGGAAACTATCGCGCCGGCCAGAATCAGGCGGCGCGGAAAATAAGTCGTCTCGGCCATGGCCCGCTTGTAAGGTAAAGCCGGCTCGCCGCGCAAGCAGGCGGCCTCAAACGATACGGGATATTTTGAATTGCCGACATCACTGCCGAACCGGGCGACGGAAGGCGAGGGGGCGCGCACGATCAGCTACGCCTACAAGGCGTCGCTGATTTCGTCGGCGTATCAATTCGAACTGACGGATTCCGGATTGTCGTGGCAGATGGGCCGCCGGTCCGGCGTGTGGCCCTATGCCGACATCGCTTCGATCCGCCTGTCGTACCGACCGATGTCGATGCAATCCCGTCGCTTTCGCGCCGACATTGAAAGGGCCGGTGGCGAACGGATCGCCGTCCTTTCGACGACCTGGCAGACCATCTCGTTGATGACGCCGCAGGACCAGGACTATCGCACCTTCATCACCGAACTGCACCGAAGGATGAAGGCGGCGGGCAGCACGGCTTCCCTGATTGGCGGCATCGGGACGGTGACCTATGCCATGGCGGTTGCGATGCTGGTGTTGCTGGCAATCGCGATGATCGGACTTCTCGTCCGGGCGCTTGCGACTTCCGAATTCACCGGCGCGTTGTTTCTGGTCGGTATCGCGGTCTGGTTTGCCTGGACCATCGGCGGCTTCATCAAGCGCAATCGTCCGCGCAGATACTCGTTCGACGACCTTCCCGAGACGCTGCTGCCGTAGCCTGATTCGCAATCAAGCGACACGAAATGTGATTTCGCGATGCGCCGTCGGGCGCGGCACTCTGTGCGCCGTTCCTGACAATAGGCGAGTTGCCGTGACAACCCCAACGATGCGATCGCCGACGGAAGCCGAGATTGAAGCAATCAATGCGCGGCATCTGATCGAGACGCCGTTGCGGCCGGCCGATCTCCTGTTCGTGTTCGGCACGCGCGAGGATGTCGACGAGCGCGTCGATGAAGCCTGCAGGCTGTGGTGCGCGGGATATTTTCGCTGGGCGGTCGTGAGCGGCGGCGCGACGCCGGGATCCGATCTGTCGGAATGCGAGATCATCGCCGGCGCAATGGCCGCGCGCGGTGTTCCTGCCGACATCATCCTGAGAGAGGATCGCGCAATGAACACCGGCGAGAACGTGATCTTCTCGCTGCCGATCATCGAAGCAGCGCTCGGGCTCGCCAACATCCGCAGCGTGATCTGTCTCGGCAATACCTGGACGGCGCGCCGCTATCCGATGACGCTGCACCGGCACTGGCCGGAAGTGGAGAAGATGCTGGTCATGGTCGACAGCTTCAAGACGCCGCGGGCGCTTTGGCACACCGACGCCGAATTCTCGCGTCGCATGCTCAATGAATGGGACAAGATCGAGCCGTACAAGGCGAAGGGCTTTATCGCGGAGTGGCCGGCGTGCGAAATGCGCGACCGGTAGCGCTATTCAGTCGTATCGACGTCTTCTTTCGCCGTCAGCATTCCCGAGAGCGTGCGCAGCGCCAGATCGAGCTGTTCGGTGCTGGGGGCGCCGAGCGCCAGGCGGACGGCGTTGGGGGCATGGCCGGGAATCACGGCGAAGGTGGTCGAAGGGGTCAGCGCGATGTCGCGCCGGGCCGCGGCCGCGACGAATGTCTGCGAGCGCCAATGCTGGGGCAAAGTGAGCCAGAGATGGTAGGATTTGACGTTGGCCTGGATTTCGAAGCCGGCGAGATATCTGGCCGCCATCTGCTGCCGCCGTGCCGCGTCGATCCGTTTCAGGCGTGACAGCTCGGCCACCGTGCCATCAGCCATCAGCCGTTGTCCGGCGGCAAAGGCAAATCCGGAAGCCGTCCATCCGCCCGAGCGAACCGCGGCCATGATGCGCTCGCGCAGGCGCGGCGGCGAAACGATGAAGCCGAGCGCAAGGCCGGGCGCCACCTTCTTCGACAGGCTGTCGAGCGTGATGCAGCTATCGGGTGCGAGCGCGGCCATCGGCGTTTCCTCGTCGAGAAAGCCATAGACGGTGTCCTCAATGACGGTGAGGCCGAGCTTTTCGACGACGCGAAGCAGGTCGGCCCGGCGCGCCGGCGGCATGGTCATGCCGAGCGGATTTTGTATCGTCGGCTGAACGTACAGCGCCGACAGATGCGCTTCGCGGTGCGCCTTCGCCACCGCGTCCGGGCGAACGCCGTGCTCATCCATCGCAAGCGGCACCAGCGTGACGCCGAGCCTGGCGGCGATGTCCTTGATGAAGGGATAGGTCAGCGCCTCGACGCCGCAACGGCCGCCGCTCGGCACCATCGCCGCCAGCGCCGCGGCAATGCATTGCCTGCCGTTCGCGGTGAAGACGAGTTGATCGGCGGCCGGGGTCCAGTCCTCGCGGGAGAGAAACTCGGCGGAAATGGTCCGGGCCGCCTGTGTGCCCGTCGTGGTCGAGTGCCGTAGCGCGAGATCGAGCACCTCGGGGCGCTCCAGCCCGGCAAGGCTTCTTGCGATCATCACCGATTGCGTCGGCAGGATCGGATAGTTCACTTCCAGATCGATGCGCGCGCCGCGCGGCTCAGTCGGCATGGCGACACCGCGCCGCGTCTCGCCCGAAACGAACGTGCCGCGTCCGACTTCGCCGACCACGAGGCCGCGGCGCAACAGCTCGGTGTAGACGCGGCTCGCGGTGGAGACGGCGATCTTGCGCTCATAGGCAAAGCTGCGCTGCGGCGGCAGGCGGTCGCCCGGCTTGAGCGCGCCATTGGCGATCTCGGCGGCGACGGTATCGGCAAGCTTCAGGTACTCGAACTTTGACATTATTGCACCGAGAGCAATGTTTTTCTTGCACCGAGAAGTGTATCGGATCATTTTGGAACCATCAAGCCAGAGATTGCACTGAGAGGGGTGCAAACAATCAGTCCATTAAGGTGCAGGCGCTCTCGCAAGCGTTTGCGCCGGCGGCAGCGGCTTGCCGCGTGAAAGCAAGGAGAAGTGCGATGACCACGATCTATTCGACGGCAGGCCAACCTGCGCCCCGGAGTTCGGTGAGCGGATTTTTCCGCCTGCTCGGAAGCTGGGTAAACGGCATCGTCACCTACTTTGCGCGCCGCCAGGCCATCCAGACGCTGAGCGAACTGGACGATCGCGCGCTCCGCGATATCGGCATCGAGCGCAGCCGGATTGAATCGGCCGTGCGCGGCACAGTCGATCCGGACTTCGGGCGCATCATGTGAGTGTCCGGCGTCGCGACTCAGCGGCGCCGTTACGTCTCAGTGCCGCACCACCAGCACCGAGCATCTGGCGTAGCGCACGACGTGCCCGGCGTTGGAGCCGAGGAAGTAGGTCCGCATCGCCGGCCGGTGCGAGGTCATCACGATCAGGTCGGCCTTCATCGCCGCCGCCTCCTCGAGAATCTCGTGATAGATGCCGCCCTGCCGCACTGCGATAGAAATGCGTGAAGCCTCAATGCCGGATTCCTTCGCCACGATGGAGAGCGCTTCTTCCGAGGTCGCGCGCTGCTGGGCGTCGAAATCGGCCGGTACATATTCCGCCAGCATCACCGGCGTCATCGGTAGCACGTTGAGCAGGCGCACCGAGCCGTTCCAGGTCTGCGACAGCGTCGCGGCGGTCGCGATCGCAGGCTTGGCCAGATCGGTATCGGCGAGGTCGATCGGCACGAGAATCGACTTGAACATCTGCGCCTCCTGGCTTGAGCCGGTTCGGTCCTGACTTATCAGGATCGGGCTCTAGCCTTTTGTTTTGACGTGTTTTCTTTTACGCGAACTTGTTCTCAATTCGCTCGAAATCTGCGTCGTGGGGGAGCTTAGCATGGCGGGGCGGGGATGTCCGCCAGCCTCAATCGTCCAGCGCCTGCTTCAGCAATTTCGGGCTGGTGAAGCGCACGAGTTTGCCGCGGCGGAATGCCACTTCGCTCCAGTCGTCGATCGCAAAATCCAGGATGGCCAGGCCAGCGGTTGGCAGATTGTCTTCGAGTGATTTCTTCGCCGCCGCGTCGCCGCTGCCGGCGAGCATCAGCGCCAGCTCATGCACGCCGGGATTGTGCCCGATCAGCATCAAGCGCGCGGGATCGATGACCTCGGCCATACGGATGATCCGCAGGAGCTGCGCGGGCTCGGCACCGTAAATCTCGTCGAGCAGTTCGACCTGTGGCTGCGGAAGCCGTTCCCGCACCGCATCCTTCATCGCATCGCGCGCGATCTCCCAGGTCTGGCGTGCCCGCACCGCGGTCGAAACCAGAACGGCGTCGGGAAAGGGTGGATGCCGGCCGATCCAGGTTCCGATGGCGGCGGCATCCAGCCGGCCGCGCTCGTCGAGACGGCGATCCTGGTCATGGCCCGAAGGCGCGTCGTGTTCGGTCTTGGCGTGACGCAGCAGCATCAAACGGCGCATGGGCGCGATCTCGATTCGGTCTTAGTCTCGACTAATCTACAGGCTCATGTCCCGGACAAGGTGACAAGCGCTGCAGCGGTCCGTAAGAAACGCCATGCCCGAGACTTTCACAAGTGCGGCCAACGGCCCCGACGACGACGCGCCTTTTCGCTCGCGTCTGTCATTCGACCTGGATGTTGACATTTGCGTGGTCGGAGCCGGACTTGCCGGCCTCACGGTGGCGTTGGAGGCCGCGCGCCTCGGCGCCAGCGTGGCCGTGCTCGAGGGCCGGCATGTCGGCTGGAACGCGTCCGGCCATCAACTCGGCACGGTCATGCCGGGCTACAGTCTTCCGATCGGCGACCTGATCGAGCGCGTCGGCCTGGAAGACGCGCGCGAGCTGTGGGCGATGTCGAAGGCGGGCGCCGATTATGTTCGCGCCGCCGCCACCGAAGAAGCGATGCCGGGAATTACGCTGACCGAGGGCGCGCTGGAGGTCTCCAATGTCGACGCCGGCGAAACGCTGATCAGCCGGCTGCAGACGCTGAGCGAGGATTTCGAGACCGAGGTCGAGGGATGGCAGGTCGATCGCGTTCGCGATCAGCTCGGGACCGCGCGCTATTTCCACGGCATCTATTATCCGCGCGCGTTCCAGATCGACGGCCGCAAATATATCCATGGCCTGGCCGCGCAGGCGAGGCGGGCGGGCGCGCGCATCTTCGAGGATACGCCCGTCGTCAGCATCGATCCGTCGGGAATTCGCAAGCGCATCGTGACGCCGTCGGCACGGCTGCGCGCCTCGCACATCGTGCTGGCCGGCAACGTTCACCTCGGCGCCCCGTTGCGCCGTCTGTCGGAGACGCTGCTGCCGGTCTGGCGCTATGCGGCGGTAACGGAGCCGCTCGGCGGGCGGCTGGGCGAGGTGATCGCCTTCAAGGGGTCGGTGGCCGACAGTGACGGCATCGACCATTTCCGGATCGTCGACGGCGACCGGCTGATGTGGGCGAGCCCGGAAACCACCTGGGAGGCGCGGCCGCGCCGCTTTGGACCCGTCATCCAGCGCCGTATTGCCACTATCTTCCCCCAACTCGGCAAGGTGCCGATATCAGACGTGTTCGGTGGCGCGGTCGGCGTGACCGTGCACGGCATGCCGCAGATCGGCCAGCTGCGCAAAGGATTGTGGGTTGCGAGCGGCTTCGGCCGCCATGGGCTGAACACGTCGGCGATGGCGGGGCAGGTGATTGCGCGCAGCATCCTGTGGGGCGAGGAACGCTGGAAACTGTTCTCGCCGTTCGAACTGGTGTGGGCGGGCGGCGCCACCGGCCGCGCCGCCGGCCATCTGATCGGCTTGTGGGGGCGGGGCCATTCCGCCGCGGCCGGCGCGCTGGCCCGTTACCGCGAAGGCGCCCGCGCCCGGGAACGCGTGCGCGAGGCGCGGTTGGCGGAGGCCAACCGGCAGGCCGGAACCAGGCCGCCGCGGCATCCGCCGGCTGGGCCGCGTCCGGTGCGCCCGCAGCCTCCGCAGCCGGCAGGAGCGCAGGACGGCCGGATATTGCCCGCTCCCTCGCAGGAAAGTGAGAAAATCCGGGACGGATCCGTGTAACGTCGGCGCCCGTGGGCCGTACTTGATGGCGAACCGTTACGCCCGCCTCGCACGGAGATTTCCATGATCGACCGCCGTATCCTGCTCGCATCCCTGGCCGGCCTGTTTGGCCTCGCCGCATTCCGCTGGCTGCGCACCACGCCGGCGCAAGCCGCCGAGAAATTCGAGGTGGAAAAGACCGACGCCGAATGGCGCGCACAGCTCACGCCGCAGCAGTATGAAATCCTGCGCAAGCACGGCACCGAGCGGCCGGGTTCGAGCCCGCTCCTGAAAGAAAAACGCAAGGGTGTCTTTGCCTGCGCCGGTTGCGATCTGCCGCTGTTCTCCTCGGACACCAAATATGAGAGCGGCACCGGCTGGCCGAGCTTCTGGCAGCCGCTCGAGAATGCCCTTGGCGAAACCAAGGACACGACGTTCGGGATGACGCGCACGGAAGTCCACTGCCGCCGCTGCGGTGGACATATGGGTCACGTCTTCGACGACGGGCCGAAACCGACCGGATTGCGCTATTGCATCGACGGGTTTGGGCTAGTGTTTCATCCGGCAGGGCCACAGGCTTCATAGCGGCTTGCGCTCGGCAATTGTTGCCCGCCCGGCAAATGTGCCCCGGTCTTCGGACCGGGGCTTTTTTATTAAGCCTTTGATTTCTATTGAGTTTATAGTTTGGCACAACGCTTGCGACATGTTCTCCCGACGCGGCCTCGGTTTCCCTGGAACGGCGAGCCGCCCGGATCGAATTTGGAGAACATGTCATGGGTATCTTCGGCGCACTCACCACCGCGGTCGGCGGCCTTCGCGCCAACTCCTACGCGCTGGAAAACGTCTCGGGTAACATCGCCAACTCGCAGACCACGGCGTTCAAGCGCGTCGACACCTCCTTCCTCGATCTGATTCCGCAGACCTCAGCGACCGCGCAACTCGCGGGCGGCGTCACCACGCAATCGCGCTCCACCAACTCGGTGCAGGGCGACGTGCAGACGGCCTCGGTTGCGACCTTCATGGCGATCAACGGCAACGGCTTTTTTGCGGTGCAGAAGCCCGGCAACTTCACCGACGGCACGCCGGTGTTCGATGGCGTCGACCGCTATACCCGCCGCGGTGACTTCCAGCTCGACAAGAGCGGCTATCTGGTCAACGGCGCCGGCTATTACCTGCAGGGCGTGCCGATCGACCCGACCACAGGCAACCCTTCCGGCAGTTCGCCGCAGGTCCTCCGATTCCAGAACGACTTTTTGCCGGCGCAGCAAACCACCAGGATCGACTACCGCGCCAACCTCGCCAGCTATCCGCTGACCACCAAGCATGACGTTTCCGTGCCCGGATCGGAATTGATCGTGCCCGGATCGTACAGCGCCGGACATAATCCGCTGGCGCTCGGCACGCCTGCGGCGCCCTATACCGACTCCACCAGGAGCGGCACCACGCAGAACAACAAAGCGACGCCATCGGTGGCGAACACAGCCGCGACCCTGCTCAACGGCGCCGCCGGTACCGACTCGATCTCTTCCAATTTCATCGCGGGCGACACCATTACGGTCAACGGCCAAACCATCACCTTCATGGCGTCAGGCGCCGCCGGCAACAACCAGATCAACATCACAGACAACATCGGAACCTTGCTGGGCAAGATCGACGCGCTCCAGGGAACGTCAGTCGCGTCCACGATCGCCTCCGGCTCGATCACGCTGCACTCCGGCACCGCCAACAACCTCACGATCTCAAGTTCGAACAACGCAGCTTGGGCTGCCCTCGGCTTTACCGGCACCGTGACGGCGACGCGCGGCGGCGGCGGCGGCGTCGGCACCGGTCAGGTCGTCGGCAACGACAACTCGACGTTCCTCGCCGAGTCGATAGCGGGTGGTGCGGTCACGACCTACGACGTCTCGGGCGCTCCGGTGAACCTGCAGTTCCGCTGGGCCAAGGTCGACAGCGCCTCGCTTGGTGCGGGTCACACCGACACCTGGAACCTGTTCTACCAGGTCAATCCCAACGCAACCGGCACCCAGGTCGCGTGGCAGAACGTCAACACCAACTTCACTTTCTCGGCCTCCGGCCAGATGACGCCGGCGGTACCGAACATCGAGCTCACCAATGCCGTCGTCAACGGCGTCTCGTTGGGCAGTCCCGTCATCAACTTCGGCACCGGCGGTGTCACCCAGTTCGCGGACGCCAACGGCAACGTGCAGGTCAACCAGATCCAGCAGGACGGCTTCCCGGCCGGCCAGTTGCAGTCCGTCGGCGTCGGCACCAACGGCCGAATCGTCGGCAACTATTCCAACGGCCGCAACCTCGACCTCGCCGAAATCTCGGTCGCGACCTTCAACGGCACCAACTTCCTCAAGCGCGTCAATGGCGGCGCGTTCGAAGTCACCGACGCATCCGGACAGGCGCTGTTCGGCAAGGCCGGAACCATCGTCGGCTCGTCGCTGGAAGGATCCAACACCGATATCGCCGACGAGTTCACCAAGCTGATCGTCACCCAGCAGGCTTACTCGGCCAACACCAAGGTGATCACCACTTCCAACACGATGGTGCAGGACCTCCTGAACGTGCTGCGCTGATTGCGCGGCGGGCCGTTCGCGATGCGTCTTGAGATGGGCAATTAGTCATGGGTTTGAGTCAAGCTCTCTCCACCGCAATGTCCGGCCTGCGCGCGACGCAAGCCGCGATCGCGCTGGTCGGATCGAACGTCGCCAACGCGGAAACGCCCGGTTACGTCAGGAAGTCGATCATCCAGTCCGCCGGCGTGACCGGCGATTACGGCTCGAGCGTTCTGCTCCACGGCGTCGACCGGCAGCTCGATCAGTATCTGCAGACGCAACTGCGGACTGAAACCTCCGGCGCGGCCTATGCCGATATCCGCTCGACCTTCCTGCAAAATTTGCAGAACGTCTACGGAAATCCGGCCGAGACCGGCACCATCGAGGACTCGTTCAACAAGCTGTTGACCGCCTTTCAGGGCCTGTCGACCAGCCCGGACTCGCAGTCGGCGCGGATCGGCGCCGTCAGCGCCGCGCAGACCATGGCGCAGACGCTCAATGCGGCGACGCAGGGGATTCAGAGCCTTCGCGCCAATGCCGAGATGGGCATCAACGATTCCATCGTTACGGCGAACAACGCGATGGCCCAGATCGCGTTCATCAACAACCAGCTCCAGAACAACGGCACGACCGATGCGGCGACGGCGTCGTTGTTGGATCAGCGCGACCAGTACATCACTCAACTGTCGAGTCTGATGGACATCAGAACGGTCGTCAACGACCTCAACCAGGTGACCGTCTTCACGAATTCCGGCGTGCAACTGGTCGGGACCGAGGCTGCGCAGCTAAGCTTCAATCCGCAGGGCACGATGACGCCCAACACGCTGTACAACACCGATCCGACCAAGAGCAACGTCGGCACCATCGCGATCAATTTCCCGCACGGCGGCAGCTACGATCTGGTCTCGACCAACTCGATTCGGTCGGGCAAGATCGCGGCCTATCTCGAATTGCGCGACAACACGCTGGTGAAGGCGCAGGCGCAGATCGACCAGTTCGCCGCGTCGATGGCGAGCGCATTGTCGGACAAGACGACGGCCGGCACCGCTTCGCCCGCTTCCGTGCTGCCGCAGGCCGGCTATGATCTCGATCTCACGGGATTGCAGTCCGGCAACGTCATTCACGTCAGTTACAAGGACAACACCACCGGCGTTACGCATAACCTGTCGATCGTGCGGGTCGACGATCCGACTGTTCTGCCGCTGAGCAATACCGCGACCCTCGATCCCAACGATGAAGTGCTGGGCGTCAATTTTTCCGGCGGTATGGCCTCGGTGGTTTCCCAGCTCAACGCCGCGCTCGGGTCGGCCGATCTGCAGTTTTCGAATCCGTCCGGCTCCACGCTGCGCGTTCTGGATGACGGCGCGTCGAATCGTTCGGATGTACTGGCGGCGTCGGTCACCACGACGATGTCCTCGCTCACCAGCGGCAACCCGCAGCTCCCGCTGTTCACGGACAATGGCGGCCTGTTTTCCGGTGCGCTCACCGCCAACGGTTCGCAGCAGACGGGTCTCGCGGGCCGCATCAGCGTCAATCTCGGGCTGCTCGGCGATCCTTCGCGTACCATCGTGTTTTCCACCAGCCCGCTGACGCCTTCGGGCGACACCACGCGTTCCGACTTCATTCTCACGCAGCTGCAGTCGGGCAACTACCGCTATTCGCCGCAGACCGGCATCGGGACCACCGGCGCGCCGTTCACCGGCACGCTGGTCAACTTCGCCAAGCAGTTCATCAGCCAGCAGGGCGAAGCCGCAACCGCCGCCAAGCAGCTTTCCGACGGTCAGTCTGTGGTGCTGAACACCCTGCAGAAGAAGGTGACGGATACCTCGGGCGTCAATATCGACGACGAGATGGCGCATCTGCTCGCGCTGCAGAATGCCTATTCCGCCAATGCGCGCGTCATGTCGTCCATCAAGCAGATGTATGACACGCTGATCCAGGCCATGTGAGGGTTTCATGTCTATTGACGGCGTTAACGGCAGGACATCCTATATCGGGACCTCGATCCTCAATATCCGCGCGCAACTCGATAATCTGACGCAGCAACTCGCCAGCGGCCGGGTCTCGACGACCTATGCGGGGCAGGGCGCCAATCGCGGCTTTGCGCTTAGCTTGCGCGCCCAGGTCAGCGGTCTCGATTCCTATGCGGACACCGCGAAGAACGTCAATATCAGGCTCAACGTCGTCAACCTTGCGCTGCAGGGCTTGGCCGACATCGGCACGTCGGTGAAGAGCGCGGCCAGTACGTCGACCATCGTGCTCAACAACAACGGTCAAACCTCCGGCCAGATCACGGCGCAGGCGGCGTTCTCGAATGCGGTGTCGCTGCTCAACAGCCAGACCGGCGACCGCTATCTGTTTTCCGGACGCACCACCGACACATCAGCGACAGTGCCGGCCGACGTCATGCTCGACGGCATAGGAACCCAGGCCGGGTTGAAGCAACTGATCAACGAACGGCGTCAGGCCGATCAGGGCGTCAGCAACATGGGGCATCTGACGGTCTCGTCGCCGCCGTTGACGACCACCGTGACCAGCCTCGCCGAAGACGGTTCATCGTTCGGCTTGAAGCTTGGCTCGATCAGTTCGTCGCTGACGGGAGCGACCGTGACACAGCCGGCCGGTGTGCCGCCGGCCGTCACCGTCGATCTCGGCGCCGTCAATCCGAACGATGGCGACAAGGTCACGTTCAACTTCAACCTGCCCGACGGCACCACCGAGTCGATCGCGCTGACCGCGACGACCAAGAATCCGCCGCCGACAGGCTCGTTTCTGATCGGCGTCGACACGGTTGCGACCACCGCGAACCTGCAGGCCACATTGACGTCTTCGATCCAGACGCTGGGCGACACGTCGCTGGTGGCGGCATCCGCGATCGCGGCATCAGACAATTTCTTCAATCCGTCCGCCACCGTCACGGGGGCTGCGGTCAACAATCAGGCCGCGGTGCCGGCGCCGATCACCGGCGCTACGTTGCTTTCGGGCCTTGCGGGAACGGATTCGCTGGCCGCGAGCTTTGCGGCGGGCGATACCATTACGGTGAACGGCACGCCGATCACCTTCGTCGCATCGGGTGCGACCGGCAACCAGCTCAACATCACCGACAGCGTGCAGACCCTGCTGGCAAAGATCGATTCGATCAGCGGAACCGGTACGCCGTCGACCGTCACCGGCGGCGTGATCGCGCTGCACGGCGGTGACGGCGCCAGCCTGACGGTTTCCAGTTCGAACACGGCCGCGTTCGCGGCACTGGGCTTCAGCGCTCCGGCGAGTGCAAATCCGGCGCCGTTGCGTGTCAACGGTCCGCCGTTTGCCACCGCCACCAATCTGATCGGCGGCACGTCCGCCAACACCGTCTCGTGGTACACCGGCGAAGTCGGTACCGATCCGCCGCGGGGCACCGCGATCGCACGCATCGACCAGTCGATCACGGTGCAATATGGCGCGCGCGCCAACGAGCAGGCGTTGCGCTATCAGTTGCAGAACATCGCGGTGTATTCCGCGGTCACGACCAATGCCAATAATCCGAACTCGAAGGCGCAGGTGAACGCGCTGCAGCAGCGGATTTCGGCAAACCTGGCGCCGCAGACCGGCCAGCAATCGATTCAGGACATGCAGGCGGAGTTCGCCGGCGCACAGAACGCCATCAAGGCCTCGACCGACCGCCAGACCCAACTCAAGGGAATGGCGCAGACCATGCTTGACCAGATCGAGGGCATTAACCAGGACGAGGTCGCGACCAAGATCCTGGCGCTGCAGACGAGCCTGCAGGCCTCGTATCAAACCACGTCGATGCTCTACCAGACCACGCTGACCAAGTTCCTGCCGGTCTGACGAACGCTTGTCTGCTCAGAAATGAAAAGGCCTCCTTGCGGAGGCCTTTTTCGTTCAGGCGAGGTGGTGGTGGTTATGCAGACTTTCGGTCGGGCTCATTGGACGCCTGAAGCTTTCGGGCGCTCTCGAGAATCTGCTCCTCATGGCCGATCAATTTCTTCGATTCCTTCAGCGCGTGATAGAGATCGCCGTTCAGAATGTAGTTGTTGATCCCTTCGATGAAGGGCCATGCGCTCGGCATCGCGGTCAGGATGTCGCGCACGAGGCTGAAATAGGTCGGATGGTGCGCCATCGGATCCGGTGACAGGTACATGAGCTGCACGGCGAGATAGACCAGCTTGGCCGGCGTGTCGGCGCTCTCGGGTGTGAGGATATCCTTCTCACGCAGGATCGGAATCCTGTCACCGTCGATCAGCAGTCTGGCGCGTTGATCGGTATTGGTGACCACGCAGGCGCCGATAATGATTCGCTCGTGCGGTTTGAGCTCGACTTTCAAGGCCATGCCTGTTCTCCGTTTGACGCTTTTCGCGTTGTCGATTGCCCGCCGGCAGATTCGGCATCCTTCCCGATGATGGTTAACCAATGGTGAACATGCGATTAGTGCCCGTCTGGCGGAGCTTTTTCGCTGGCGATCCGTAGGAATACGGAGTGGATTCGGACGCGTCGAATTAATTTCAAATTCATCGTCTTTGCGAGCGACTTGCCCGACCAAATTCATTTTTTCTTAGAGACTTGCTTTCAGAGTGAGCCGTCGCCTGATCGAGAGGTCGGGAAAGTGGCTCGTTTTAATTTCACACCAGAAAGGTATGAAAGATGTCCGGTATTGTTCTTTCGGCTTCGGTTCGCCAGAACCTTCTCTCGCTGCAGTCGACCGCCGATCTGCTCGCCACCACGCAGAACCGCCTTGCCACCGGCAAGAAGGTCAACACGGCCCTCGATAACCCGACCAACTACTTCACCGCGCAGTCGCTCGACGCGCGCGCCGGTGACATCAACAATTTGCTCGACGGCATCGGCAACGGCGTGCAGGTGCTGCAGCAGGCCAACAACGGCATCACCTCGCTGCAGAAGCTGGTCGACACCGCGAAGTCGATCGCCAACCAGGCGCTGCAGAGCGCGGTCGGCTACTCCACCAAGTCGAACGTCTCCACCACGATCACCGGTGCGACGGCTGCCGACCTGCGCGGCACCACGAGCTACACCAGCGCGACCGCGAGCAGCAACGTGCTCTACACCGGTGCGGCCGGCGGCGCGACGGCGGCTGCAAGCACCACCAAGCTCGGCGGCGTTTCTGGCGCTGCCACCGGCACGGCGGTGAACGACAACGCGGCGGCTGCCATCACGACCGGCACGCTGATCTATGGCGCTACCGCTGCGTTGACCACGCAGGCCGCCACCAAGTTCGTTGACGGTGACGTGCTCACCGTGAACGGCAAGACCATCACCTTCACGTCAGCCGCGACCCCAGCCGCTGCGGCGGTTCCGGCCGGTTCGGGCGTGAGCGGCAACGTCGTCAACGACGGCAGCGGCAACTCGAAGGTCTACCTGAACGCGGCCACCACGGTGGGCGACGTGCTTCAGGCGATCGATCTTGCCAGCGGCGTCCGGTCCGCCGTGAACGCCAGCGGCGCCGCGACGGTCACCAGCCCTGCCTCGGGCCAGACGGCTTCGTCGATCACTGCCGGTGCGGTCAAGCTGCAGAGTTCGACCGGTGCCGATCTCTCGGTCAGCGGCAAGGCTGACATTCTCAACGCGCTCGGCCTCACGCCGGCGACCGGCTCGGGCACGGCCACCATCGAGGCGACCCGCACGACCGACACCAACACGCTCGGCTCGCTGCTGCAGACCGGTTCGTCGCTCTATGTCAATGGCCACACCATCAACTTCGCCGCCGGCGCTACCCCGGCTGCGGCGAATGTCCCGACTGGCTCGGGCGTGAGCGGCAACGTCGTCACCGACGGCAACGGAAACTCGACCGTTTACATCCAGTCCGCCACGATTGCCGACCTGCTCAAGGCCGTCGACCTGGCGACCGGCGTGCAGACCGCCACGAACGCGAGCGGCGCGGCCACTGTGGCCACCGCTTCCGGTCAGGTCGCCTCGTCGATCGCCAGCAACGGCACGCTGAAGATCTCGACCGGCACCAGCCAGGATCTGGCGATCACCGGCACCGGCAACGCGCTGAGCGCGCTTGGTCTTGGCGGCAACACCGGCACCGACAATGCGTTCACGGCGGCCCGCACTTCCGCCGCCGGCGGCATCAACGGCAAGACCTTGACCTTCTCCTCCTTCAATAGCGGCACGGCGGTCAACGTCACCTTCGGCGACGGCACCAACGGCACGGTCAAGACCCTCGATCAGTTGAACAAGGCGCTGCAGGCCAACAACCTGATCGCCACGCTCGACTCTGCGGGCAAGCTCACGATCTCGGCGGCTAACGACTATGCGTCGTCGACGCTCGGGTCATCGGTCTCCGGTGGCGCGATCGGCGGTACGGTGACGGCTGTGCTGTCCTTCACCAACGCGGTGGCTCCTGTCGCCGATGCGCAGGCCCAGAACACCCGCGCCACTTTGGTGAACCAGTTCAACGGCATCCTGGCCCAGATCACCACCACCGCGCAGGACGCGTCGTTCAACGGCATCAACCTGCTCAGCGGCGATCAGCTCAAGCTGACGTTCAACGAAACCGGCAAGTCGACCCTGAACATCACCGGCGTCAACTTTGATGCCGCCGGTCTCGGCCTGGCGAACCTGACCAGCGGCGTCGACTTCATCGACAACGCCGCCACCAACAGGGTTTTTGCCGACCTGAGCAGCGCCTCGACCCAGCTGCGCACGCAGGCTTCTACCCTCGGTTCGAACCTGTCGATCGTGCAGATCCGTCAGGACTTCTCGAAGAACCTGATCAACGTGCTGCAGACCGGCTCGTCGAACCTGACGCTGGCCGACACCAACGAGGAAGCGGCGAACAGCCAGGCGCTGTCGACCCGCCAGTCGATCGCGGTGTCCGCGCTGGCGCTGGCCAACCAGAGCCAGCAGAGCGTGCTGCAGCTCCTGCGCTAAGCGGGACGCTAACGTCAACGATCAAGGCGGCGGGGGAAACCCCGCCGTTTTCTTTTCGGGCAAAAATTTCTTCCAGCTCGAGGAGGAAAAACGTCGGCATGAAGAAAAGCACCGAAGCGAAGAATTTGGGTTTCGATCTTAATTCCATCAGAACGTGATGGGCGGCATGCTGACGCAAATATGGATTTTTTTGCCGGACTGCCGACACAATCGGTAACGCTTGCTAACCATATTTAAAGGCGCAACCTGTATGAAAGTTAGGCAGTTTTCCTGAAGTCCCGCGGTCCTGCAAAACCGCTCCCATCGAGGTTCGTGAATGTCTAATGCAGCCCAGGCCTACGCGCGTACATCTCAAACGACGACGTCTCCCCGTGAAATCGAAGCGCAGGCGCTGCTGAAGGCCGCACGGCAACTGCAGGAAGTCCAGTCCAACTGGAACGGTCCCGACACAGCGATGCACAATGCGTTGCTCTTCAATCGCCGGCTCTGGTCGATCTTCATGAGCGCCGTGGAGACGAATGAAAATCCTCAACCGATGGAAGTCCGGCAGAACATTGCCAACATCGGCGTGTTCGTGATGAAACAAACCGTCGACATGCAGTTGAATCCGGATCCGGCCAAGCTGAAGTCGCTGATCGACATCAATTGCAATCTCGCCGCCGGCCTTTCGGGTCGCGGCTAACCTGTTCGACCGAGTGTGCCGAGATGGCTGACCTCTGGAGCATCATATCGGCCAACTACAAGACGGTGGGATTGACCGTTCCGTCCAAGACCCCGTACGTCGCGGTCGATCCCAAGCTCTATGAAGGCACCTGGACCGGGAAATATCCCGACAACAAGACGTTCAAGTTCACGATCTCGAACGTCACAGGCTTTCGCGCCAAGGTGCAGTACCAGAGCGGCGGCACCAACAAATTCCAGGAAGTTCTGATCAAGGACCTTTCGTTCCGGATCGGCGACACCAAGTTCACGCTATCCGCCCTTGGGAAAGCGGAGATCAAGAACGTCGTCACCGATCCGTCGAGCGGCCAGACCTATCTCGACCAGGCCTACGCAACACGCTCCAGCTAATTCTGCCCGCTTATTAAGCCTTGCGATCGGTGGCGCGAAGCCGCGTGGGGGCGTCCTTGGTCAAATCGAGCGTGTGGAAATAAGCCCGCCGGCGCAGCACGGCTTCCTCGGGAAACTGCTTCACCACCTGGCTCGTCCTGGTATCGATGACCTGATAGACGACGGCGCGGGCGTCGCGGTCGATCACCACCTGGTTTGACGTCGAGGCATTCGAAATGGAGACGCGGACCGCCGCGGAATCGGTGCTGGCGCGCGCGCTCGAGTCCACCGCCGCGACGCTCTGGCTCGCCGGCAGTTCGGTCGCGACCGCATGTTGTGCCGCCTCGCTCACGTGCTGAACGATCGGCGCGGCAACCGGTGCCCCCACCGGTTTAATGTTGAAATCTGTACTCATGGCAGCCTCCAGGCTTGCTGCGAGTCAAATCCCAACCCCTCGTGGAAACAATATAGCTCTACACCTCTCAACGCGGTGTTAGGGAATACGCTCAATTCCGCGCTGATGCGGGCGTGCAAATTTAGTGAAAATTGTAGAGATCCGAAGACCGCGGTTGCTTACAACGAGCGGCTGACCGAGAGCGGGGTGATGTTGCGCGGTCCCGGCACGGCGCGTTGTCCCGAAGCCGTGTAGGTGTTCGGAATGTTCTTGCGCTGGATCTCGGCGTTGACGCCGCGGACGATGCCTTCGGACACCGCGTGCGCCGTCGCAAGGACGGTGAGGTTGATCTGCAGCATCGCGCGGAAGGTGTCGTGATGGCGGCGCAGCGTAGTCAGCAATTCCGGCGACACCTGCGCCAGGTATTTTTGGGCATTCTTCAGGTTCTCGACTGCGACCATGTAGCGGCGCGACAGCTCGCCCTTCTGGTTTTCCAGCCGCATCGCCTCGCGCACATTGCCGGCGCGAACCAGTTCGGTTTCACGTTCGATGATGCCGAGCAGGGCGCTCATCACGTCCATCAGATCTTCCGCGAGCTTGCGTGCTTCCGCCGGCGTGGAGATCGCTCTTGCTGGTGCGGATGTTGGTGAGGGGACGGGGCTGCCCTGAGGACGCTGATTCATGTCGGGTTTTCCTTTTGGATCAGCCGGCGCGGTTGGCTTGCTGCAGGATCAAGGTGCGGAAGACGTCGTTGGAAATGCCGATGCCGCCGGACTTGGCGAAGGATTTCGAATATTCGTCCGTCAGCATCGAGCGCCAGACGCCGGTGCCGGTCGTGTCGCCGAACGGCCCATCGCCTTTGACGCCGGTGGTCATCTGCGAAAACATCGAGTTGAGGAACATCGCCTCGAACTCCTGGGCCTTGGCGCGGGTCTTTTTCTGCGCCTCGGGTGAAATCTTTTTCATCGCATCGGCAAGCTGCGGATCGTTGCGGCCGTTGATCAGCGAAATCTTCTTCTTCGAGTATGCGCCAATGCCGTTGATAAGGCTCGTGTCCATCACATCACCTCGATGTCGGCCTGGATCGCACCGGCGGCCTTGATCGCCTGCAGTATGCCGATCAGGTCGCGCGGGCCGATGCCGAGACCGTTGAGGCCGTCGACGAGCTGCTGCAGCGAGACGCCGTCCTTCACGACCGCGAATTTCTTGCCGTCTTCGGAAACGCTGACCCCCGTGCGCGGCGTCACCACGGTGCGGCCGCGCGACAGCGGATTGGGCTGGCTCACTTGCGGGCTTTCCGAAATCGTCACGGTGAGATTGCCCTGCGCCACCGCCACGGTCGCCACGCGAACGTCGCGGCCCATCACGATGATGCCCGAGCGCTCATCGATCACGATCTTGGCGGCAAGATCCGGGTCGACCTGCAATTGCTCGATCTCGGTCAGGAAGGCCACCACGTTGCCCTTGAATTCGGCGGGGATCGCGAGCTGCACCGTGGAGGGATCGATCGGCTCGGCCGTCTTGACACCGAGGAAATCGTTGACGGCCGCCGCGATCCGCTTGGCGGTCGTGAAATCGGCGTTGCGCAGCGCCAGCCGGACATTGGGCAGGCGATTGAGCGCGAATTCGATCTCGCGCTCGATGATGGCGCCGTTGGCGATGCGGCCGACGGTCGGCACGCCGCGGGTGATCTTGGCGGCCTCGCCTTCGGCCTGGAAGCCGGAGATCGCCAGCGAGCCCTGGGCGACCGCATAGACGTTGCCGTCGGCGCCGAGCAGGGGAGTGACGAGCAGGGTGCCGCCCTGCAGGTTCTTGGCGTCGCCGAGCGCGGATACCGTGACGTCCATCCGCGTGCCCTGGGTACCGAAGGCCGGCAAATTGCCGGTGACCATGACGGCGGCGACGTTGCCGGTGCGGATGGTGGCGCCGCGGATGTTGACGCCCATGCGTTCCAGCATCGCCTGCAGCGATTGCTTGGTGAAGGGGATGTTGTTCAGCGTGTCGCCGGTGCCGTTGAGGCCGACCACGAGGCCGTAGCCGATCAACTGGTTCTGCCGCACGCCTTCGATGTTGGCGAGATCCTTGATCCGCGACGTCGCGCCCGCGGGCGACGACGCTAACGCCAGCGCCAGCAGCGCGGCGCAGGCCATCCAAATCAGTCCTGCCGAACGGATGCCGGGCATCCTGTGCTCCCCTCGAGGTCTTCCACCGGACCGCTTGCGCCACTCCCATGACGGCGGTCCGGCATTAACTATGCGAGGGTCATGCCACGTCGCGCTTCTGATGCAATGCCTTGATATTTCTGGATGTTCGCCGGGGCATGGTGCGGCGGCGGCTTCACCACGATGGGCGAAACTGCCGTACGTCGGCAGATTTTGCCGGGCTATTTACGCATCATTAACCATAAGGAGGCGAAGGTCCCTCTATTCTCACGCCGAGATCACCACGATGCGCATCTACGGACCGAACGGCACCACGCTTGGATCGCCAGCGAGTAACACGCGGCGAACCAGTTCGACCGGCTTCTCGCTGCCGGAAGCACCGTCGGCTCCCGAGGAGCCGCGCTCGGCCGCAGCGCCCAGGGCCGCCGGCAACATCGATGCGCTGCTGGCGCTGCAGGGCGTCGAGGATCCGACCGAGCGCCGCAAGCGTTCGGTGGCACGGGGCAGGGGCGCGCTCGACGTGCTCGACGAACTCAAGATCGGACTGCTCTCCGGCAATCTCGATGCTTCCACCGTGAACCGGCTGCGCGATGCCGCTGCCAATCTGAAGTCCTCCTCCGGCGATCCAGGCCTCGACGCGGTATTGTCCGAGATCGAGCTGCGGGTTGAAGTCGAGTTGGCAAAGGCCGGACAGTTCTAGATTCGGGGTGTCGTTGCCCGGCTTGACCGGGCGCCCCAGTTTTCCAGAGGCGCTCGCGTTCGGCCGAGAGGCCGCGGCGTACTGGATGCCCCGCTTGAAGCGGGGCATGACAGCGGTGGTTGACTCACGCCGCGATATCCTTCCGCGCCGCGTCGTAACGGCGCTGCGCGTTCAACACCTCCTTGAGGTTCGCCTCCGCCCATTCCCGCAACGGATCGACGGCGCCGGCGAGCGTCGCGCCGAGCGGCGTGATCGAATACTCCACCGTGACCGGCACAGTCGCGATCGCGCACCGCCGGATCAGTCCGTCGCGTTCGAGCGATTTGAGAACCTGGCTGAGCATCTTCTGCGAGATGCCTTCAATGGTGCGCCGTAACGCATTGAAACGCATCGGCTCGTCGCGCACGAGAAGCAGGATTAACACCGCCCATTTGTCGCCGACGCGATCGAGAATCTGGCGCGTCGGGCAATCGGCCGAATAGGCGTTCGGGGTTTTCGAATTGGCGGCTTTCACGGCGGTTACTCCGGCGTAATCAGGTGACCCAAAAGTGCTCTCTTCACACTTACATCCTTTTCGCTATCTAGTCACCATTGGATACCATATTCGCGTATCGAAAGGGAGACTTCCATGAAAAT
This sequence comes from Bradyrhizobium sp. AZCC 1693, assembly GCF_036924745.1. Taxonomy (NCBI): domain Bacteria; kingdom Pseudomonadati; phylum Pseudomonadota; class Alphaproteobacteria; order Hyphomicrobiales; family Nitrobacteraceae; genus Bradyrhizobium; species Bradyrhizobium sp. AZCC 1693. The sequence goes on from NZ_JAZHSD010000001.1 coordinate 7,439,327, forward strand.
CGCCGTCATCGGCGCGTCCGGCAACGCCGGTTCGCGCATCACCGCCGAACTCGCCCGCCGCGGCCACAGCGTGACCGCCATCGCCCGCCATCCCGAGAAGGTTGCTGCCCAAGCCAACGTGACACCGACCAGGGGCGACGTGACGGACCAGGCCGGCCTTGCCCGGCTGCTGGCCGGCCACGACGCCGCGATCAGCTCGGTTCATTTTCTTGACAGCGATCCGGTCAAGCTGATCGGGGCCGCCAGGGAATCGAAGGTCGGCCGCTACCTCGTCGTCGGCGGCGCCGGCAGCCTCGAAGTGGCCCCGGGGGTCCGCCTGGTGACCACCCCGGGCTTTCCCGTGGCATACAAGGCAGAAGCCGAGAAGGGCGCCGCCTTCCTCGACCTGCTCAAAGCCGAAAGGGAACTCAACTGGACCTTCCTGTCGCCCTCGGCCCTGTTTGTGGCCGGCGAGCGAACCGGCAAGTTCCGCCTCGGGACCGACCAGCTTTTGACCGCTGCCGACGGCAAAAGCTCGATTTCCTTCGAGGACTTCGCAGTTGCACTCGCCGACGAGATCGAACGCCCGGCCCATATACGCCAGCGCTTCACGGTCGGCTACTAAAGGACAGGCCGCCCCGATAGTTTTGCCTGTGCAAGGCCTTGGGGCGGTACTTCCACGGGGACGGACGATATTGTCTGTGACAACCCGCCGCTATATAAGGCCGGCGCGGACGGACAATTTTCCGCCCCGCCTTGTACGTGAAGATGGGCTGGCCTTGGAAAAGTTGAAGAATTATCGACCCTCCGAAAAAGAGCCTTTCATGAACGACCGCCAGCGCGATTATTTTCGCGCTAAGCTGCTGGCGTGGAAGGACGAGATCCTGAGGGAATCAAAGATTACCCTGCAGACCCTCCAGGAAGAGAACGTCAATCATCCCGATCTGGCTGATCGCGCCTCTTCCGAAACCGATCGCGCCATCGAACTGCGCGCCCGCGACCGCCAGCGCAAATTGATCTCCAAGATCGACGCCGCGCTGCAACGTATCGAGGACAACACCTACGGCTATTGCGAGGAGACCGGCGAGCCGATTTCGCTGAAGCGGCTGGAAGCCCGTCCGATCGCGACGCTGTCGGTGGAAGCGCAGGAACGCCACGAGAAGCGCGAGAAGGTTTACCGGGACGAGTAGGGCATTGAGGGGTGGCGACTGACCGTCCTGTGCGGTCAACGCTACGCGTTGCAAACAAGAAAGCCGCCGCCGATGGACAAAATTCTCGCGGCCGCACAGATCATCGCCACCGCGCGCCGCAATCGCACGCCGCTGGCCGCGCTTCCGCCTGATCTTGTGCCAGGCGACGAGGCGGCAGGTTATCAGATACAGCGCGCGGTCCACGATCTGCTGCTGCCGCAGACAGGCAGCCTGGTCGGTTACAAGATCGGCTGCACCAGCGCGGTGATGCAGCAATATCTCGACATCCCCCATCCCTGCGGCGGCGGTGTATTCGCCAAGGGCGTTCACGACAGCGGCGCCAAGCTACGATTCGGCGATTACGTTCGCGTCGGCGTCGAATGCGAGATCGCGGTGCGGCTCGCGCGCAATGTCGTGCCGACCGAAGCGCCGTTCACTGCGGAATGGGTGATGGAGGCGATCGAGGCCTACCACCCCGCGATCGAGATCGTCGACGACCGCTACGTCAAATGGGAGACGATGGGCGCGCCGACGCTTGTTGCCGATGATTTCTTCGCCGCCGGCTGCGTGCTCGGCAAGGCGGTGGCGCGCACCAGGGCGCCGGACCTGCTCACGGTCAAGGGCCGCGCCATCGTCAACGGCAAGGAGGCCGGGCGCGGCACCGGCGCCGACGTGCTCGGCCATCCCCACAACGCGCTGGCCTGGCTCGCCAATCATCTCGCCGAAGAGGGCAAGGGGCTGCATGCCGGACAGATCGTGCTCACAGGCAGTCTCGTGAAAACCGTCTGGCTCGATGCGGGCGACAGCGTGAAGATGGAGCTCGACGGATTGGGGACGGTGGAAGCGAAGTTCGGGTAGGCTCCGTAGGATGGGCAAAGCGACTTGTCCGCCGTAGCTCAACGAGCGAAGGCGGAAGCGCGCCCACCATTCAGCACAATGATTTTGAAAGATGGTGGGCACGGCGCAAAGCCGCGCCTTTGCCTACCCTACGATCGGTGATTGCGTGATGGCAGAAAGCGTTCCGTCGGTTCTTGAATCCGAAGCACGAGGTGAAATCGCCGACATCTATGCCGACATTCGAAAAGTTCTCGGCACCAGCGTGGTCAACCTGATCTGGCGCAACCTCGCGACCATGCCGGGCGCGCTGGAATGGACGTGGTCCACCGTCCGTCCGCTCTATCTCGGCGATGGCCCATTGCATGCCGAAGCCGTCAGGCAAGCGATCGCGTTGCCGGACTGGCCCGGCTTCTCCACCGACACCTTAGCTGCTGCGGGCGTGGACGCGGCCGAACGCGCGCTCATTCGTGATGTGCTCGACAGCTATCAATACACCAACGCGCTGGCGCTCGTCGCGCTCTCGGCGCTGCTGGCGCGTTACGAGCCGCGCCCGGCCGATACCGTGATGGCTGCCGATACCGCGCCAAAACCGCCGGGCGCCAAGATCCCGGAATTGCCGCCGATGGATGCGCTCGATCCCGAAGTGGCGGCGCTGGTCGGCGAATTGAATTCCTTCGGCGAAGACACCGAGCCGCAGCTGATCGCGAGCATGTACCGGCATCTCGCTTACTGGCCGGCCTACCTGGCGCTGGTGCGAACCATGCTGGCGCCGCTGCAGCGAGAAGGGCGGCTAAACGCGCTGACGCTTTCGACTCGCGCGCTTGGGTATGCTCATGGCGCTGTTCTCGCGTCACAACTGAAACCTGCCACGCCGCCGGATACGCTGAAGGGCGCGCTCGCTTCCTGCCGCCTGTTCGTCGAACATCCGATCGCGCGCATGACGGGACTCTGCGCCCTGATCCGGCGCGCGACGCCGGAGTGACGCATCAACCGTCGGAGCACTTCAGATCGGATTTATCCCAGAATGCCTTGATCGCTGCGAAGGGCACCGAGAGTCGTTCCCGATTCCCCATGAGTCGCAGCAAGACCTCGAAGCGGTCGTCCTTTATGTTCAACTGCTCGAAGTCATTCTGCAGGATGATGGTCATATCGTCGGGGTATTTCGACTTGAGGCCGATCGACAGCTTCACGCCGTCGGCGTGGGTGCGGAACGTGATATTGACCGGCCGCTGCTCCGAGGCGAGCTTGAGCGTCTCGGCAATCTTGGAGCGTGCTGTCGGCTTGCTGCACGACTCGGCGAACGCGGGCGAGGCCGGGATGAGGATCGCGAGGATGAGAAGTATTGCTGCATAAGAGATGGCCACACCCCGCACTTGCGGGGTATCCAGTACGCCGCGACCTGTCGTGTCCATCACTGCTGTCTCTGGAATACTCGATCGCCTGCCTGCGAGGACGAACGACAACTGGCTGTGTGTTTGCGTTGCCGCAGCGCGCCTTCACCCAGGTTCATGCTAACCGGTTCCCTCAAAAAAGAAAGAGGGCGCAGGGAATGCCGGGCCGCCGGCCACCCGCAGCCCGCGCCCATTGGTAGCAGGCACACGCTTGTCACCGCAGGTATTCGCGATCACCCGACGCTTCCTGTGCAGGGTTTTTTGACGACTTAACTCGTGTTCTCGCCGACGACGAGTTCGTCCTGGCAACGTCGCCGGGACATTAATGGTTAATCGAAAACCTGGTCGGGCTCGAAGAAGGTTCGCCTCGCGTGGCGCGAATAATGGATGCCAGGACCAGCCGATCCCGCCGCCCGCAGCTTCGTTAACCAATCTTATCGGTGGGCATGGTTGCCGATCGAAGTCCTGGCGGAGGCGTTCGAGCGCCGCTTGTTTGCGCGCCGTTGCGCACTCGGGGAATGCTGCCCCTGCGACAAACCTGCACACCCAGCCTTTGGCGCAAATCGTCCCCCCGAGAAGCGCTGGAGCCTGCCCTTTTTGACGAACCCGGCAAGAAGACGCTGCAGCGCCATTTCATCGCGCGGCGCATTGCCGTCACAGGCTGATGACATACGCGCTCATCACCAGCAAAATGGCGACGCTTATAGCGATAATGATCAAGAAGAATTTTCCCATTGCTCTACCTCTTTAGGTCCCCAACGCAAAGCAGCAGGAATAGTTCTCGGCTGGCGGGCAAACGCACCTGCGTTCGCAGAAGGCCCGCCATCGAGGCGGGCCCTCCGGAGGTCGAGGCGTGACCACGATCAGATCGCGACGCCGTAATAGTCGTTGACGGCGCGGGTCCTGGTCGGGTCGCTCCAGTTCCAGGTATTGTCATTGCGGTAATGCGGTGCGCCCTTGAGCTGAGCTTCCGTCACGCCGGTGACGTAGCCGCCGAGCGAGGTGTCGTATTTCAGCGATTGCCATGGCAGCGGGTAGTGGTCGTCGCCGATGCCGAGAAAACCTCCGAGGGACAGCATGGCGTAAGATACCTTGCCGCTCTTCTTGTCGATCATGACGCGCTCGATCGAGCCGATCTTGTTTTGATCGGCGCCATAGACCGCAGTTCCCCCGACCTTGTCGCTGCCAACCAGGTTATCGGTTTCGTTTGCGTCCAAAGCCATGATTTCCTCCAGTTGAGATTTGAAGGACGGAAAGCGAAAACGCGCGAGGAGCCGCTCCTGACAGGAGAGCGACGCTGCCCACTGCAAACGGTGAAGTCGCGCAAGTAGCGGAGTTCCTGTGTTACGTTTTGGACGAGCGCAAGATTGCTGATCGCGGTCGTCGCGGCCGTTGCCCGCGGCGCGCCCTGAAGCGCGCTCGATCACCTAACAGTGACGTAAACGATGTGAAGCAGCTCACGCGGCGCTTCCGCGATTGGGCGCAACGAATGTCGAAGGAAACGTGGGAGGGAAAAATGCGTATTGTATTTCTTGCCTTCGTGACATCGGCAATTGTCTTCCTGACCGGCATAAACGCGGCTTCGGCGAAGGATTACCCTTATTGCATTCAGGGTGACGACTTCGCCGGCGGGTCAGGCGAGTGTATCTTCTCGACGAGCGCGCAGTGTCAGGCCGCGGCTTCGGGCCGGACGGCTTATTGCGCCGACAATCGCAACTTCAGCGCCAACGCCCAGCACATCGACAAGAGCCGTGCCCGTCGTCGTTCGAACTGAAATCGGACGGCGCGAATAGCATTCACGACGTTTCGCGATGCACCGTTCAAAAACGATCGCGGCCTCCGCCAGGGAAGCTGACGGAGGCCGCGTTGACACTTCATCGCGCCGAGGTTCGCGATGGAGTGTGGGAGCTCGGGATAAGACGCAGAACGGCACAGCACGTCCATCACCCGCTGGCCGTAGCGGGCATGCGAGCCGCCGCAGGGCTTCCCCCTGCGGGGCTCGGCTGTTATTGTCCCGACAGAGAGCCTGAATGGCCCACGAGACGACACCGGGAGATGACGGATGGCAAGGACGTTGGTGACGATGGCCGGCGCTGCCGCGCTGACCGGGGTGCTGGCTGCTTTATCGGCGCCGGCGATGGCGCAATATCCCGATCGCCCCATCAAGATGATCGTGCCATGGGCCGCGGGCGGCGATACCGACAACATCTTCCGGCCGTTCGCCGTCGAATTCCAGAAGCATATCGGCCAGCCGGTGGTAGTCGCCAATGTCGGCGGCGCATCCGGCACTACCGGCGCACGCGAGGCCAAGGCGGCGGCGCCCGACGGCTATACGGTCTACGCAGTACACGACTATATCCATCTGACGTTCTATGCGGGCATCAGCGACGTCAAATACAGCGACTTCGAGCCGATCTGTCTGGTCTCGGCGACGCCCTCGGTGCTGACCGCAAGCGCCAAGACGCCCTGGAAGAACTGGCAGGAGCTCGCCGACGACGCCAGGAAGCGGCCGGGCGAGATCACGGTCGGCGCCACGCTCGGCTCGACCAGCCATATCTTTCCGGCACTGATCGAGAAAGCGGCCGGCTTGAAATTCAAGCTCGTGTCCTACGACGGCCTGGCCCCGCGAATGAACGCGCTGCTCGGCGGCCACATCAACCTCACCGACTCCAACCTGACGCAGAAGGGCAAGGTCGAAGCCGGCTTGCTGCGCTACATCGCGATCGCCAGCGAGAAGCGCGATCCGGAAGTGCCCGACGTGCCGACGCTCAAGGAGCTCGGCATGAACATCGTGTATGAAGTGGCGCGCGGCATCTTCGTTCCCAAGGGAACGCCCGCGCCGGTGCGCGCCAAGCTCGAGGACGCCTGCACCAAGGCGACCAAGGAGCCGAGCTTCGCCCAGGCGATGAAGCTGCAGGGCACCCGCGTGGCGTTCCTCAATGCCAGTGACTATGCGAAGTTCCTCGCCAAGATCGACGACGAGAACAAGGTCGTCATGACCGATCTCGGCCTGATCAAGAAATGAGTATCGGCCGCGACGGAATTGCCGGGCTGATCCTGCTCGCGATCAGCCTGGTCCTCCTGGTCAAATCCTTCCAGCTTCCGTCCCTTGCCATCGTTCCGGTCGGGCCGGGCTTTTACCCGGCCATCGTGCTGTCGTTCATGGCGGCTGCGAGCGCGCTGCTGGTCCTGCAAGACCTCCTGAAGCCCCGCCCGATGGCTGAAGCCGGCGTGGGCGACGCGCCGCGACGAAACTATCGCCTGGTCGTCATCGCATTCGCGATCGTCGGCGGCTATGTGGTGCTGCTGCCGCTTTTGGGATTTCGTGTCGCCACCGTCCTGTTCGTCGGCGCACTGCAGGCCGCATTGGGCCGGCCGCAAACGGCACGGCAATGGGTTGTGCTCGCCATGATCGCGCTCGGCACCGCCGTGGTGAGCTATTTCATTTTCGAACGCTACCTGCTGGTGCTGCTGCCGCGCGGCGCATGGACGGGTTTTTAGATGCTCGATCTGCTCTGGAACGGCCTCGTCAACGTCGCCCAGTGGAAATACCTGGTGCCGCTGTTTGCTGGCACCTTCATCGGCGTGATCGGCGGGGCCCTGCCGGGCGTCACCATCACCATGACGGTCATTGTGGTGCTGCCGTTCACCTACGGGCTCGACCCGCTGGCCGGCCTTGCGGCAATGACCGGCGTCTATGTCGGCGGATCGACCGGCGGCCTCATCTCCTGCTGCCTGCTCGGCATCCCGGGCACGCCGGCTTCGATCGCGACCACGTTCGACGGCTTTCCGATGGCGCGCAACGGCGAGCCGGGCCGCGCCATCTGGCTCGGCGTCTGGGCTTCGGTCTGGGGCGGCCTGCTCGGCGCTTTTTTCCTTGTGTTCCTCACCGGGCCGCTCGCGGCGATCGCGCTGGAATTCGGGCCGTGGGAATTCTTCTCTCTGTTCGTGCTCGCCATGGCGATGGTTGCGGGGCTCACCGAATCCTCGCTCGTCAAGGGCCTGATCTCGACCGCCATCGGGCTGCTGATCACGGTGATCGGCCACGATCCGATCGGCAGCGTGCCGCGTTTCACCTTCGGCTCGGAGTTCATCGGCGGCGGCTTCGCGTTCCTGCCGGTATTGATCGGCATTTTCGCCTTCGCGCAGATCATGACCGACCTGGAGAAGCTGGGTCGCCCGCAAGGCGAGGCGGTGCAATCCGCGGCTGACGTCAGGCTCGAACGTTTCTCTCACCTCAAAGTCAATTGGGAGATCGCCCGGCAGCCGTTCCTGCTCGGCTGGGCGACCTTCGTCGGGCTGATCATCGGCATCCTGCCGGCGATCGGCGGCAGCGCATCCAGCGTCATGGCCTATGACCAGGCCAAGAAATTCTCCAGGACGCCGGAGCGTTTCGGCAAGGGCCACCCCGAGGGCATCATTGCCTCGGAAGCCTCGAACAACGCTAACGTCAGCGGCTCGCTGATGACCATCATGGCATTCGGCATTCCCGGTGACGCTGTCACCGCCGTGATGCTCGGCGCGATGACGATCCACGGCATTCAGTCTGGACCGCTATTCATCTCGCAAAATCCCGACATCGCCTATGGCATCTATGCGGCCTACATCCTGGCGCACCCCTGCATGCTGCTGATCTGCGTCGCGCTGATGCCGCTGATGCTGCGCGTGACCTCGGTGCGGATGGCGGTGCTGGCGCCTGTCGTGCTGGTGCTTTGCATCCTCGGCGCCTATGCGCTCAACAACACGATGCAGAGCGTCTACGTGCTGCTGCTGTTCGGCGTCGTCGGCTACGTGCTGGTCAAGCTCGGCTTTCCGCTGGCGCCCCTGATCCTCGGCTTGATTCTCGGCGACCAGATCGAGATCAACCTTGTGCGCGCGATCATGACCGACGCCAATCCCTGGCTTTTCCTGACGCGGCCGATTTCCGGCTTGCTGCTGCTGGCGGCGGCGGCCTCGGTCGTGCTGGCCATATGGCAGCATTGGCGTCACCAGAACCGGGTGGCCGAGGAAGAGCCGGATTTTTGAACCGAGGTGATGGTGCCCTTTTTTCAAGAAAGGGGCATGACAGCTGTCACCACAGTGTTCAGGAGACTGCTGCTGTGCGGTCGCGGAGGATCGCGAAGCGACCGATGGCAAACTTGGAGAAAGGCTTACGACCCGACCCGCGAGTTGCGGTTGCCGGACTGGGAACGATTGGAGATTGCGACGGCGATGTCGCCATTCCTGACATTCAGCCAAACGACCACGGCCTCCGCCAGGGGAGCTGACGGAGGCCGTGTTGAACATCTCCGCCGCGCCTAGGTTCGCAACGAGATGTGGGAGCTCGGAATGCAGTCTAGAACGGCAGCAGCACGTCCATCACCTGCTGGCCGTAGCGGGGTTGCTGCACGTCGGTGATCTGGCCGCGACCGCCATAGGCAATGCGGGCCTGCGCGATCTTCGAGGAATCGATGGTGTTGTCGCTCTGGATGTCTTCGGGGCGGACGATGCCGGCGACGATCAGCTCGCGGATTTCGAAGTTGACGCGGATCTCCTGCTTGCCTTCGACCACGAGGTTGCCGTTCGGCAGCACCTGCGTCACCACGGCGGCGACGTTGGTCTGCAACGCTTCCTGGCGGTTGACCGAGCCCTTGCCGTCGCTCGACGACGTCGAGTCCGTGGTCAGGATCTTGCCGGGCAGGATCTTGTTTGCCTGCGTGATCGTGCTTGACCCAATGAAATCGGTGATCCCCGAGTCTTCCTTGGCGGAGCGGCTGCGTTGGGTCTCGTTGGACAGGTTGGCCTTGTCGGTGATGTTGACGGTCACAGTCAGGAGGTCGCCGATCCGCGCGGCGCGCTGGTCCTTGAAGAAGGCGCGCGAGCCGTTCCGCCACAGCGAGTTGGCATTGTAGGAGGCCTGCTCCGGCTTCGGCATCGGCATCTGCACCGGCTTGTAGCCGGGCTGCGTGGTCGGGTTTTCGATCTCCGTCAGCTTCGGCTTTTCGCCGATCTGGGAGAGACGGTCGATCGAGGAACAACCGCTCGCGGCGACGGCCAGCGACATCATGGCGCCGGTAAGGATGATGCGGTTGAGACGGGGGACTGACATTTACATTACTCGGCTTTTGGAGCGACTGGCGGACTGACGGCGGCGACTGCAACGGGCGCGGGTCGTGTTGTGCCGAGCGAGGAGGTGGTATCGCTGGTCTGCGCCGGGCGGGACGGTAGTGGCGTGATCGAAACCTGGCCGCGGCCGACCACGGTGCCGGACAGCGTGCGCTTCGACTGCAGGTTCATGACGTTGACGACGTCGCCCTCGGTGCCGTTGTCCAGCGCCTTGCCGCGCATGGTGAGGTAGATGCCGGGCGCATCGTAGATCAACGTGACGTTCTGGTCGCGCTGTACCAGGTCTGGCTTGACGAGATCGGCGGTGCGGATCGCCTGGCCCGCGCGGAGCTGGCGGCGGGCCTGCATGCCCACCGCGCGGTCGCGCGCGGCGGCGTCAGTGCCGACTTCCGTTTTCGGGCGGCGCTCGACCATCACGTCGGATGATTTCACGATCTCATTGCGCTCGATGGTGCGCGCCAGCACTGCGGCCTCGACGGTCTCGATCGCCGTGCCGGTAAAGCGCAGCTTGGCTGCGGCGCCGTTCTCGTTGGCGATTTCAAAGGTAACGTCGAAGCGGCCGTTGCGGTTGTCATAGCGCGCGATGGTCGGCTGCAGGCCGCCGGTGAAGCCGGCGTCCAGCCTGACGTCGCCGGGGTCGCGGTCGAAGGTCAGCGACAGATTGGCGGCGTCGCCGAGACCGTTGCGGCGCTCCAGCGCGCGCGCCACCTGCAGCTCGATGTCCTTGCCTTCAAGGGTGCGGGCGAGGCGCGTCACCGAAATTTCCTTCAGGTCGCGGGTGTCGACGCCGATCACTTGATGGGCGCGCAGCGTGTTGAGCACCTGCGCGACCGGCAGCGAGCCCGTGGTGCCCAGATCCGGCGCGCGGTAGATCGCGATCTGCCCGGCGCTGCCGGCATTGTCGATGACATCGCCGATCCGCACCAGATCGCCCGACACCTGCACGGTGGCGCGCAGCACCGGCGCGGCGATCACGTTGCGGTTCGCGAAGGTATCCCGGGTCTGCGCGACCGCGGCCGCGCTCGATGCGGCGATCAGGGCTGTGGCCAGGAGGAGGGCGCGGGCGATCATGACCAGTCCTTTAGCGGAACATGTTGGAGGTGGATTGCAGCATCTGGTCGGCCGCGCTGACGACCTTGGCGTTCATCTCATAGGCGCGCTGGGCGGCGATCAGGTCGGAGATTTCGGTCACCACCTCGACATTGGCCTGTTCGAGATTGCCCTGCTGCATGTCGCCAAAACCGTCGGTGTTGGCGACGCCGTCCTGCGGCGTGCCGGAGGCCGGGGTGTCCGTGAACAGATTGTCGCCGATCGGGTTGAGGCCGGCCTTGTTGATGAAGCGGGTCAGGCCGATCTGGCCGACCAGGGTTGGCGTGGTCGAGCCCGGCAGCATCACCGTGAGCTGGCCCTGCGCGTTGATGGTGATCTGCGAGGAGTTTTGCGGGATCGTGATCGTCGGCTGCACCGGGTTGCCCTGCGCGGTGACGACGCGACCCTGCGCGTCCATCATGAACGAGCCGTCGCGGGTATAGGCATAGGTACCGTCGGGCACCTGGATCTTGAAGAAGCCTTCGCCGCGGATCGCGACGTCGAGGTCGTTGCCGGTGGGCGACAGCGTGCCCTGGCTCATCAGCCGCGGCGTGCCGACGGTCTTGACGCCGCCGCCGATATCGACGCCGACCGGCAGGATGGTGCCCTGGTCGGAAGCCTGCGCGCCGACGCGGCGCACATGGTCGTAGATCAGATCCTGAAACGCCGCGCGCTGCTTCTTGTAGCCGGTGGTGCGCATGTTGGCGATGTTGTTGGAGATCACCTGAACGTTGAGTTCCTGTGCCGCCATGCCGGTCGCTGCTGTGTAAAGGGCGCGCATCGATCAATGCCTTACGGTTATGCCGGAACGTCGGCGAGTTTCTCGACTGCGGTTCGGTGCAGGTCGTGCTGCTGCTGCAGCATCGCCGAGATCTGCGTGTAGGTGCGCGTGATCTCGATCATGCGGCTCATTTCGTGAACGGAATTGACGTTCGACTTCTCGATAAAGCCCTGGCGGACCCGTGAGGTGGTGTCGGGCTGGGCGGCGACGCCCTGGCCCGCAGAGTAGAGGTTGCCGCCTTCCTTCACGAGCTTCTGCGCGTCGGCAAAATTGACCAGCCGCAGCTTGCCGCGGACCGAGTCGGTGCGGCCGGTGCCCTCGAGGACCGTGACATTGCCGTCGGCTGCGATGTTGATCGCCTTGTCGGTCGGCTGGAACACGATCGGGCCGGAGGTGCCCAGCACCGCATCGCCGCTCGCGGTCACGAGCTGGCCCTGATTGTTGATCTGCAGGCCGCCGTCGCGGGTGTAGCGCTCGCCGGCGGCGGTCTGCACAACCAGGAAGGCGTTGCCGTCGATCGCGACGTCGAGCGGGTTTTTGGTCTGCTCGGAGGGACCGGCTGCGAAATCGTGGAAGGTGGCGCGGTCGTGCACGAAAGAGACGCGGCGGTCGGCGCGCACGAAATTGTCTTCATGCGCCGGCGAGCGCAGATATTCCTCGAACAGCGACCGGTCGGCCTTGAAGCCGGTCGTGTTGATGTTGGCGACGTTGTTGGCGACGACATCCAACTGCCGTTCCAGCGTCATCTGCCGCGAAAGTCCGACGAGAAGCATATTCTCCATCGGTGGTTCTCCCCTTGATCGATCCGAAGCAGGCTCTCCCAAGCCCGTGGTCCGGATCCGTCGTAAACCTTTGGGCTCTCCCAAGCCGGCAGGTCACGCCAGTTACTCAGCGAAAGCCGTGCCAAGTCGGGAAATACCGATTTTTTAATGGGTTAAGCGTTTTCCAGGGCGCGGGGCGGGCGGCAGAAAGGTCTTGTTGACCATGTTTGCCCGGCAGATTTTTCCTACTTGGGCGCTAATGGAAAGGTTCCGTTAACCATTATTACCCTAGCGTTGCACGTATGGAGCGCGTGTGCGCTGGCGGCTTTTGTTTCGCGTTGTGGGGGCTTCGTTACCCAGGCTGGTGGCAACTGCGTTCGTTTTCGGAATCGAAACGGGCGGGGCAATGGCTGACAACGACCAGGCGGAAGGCGCAGACGGCGCAGAAGCCGCATCGTCGAAAAAGAGCAAGCTCAAGCTGATTGTTGCGGCGGCGGGTTTCGTCGCGATCCTCGGCGCCGGCGCCGGCTGGTTCTTCCTGATGCGCGGCCATGGCGAGGAAAAGCACGCCGAAGCGCCGCCGCCGAAGCCGCCGTCCTTTGTCGAAGTGCCCGATATGATGGTCAACCTGGTCGGGGCCCCCGGCGAGCGGGTGCAATATCTCCGCGTCAAGGTGGTGCTCGAGATCAAGGACGAGAAGCAGGTCGAGGCGATCAAGCCGAACCTGCCGCGCGTCACCGACCTGTTCCAGACCTACCTGCGCGAACTGCGTCCCTCCGACATCAACGGTTCGGCCGGGCTGTTTCGCCTCAAGGAAGAACTGACCAAGCGGGTCAACAACGCGGTCGCGCCGCAGCAGGTGAGCGCCGTGTTGTTCAAGGAAATCGTCGTGCAGTGATGGAACGGATCTAGCATCATGGCCGGCAACCAAGACCAGATGGACCAGGACGCGATTGCCGCCCAGTGGGAGGCTTCGCTCGATTCCGAGGATCCCGCGGCGGCCGCGGAAGAAGCTGCCGCCAATGAACTCTCCGAGAGCATGGCGCTGCAGTGGGCGGCCATGGTCGAGGACGGCGGCCGCGAGTTCGGCAACAAGAATTCCGGCGAACGGGTTCTGTCGCAGGAGGAAATCGACAATCTGCTCGGTTTCAGCGTCGGCGACGTCAATCTCGACGACAATTCCGGCATTCGCGCCATCATCGATTCGGCGATGGTGTCCTACGAGCGTCTGCCGATGCTCGAAATCGTGTTCGACCGTCTGGTGCGGCTGATGACCACGAGCCTGCGCAACTTCACCTCGGACAACGTCGAAGTCTCGCTCGACCGCATCACCTCGGTTCGCTTCGGCGACTACATGAATTCAATTCCCTTGCCGGCCGTGCTCAGCGTGTTCAAGGCCGAGGAGTGGGAAAATTTCGGCCTTGCGACGGTCGATTCCAGCCTGATCTATTCGATCATCGACGTGCTGCTCGGCGGCCGGCGCGGCCAGACCTCGCTGCGCATCGAGGGCCGGCCCTACACCACGATCGAAACCAATCTGGTCAAGCGGCTGGTCGAGGTGGTGCTATCAGACGCCGAGCAGGCGTTCCGGCCGCTGTCGCCGGTGACGTTCTCGATCGACCGGCTGGAAACCAATCCGCGCTTCGCCGCGATCTCCAGGCCCGCCAATGCCGCGATCCTGGTGCGGCTGCGCATCGACATGGAAGACCGCGGCGGCAATATCGAATTGCTGCTGCCTTATGCGACCATCGAGCCGATCCGCCCGGTTCTGCTCCAGATGTTCATGGGCGAAAAGTTCGGCCGCGATCCGATCTGGGAAGGACATTTCGCGACCGAAGTGGCGCAGGCCGAGATATCGGTCGATGCGGTGCTCTATGAAGCCGACATTCCGCTGAAGCAGCTGATGATGCTGAAGGTCGGCGACACCCTGCCGCTGGAAATGCGCCCTGAAGCGCTGGTGCAGGTCCGCTGCGGTAATGTTCTTTTGACCGAAGGACGTATGGGCCGGGTCGGTGACCGCGTCGCCATTCGCGTCACCAAGCAGTTGCGTAAGCCCAATACCACCTTCGCGATGTTCGAGAAGGCCGACGAGCAAACCAAGTTGATGGAGGCACAATGAGTCATTCCCTTGGCGTTGTAATCGAGAGTCTGGTGGCGGTGCTGCTGATGCTCACGATCGGCTACTGCATGCTGCTCAACAAGCGGCTGCAGCGGCTGAAGGCGGACGAGCATTCGCTGAAAGCCACGATCGCCGAACTGATCACCGCGACCGAAATCGCCGAGCGGGCGATCGGCGGCCTCAAGCACACCGTGCGGGACGTCAATGAGAATCTCGGCAGCCAGCTTACCGCGGCGACGCAGATGGCGGGGCATCTGAAGAACATGCTCGCCGAAGGCGACGGCGTCATTCGCAGGCTGTCCAAAATCGCGATCGCGGCGCGGCCCTCGCAGGAGGCCGAACCCGCTGCACCCAAGGTCTCTACCGCCAGGGCGGTTGCCGCGGCGGCTGAGGCATTCTCTGAACGCCGAAGGGCCAGTGGCCTCGCCGCATGAAGTCGTTTCGCGACATCCGCGTCATTCCGGTCGTGCTGGTCGCGATCTTCGGCCTTGCAGTGCTAAAGGTCGCGGGCCTCGTGATCGATGGCGGATACGTGTTCGACTATCAGGTCAGTGAGCCGGCCAAGCGTTCGTGGGCGCAGGATAATCTGGGTTATCCGAGCGGCGCCAAAGCCGATCCCGCCGACATCACCGGTTCGGTCAAGAAGGAAGAGAAAAAGGAGGAGGCGCCGAAGCCGGCCGCTCCCGCCACCGACGCGCCGAAGCCCGACGGCGTCGTGGTGTTTCCCGACCAGAACCCGCAATCGGTGTCGCCGTCGGAGCGCGCCATCCTGGAACGGCTGCAGGCGCGGCGCCAGGAACTGGAGCAGCGCGCGCGCGAAATCGAAATTCGCGAAAGCCTTTTGAAATCCGCCGAGAAGCGCATCGAGGGCCGCGTCGAGGAAATGAAGGCCACCGAAGCCAAGATCTCGACCGCGACGGGGCAAAAGGCGGAGCAGGACGCCGCCCGCTTCAAGGGCATCATCACGATGTATGAGGGCATGAAGCCAAAGGACGCCGCCAAGGTGTTCGACCGGCTGGAAATGTCGGTGCTCTACGAAATCGCCTCCCAGATCGCGCCGCGCAAGATGTCGGACATTCTGGGCCTGATGCAGCCGGAAGCGGCCGAGCGGCTGACGGTCGAACTGGCCCGCCGCGCCGGCACCGATAAATCCACGTCCACGGCCGAACTGCCGAAGATCGAAGGCAAGATCCTGCAGCAAAAGCCCAACTGACGCCGGGTGCCGGGCACCCCGCGGTAAAAAGGCGCTGAGGCCCCCAGGTCAGAACCTGCGCGGCCCCGACGAAACGAACGAGCGATGAGCTACGGAGAGCGCGCCGCGCTCGTTGGTTTCAAGGGCGATCTTCTGCGCCAGCATGACATCCCCCGCCACGAGGTCGCCATCCGGAACGAAGCACCATTTGCAGACGTGGTGGCCCGTGCCGTTGAGCTCCTCGATGTTGGTCTGCGTGCCATGATGGATCCGATAGCGCGTCCCGGTGTCGCTGCCGACGACGTCGAAATATCGGAAGCGCTCGTAGCAGGCGCGCTGCTTCGGCGAGAGCCAGCCCTTCAACAGGGTCAACGCTCGCGCTTCGATTTCGTAGCGGAACGATCTGCTACAGGAACCAGATCGCGCCACGACCAGCGAAAGCGCCGAAAGCAGCACTGTGCCAAGCAAAGCCAGGACGAACGAGCATATCGCCAGGACGATCTGCTGGGTCACGGCCGTCAGCCACCAACGAGACGCGGATAAAACAGCGTTTCCTCCGCGGTCGGATCGAAGGAGCGGATAACCCGTTGCTCGCCGGGCCCCGATCGGACCGCCGCCGTAAAGCCTGCGCCGGTCAAATCCCTGAAACGCCGCTCGGCCTTTTCGACCTCCGCGCGATCATGGATGTCGAATGTGTGGCGGGTATCACCGGTACGATCCATCACGATCTGGGTTGCCATTTCACGCACTCCGAATTGGCTGCCTGAGGCAGGTTTGGCGACCCGGGAGCGTTGGTTGATTGACTGCCGGCCCCGCGTCCCGGGTCCATTGTTTCCCTAAGACGGGATGGCTGATGTTGGTTCCATCCGTTTTGCGATAATGATTCCAATCACGGCACGCGCGGCACTATCGCGCTTATTGCGGCCCGGATGAGGGCGCATTCCGGCGACCCCGGGCGCGGCAGCGGGTGCCCGTCGCCCCCTCCAACGAAATCAATGAGTTGACGTTAACAAAACCTTAAGTCGGCCAATCCAAGATTCAAACCCGCAGGCGAGGGCGCTTCGCCGCAGAACTCATTGAGGCCGCGAGATTTCCTGGATGGGGCAAAGGGCTGCCGCTGGAACTGGGTCGCAGGGCCGCGCTTTGGCGCGGGCGGCCTGGCTGTGCCTCGGCCGGCCGCTTGCCTTTGTCCTGCTGCTCGCCGGCCTCGCTGTTTCGCAGCCCTGCCGGGCCGACGATCCGGTCCGGGGGGAGGCGACGTTCACGTCCGCCGGCGGCTTCGCGCGGCTGGTGTTGAAGCTGGCCGAGGACGTCGAGTCAGACGTTTCGACGGCGGGTTCGATCATCATCATCCACTTCAAGCGCCCGGTGGATATTCCCGTCGAAAAATTGTCGGACGCTGTTCCCGACTACGTCGGCTCGGCGCGGCGCGATCCCGACGGTACGGCGATCCGGCTGTCGCTGTCGCGGCGGGCCACCGTCAACACCATGACGGCCGGGGAGCGGATCTTCGTCGACTTCCTGCCCGATAGCTGGACCGGTCCGCCGCCCTCGCTTCCTGCCGCGGTCGTGCGCGAACTGGCGGAACGGGCGCGGGCCGCCGAGCGGGCGCTGCGCGCGCAGATGGCGGTCAATGCCGCAAAGAAGAGGCCGCCGGTGCGTGTCCGCGCCTCGGTGCAGCCGACCTTCGTCCGCTTCGTGTTCGAGATGCCCGACGGCGTCAACGTGTCGTCGGTGCTGAACGATCAGAAGCTGACGCTGCAGTTCAACGGCGTGCTCAACTTCGACCTGGCGGATGCGAAAGTGGCGGCGCCGCCGAACATTGCCTCGATCAACCAGCGGGCCGACATCGATTCTTCCGCAGTCGACATCGTGTTGATCGGCGAGGTCGACGTGCATTCCTTCCGCGAGGAAAAGAACTATGTGATCGATGTCGCCTTCCAGCAGGCGGAAAAGCCGGCTTTGACCGCGCCGCAAGCCGAGGCCAAGCAAGCCGTACCGGCCAGGCCTGGGCCTGCTTCGCGGATTTCGCGCGACAAGGACCTGAAGGAATCGCCGCCGCAGCAGCCGGCGGAGATTCCGCCCGTCACCTCGGAGACGATTGCCGAACAGGCCAGGATCGAGATCAAGCCCGCCCAGGTTACCGAAGCGCCGGCCGTGGCCGAGGCCGCAATGCCTGCCGTCGAAAAAGTGACGCCGGCCAATGACAACGTGGCTCCCGCGGCCGAGAAGATGGCAGCCGTTGCGGAAAAAACATCACCGCCGGCGGAAGCCGCGAAAGCGGTGCAGCCTGCCGAACAGGCCCAGGCCGCCGCTGTGGAAGCACCGAAGGCGGTGGCGCCCAGGCAGGCTCCACTTCCCGCGGAGCCGCCGAAGCAGCCGGCGCCGGCGGCATCCAGTCCGCCGCCGGAAAGCGGCGCCAAGGACAAGGCCGCCACCGTCGAGGCGAGGCGTGACAGCGACGGCCTGCGCGTGACGTTCTCCTTTGCCGCGCCGACCCCGGCTGCGCTGTTCCGCCGTGCCGACACGGTGTGGCTGGTGTTCGACCATGCCGAACCGGTCGATATCGAACCGATCCGCGCCAAGGGCGGCGCCATCATCGGCGATGTCAGCCGGCTGCCGCTGGAAAAGGGCCAGGCCATCCGCCTCCGCCTCAACCGGCCGCAGATACCCTCGCTTGAAAGCGAAGGCCGCGCCAACGGCGCCGAGTGGACGCTGACCTTCGCCGACCGCGGCCAGGCGTCGCCGCTGCCGCTGATGGTGCTGCGGAACATTACCGATCCCGCGCGCGCCAATGTCACCGTGCCGCTGGCCAATGCCGGTGCGATGCACCGGCTGGTCGATCCCGACGCCGGCGATACGCTGCTGGTCGTCACCGCGCCGCCGCCGACTCGCGGCCTCATCAAGCGGCAGGATTTCGTCGAACTATCGCTGCTGGAATCCGTGCACGGCGTGGTCGTGCATCCGAACTCCGACGACATCAACGCCGAGGTCGGCGCCGACAAGGTGATGCTTGGACGGCCCGGCGGATTGACGCTGTCGTCCGCCGACGTCGCGGCCGAACGCGCCACCGCGGCGGTGAGGCCGCTGTTCGACGCCAACGAATGGCGCAAGAACCGGGAAGAGAAGTTTCTCCCGCGGCTGGATGCGCTGATCAAGGCAGCGGCCGCTGCGGTGCCTGGGCAAAAGACGCAAGCCCGCCTCGAGCTTGCTAATTTCTACATGTCGCGCGGGATGTATCAGGAGGCGAGAGGGGTGACCAACCTCATCCTCTCCGAGACCAATCAGGGGAGCGAGGAGGCCAGCGTGCTGATGGTGCATGCGGTCGCCAGCATCCTGATCGGCCATCCCGAGCGGGCGCTGAAGGATCTTGCAAGTCCTGCGATCGGCAACGGCTACGATTCCCAATTGTGGAAAGGCTTCGCGCTCGCCCGTCAGGAAAAATGGGCAGACGCGCGCGAAAAGTTCAAGAACTCCGAATTCTCAATCGCCGCGCTGCCGCCCGAACTGCAGCGCATCGTCACCGCGGATGCGATGCGGGCCTCGCTCGAGGTGAAGGACTATGCCGGGGCCTCGCGGCGGCGCAGCGAACTGGAGGTGATCGGCATTCCCAACGAGATGAAGCCCGAGATCGCGGTGCTGCGCGGGCGGCTCGCCGAGGCGCTGGGGCACGAAAAGGACGCGCTCGACGCCTACAGGTACGCGGCGCAGTCCCGCGACCGGCAGGCGTCGGCGGAGGCGAGGTTGCTGGAGGCCTTGCTGCGGCACAGGCGCGGCGAGCTCGACCAGGCCGAGTTGCTGCGTGAGCTGGAGACGTTGTCGGTCACCTGGCGCGGCGACGCGATCGAGTTGAGGGCGTTGAACAAGATGGCCCAGATCTACGCCGAAAACGCCCGCTATGCCGACTCGCTCGGAGCCGCCAAGACCGCGACGAAGTTGCAGCCCAATTCCGAACTGTCGCGGCAGGGCCAGGATGCGGCGTCCGCCTTGTTCGCAGAGATCTATCTCGGCTCGAAGGGCGACGACATGAAGCCGGTCGACGCACTCGCCATGTTCTATGAGTTTCGCGAATTGACGCCGATCGGCCGGCGCGGTGACGAGATGATCCGACGCCTCGCGGACCGGCTGGCTACGGTCGACCTGCTCGACCAGGCCGCGGAGCTGCTGCAATACCAGGTCGACAAGCGGCTGGAGGGAGCGGCGCGCGCGCAGGTGGCGGCGCGCCTTGCCATGGTCTACCTGACCAACCGCAAGCCGGACCGGGCGATCGCGGCGCTGCGCCTGACCCGGATCGCCGATCTCTCCGGCGAACTGCGGCAGCAGCGGCTGCTGCTCGAGTCACGGGCCCAGAGCGACATCGGTCGGCATGATCTCGCGCTCGATATCATCTCCAACATCACCGGCCGCGAAGCGATCCGGCTGCGCTCCGACATCTATTGGGCGTCGCGGCAGTGGCGGGAGGCTTCCGAACAGATCGAACTGTATTACGCCGACCGCTGGCGGGATTTCAGGCCGCTGAACGCCGCCGAGAAAAGCGACGTGATCCGCGCCGTGGTCGGCTATGCGCTGGCCGGGGACGCGATCGGCCTGGCCCGTTTCCGCGAGAAATACGCGCCGCTGATGACCGGCGAGGCCGACCGGTTTGCATTCGACACCGCAAGCAAGCCGGCCGCGTCCAACAGCACCGAATTCGCCGTGATCGCCAAGATGGCCGCCAGCGTCGACACGCTCGACGGCTTCATCCGCGAAATGAAGATCCGCTTCCCGGATGCGACCGCCCGCGCGCCGCTATCGCCGGAAATGTCCGGGGCCGAGCCGGTCCATACCGGCGCCTTGCCCGCGATATCAGGCATCCGGCGGATCGAGTTGAAGAAGCCGGTGAAGTAACGGATTTGGCCGCAGGTTCGGCCAATTTTTGACCAGTTGACGCATTAGGCAGGACGTCAGCGTCGCCTTGGCGGTGCTTGTTATCGTCTCTAGCTAGCTGCCCAAAACTGGCCGTCCGATGCCGCTGACCCGGGACCGAATTATTGGACACGACAACGAACGCCTGGCGTTCAGGTTCACCATGCTGAACGCCGCCGACACGGTCGAGTGCCAGATCAGCGATGCCGCATTGGACGAGCTCGGAGGCGTGAAGGGTACGGAAAGCATCGCAAGGCAGGCGCAATTTTTGGCGCTGCGGGATGCCGTCGAGGGCATCGCATCCGAAATCTTCGACAAAGGGCCGTGCGTGAAAGGCCAGATCGTCAGGATATTCACCAAGCACGTTCAGAAATCACCGCCATCGCTGGCCGACCCGATCGCGACCGGCGCGGAGCCGGATACGGACAACACCGTTTCGCTGCGGGTCATTGCCGAAACCAGGCCGGCAAGCGCAGCGCAACAATAATGCGCCGCGCTGCGGTCGCCTCCAGAGCGGCCGCATAACAGCAGCCGCGTTCGTATCACGGTCCCGGCGTCACCCAGGCGGTTGAAATCGTTCCTTTCGAGTCCAGCGCGATCCGCCAATGCGACGCGCCGTTTTCGTGCCGGACGCTGTAGACGTCCTCGCCCTGGGCGCCCACGCCCAGAAATATGACTGACTGCACCGCGCGCAGCTCGGCAAGGCCGGACTGCAGGTTCGGCAATTGCTGACGGGTAGCTTCGGCCAGACCCGCGCTCATTTCGCCGTAATTCGGCTTGCCGCTGATGATTCCCTCAATGAGGCGGCGGAGAGCTGCCTCGGTCCCCGGGCTAGCGGACTGGCTTTTCACCTTTTCCTCTATCCGGCTTGTTATCTGCTGCGCGGTTGCCGCGTCGATGCGTTGCATTGGGTAGCTCGCACCACCCTGGTGCAAGATCACGGATGTTGCCGGCCCCCGTTCCCCCCGGACGAAAGTGATCTGTGCGTGGACAACGTCGCTGAAAAATTCAGTTGGGCTCTGCGCATGGAATGGGACGTCGCGTTGTCCCGTCAGACACGTGAGCAGATGATCGGCCTCGCGCGTGACCGCGTAAACGGCGTTGTCGTTAAACGGATAGAACCCGACGTAATTGTCGAGGGTCGCGGCAGCCACGATAATCTTCTGACGCGCGGGTTGGCCGGACGGATCGTGGCCGGGCGGCGGTGATCCTGTCTCCTGCGCCGATGTAGCGCTGCTGGACGCAATTCTGGCGGCCAGCGCATTCCAATCCCGGCAGCCGAGAATTTTGGCGATCAGTTCCAGAGACTCGCTGTGGGTGAGGGAAACCGACTTAGCGTTCAGCGCTTCACGTAGCGTTTGTGCCATAGCTTTTGTGTCGCGGAAATCGCGCATGGGACGATCCTCTGCATCGACGAACGGAGAAACGTCAGGAGCTTGCGTTGCTGACCCGTTCGCTCGGGGCATGAGGAAAGCCTGAAAGCGCGGCTTGATACGTTCACCGTACCCGGGAGGGGGCGCAAGCGGCGGGTCGTATCCACCTGTCGAATTTGTGCGCCTCTGATCCCGGATTTGTCAATCGTCACGGCGCGCGGAATGGGGCCATCGAGCGCGACGAGATGGCGCGTCGTTCCGTCACCCCTCGACAGATGCGCGTCAAAGCGGCAACCTGCAGGCACGACCTGCCGGAGGACGCCATTGCGATGAGCAAGCCCGCCAAGACCGAAGCCGAACTCATTGCGATGGCGCGAGCCGAGTTGAAGGTCCACGTCGATTGTCCCGAGGGCATTGCGATCTCGGTGATCCGCGACGGCGATAGCTGGGAATTCCGCGCCAAGGCCGACGACGCCACGATCGCCAAACCGGGCTATCCCGAATGCGTCGCCATGCTGGTCCAGATCGGCGACCACCTCTGCAAGCAGTATGATTTTAGGGAGTGAGGGGCAGTTGCCAGCGTCCGGCCCGGCTTGACTGTCCAAAACGTCTTCACACCGTAAAAATCCGCCCCGGGTTGAGAATGTTCTTGGGGTCGAGGGCGCGCTTGAGCGTGCGCATCGTTTCGATTTCCTCCTCTGTCCGGCTCATTCTTAGGTAAGGCCGCTTCAGGATGCCGATACCGTGTTCGGCCGAGATCGAGCCGCCGAATTCGCCGGTGATGTCGTAGCCGAGTTTTTCGAATTCATCGTGCTTGTCGGGCGTGTGCTCGTGATGCACGTTGACGTGCAAATTGCCGTCGCCGGCATGGCCGAGCACGATGACGAACGCTTGCGGATCAATGGCCCTGACGCGCGATTCGATCGTATCGATATATTGCTCCATCCGGTCGATGACGAGACTGACGTCGAAGCCGATGCGGGCGGTGTAAGGGAAGCTACGGCTCAGTTCGACGCTGGAATCGCGGATGCGCCAGATCGCGGCGGCCGATGCATTGGAGGTCGACAGCGTGGCGTCGAGGATCAGTTTGTCGCCCATCGCCATCTCGAGCAGCTTCTCGAGGTCGGCATGAATGCGCTCGGGATCGCTGCCGGAAGCCTCCAGCAGAACGTAGAACGGGTGGTGCGTTGGCAGCGGTCCGGCCAGGCCCTTCACGCGCTCGAGGGTGAGGCGGTAATACGCATTCCACATCACTTCAAATGCGGTCAGTTCGCCGCCGAGACGCTCCCGCGCCATCTTCAGGAATGTAATTACCTGCCCGAACGAGGGCAGGGCGCACAGCGCCACCTGCCGCTCCGCCGGTGCTGGAAAGACGCGCAGCGCAGCGCGCGTCACCACGCCGAGGATGCCCTCGCTGCCGATGAAAAGCTGTTTCAGGTCGATGCCGGTGTTGTTCTTGATGTACTTGCGCAGGCCTTTGAGCACGGTGCCGTCGGCGGTGACGACTTCGAGGCCGAGGACCAGGTCACGCATCATGCCGTAACGGATGACGCGGTTGCCGCCGGCATTGGTCGAGATGTTGCCGCCGATGGTGCAACTGCCGCGCGCGCCAAGGTCGAGCGGAAACATCAGGCCATCCTGCTCGACCCG
This sequence comes from Bradyrhizobium sp. AZCC 1693, assembly GCF_036924745.1. Classification (NCBI taxonomy): domain Bacteria; kingdom Pseudomonadati; phylum Pseudomonadota; class Alphaproteobacteria; order Hyphomicrobiales; family Nitrobacteraceae; genus Bradyrhizobium; species Bradyrhizobium sp. AZCC 1693. Next base: position 7,462,699 of record NZ_JAZHSD010000001.1, read on the forward strand.
CTCCTGCAGCTTTTGCAGCGGCGTGCCGGCCTGCGTGATGGCGACGCCGGCGGAGGCATCGACCTCTTCAACGCTGTTCATGCGCTCCATCGACAGCACGATTTCGTTCGCATTCGGCAACGCGCCGCGTACCAGCCCGGTCATGCCGCCCTGCGTCGTAACCGGGACACCTTCGCGATGACAGAGCCGCAGCAACACCGAGACGTCCGCGGTCGTTCTCGGGCGGACGACCGCACGCGGTTTCGGCACCGGATTGCCGGCGATATCGTGATGATAGCGCGCATCGATGTCGCCGCCTGACAGCACCGCGCCCTGGTCGAGCGCGTTGCGCAGTTCGTCAATGAAGCCCTCGGACATGCCTCGCCTCTTCTTTATGAGAAGTTTGGCCGAAGCTTTACATGCGACGTGGCCAGGAAGAAACCCGGCCCGGCATGGGAAAATGCGTCTTTAAAGGTGGTGGTCTATCTCGACTAGCGCCGCGGCCGCCGCGCCGCCCCTGATCGGCGGCGGATCGCTTCTTCCTGCCGCTCCGGCTCGACCGACGTGATCTGGTTGCAGGCGTCGCACTTGTAGACGTAGACGAGCGGGCGCAATCCGATTCGGGGCAGCTTTCCGATCCTGACCGTGCCGATCCCGCAAATTTCGCAGCGTGGCGGCAAACCGGTTTCTGGATGCGGTGCGGGCATATCTAACGATCGCTGAGTAACAATGAACAAAGGAAGGTATCAGCGAAACTGGTCGTTGATTGCATCTTAATCAAGGAAATGGGGGTCCGTAAGAATACGAGGTCCGCCACCGGCGTCCATCTTTTGCCACCAAATCGACCCCGGCCGGGCATCCAAACAACACACTGCAGGTTGTAGATTCGAATGGCCAACGCGCGACCACACGGAAAATTCCGCCGGATCCTGTCCGGCCGGATTCCCATATGTGAGGCGTGCAGAAATGTCTTCCACCAACGGTCACGACACATCGATGCGAGCGGCGCTGGCGACCGCGGAGGCCGCGGCGTCCCGTCCATCGCCTGCCGACAGATTCAATATCGACCGGGAAGGGCCGGCAAAACGCGCCGGAAAACTTCAGGCGCTGCAACAACAATTCCAGAAACTGAATGAATATTGCGACGAGGCGGTCGCCGAAATTCGCGCTTCGCTGGAGCGGGCGGCGCCGCGCCAGGGGTAGTTCCGGCTACGAGGCCCGGGCTTTCCGGAGCAAGATAACATTTCGAAGAAACGTCATCTTGTTCAGGGCGCTCCGGGCCTCGCTATTCTCCAATCGAAGCGAGACATCACGAACTTGGATGCTGCTTCACAATGCCTCACTTCTTGTCGATCTTCGTGACCGCGTCCGTCTTGTCGATCTTCGTGATGGTCCTGGTCCCCGCCGCGTCGCTCACGGCAAAGCTCACCCTGTCGCCGGCGTGCAGGGCATTCAGCCGTGCGCCATCCTGGACCTTGAATTCTTCGGTCGCGGCGCCGGCGTTCGCGCCGGTGGTGCCATCAGGCATATCCTTGATCGAGATCGTGCCGGTGATCCGGTCTATTCTGGTCACCATCCCGGTCCGCATTTGCTGGGCAAGAGCGGACGTACCGGCGATGCTGAGGGCCGCGGTGGCGGCCATAATCATCCCTGCGATTTTCATGAAATACTCCGGCTGTGGGACGTCTGCGATAAGCCGGAATTGCGGCATTAGTTCCGCGCCGAAGCGGGATTGCGGCATTTTCTTCAAGGCAAGAATTAAAGTTGCGGCCCTGATTCAACCAGAACCGATGAAGTTCTAGGCCGCACCGGCCTCGGGCTCGAGTTCGGTTTCCGTCACCGTGCGGTTACGGCCGAGCCGCTTGGCTTGATACAGCCCGCGGTCACAGCGCTCGATCATGGCGTCCGCGGATTCGGCGAGGCGGAATTGCGCCACCCCGATCGAAACCGTAATGCTGCCGATCTCCTTGCCGGTTGCGCGGCGGGTCAGCTTCGCTTCGGCAATGCGGCGGCGAATGCGCTCGGCGACCGACGTACAAGCCTCGAGGTCGGCGCCCGGAAGCACCGCGATCAATTCCTCGCCGCCATAGCGGGCTGCGAGATCGACTTCGCGAACGCCTTCCTGCAGGACCTTGGCCACCAGCCGGAGCACCTGGTCGCCGACCTGATGGCCATAATCGTCGTTGAATTTCTTGAAGTGATCGATGTCGATCAGGAAGACGCTGAGAGCCTCGTCCTTTTCCATCGCCGTGATCTGGGCGAGGCGGAGAAATTCATCCATCGAGTGCCGGTTGGCAAGCCCGGTCAGCGCATCGGTGTTGGAGCGTTGCTCGGCCGCCTTCAAGGAGTCGCGGATGCTGTCCAGTTCCTCCGAGGTGGCGGCGAAATTTGCCTCCAGCGTTGCGGCTCGCGCCGTCGCCTTTGACAATTCATCAACCAGTTTCGCAATGATCGTCCGGGGATCGCTGGTTCCGGCGGCTTCGGAGGACACTTCGCCGAGCGCCTTGATGTGGGTCTGGTTGTCGGTGACGGCGGTATTCAGGAACTGCTGGGCGGTCGCTATCAGCCCGCTCAATTGCTCGGGAAGGTCACCGAGCGGGTCGGGGCTGGACTGCGGCGTCACATAGGTAATGTAGAGTTCGTGGTTGATCGCCGGGTCGAATTTGCGCTTGCCAGCGATCAGGATATCGATGGTCTTGCGCAGCGCCAGCGAATTGCCCAGGGAATATTCGAACCAGACCGCAAAATTGGTCGGGGTGGCAGGAACTGATTGCTGCGCCATCAACCGCATAGCCCGGTCGGCAATCGTCGTTGCGTATTCGGCGTCCATATCGCCGATAGGCTGGCCTGCCATCGTTTGACCCGGTGATGCGTTTGCTACGAAAATTCGTTTCCCTGGCATCCATTTGTGCACGAAGGAACTAATCTGACCTTAAATTCGCTCAGAAACTCCGCGGCAAATACGTAACCAATATTGACCTATTTGGCCGTGGAACTTGCGGAAACCGGCCGCTAGCTGCCGCCGTAACTCTGCACCAGGCTCCCCGCCACCAGCGACCAGCCGTCGACCAGCACGAAAAAGATCAACTTGAACGGGAGCGACACCACGACCGGCGGCAGCATCATCATACCCATCGACATCAGGACCGATGCGACCACGAGATCGATGATCAGGAAGGGGAGGAACAGCAGGAAACCGATCTCGAAAGCGCGTTTCAGTTCGGAGATCATGAAGGCCGGGACCAGGATCCGCAGCGACAGGTCTTCCGGCGTTGCCGGCAGCGGCTCGCCGGAGAGGTCGACGAACAGCTTCAGATCCTTTTCACGAACGTTCTTCTGCATGAAGCCGCGCAGCGGCACCGAAGCCTTTTGCAGCGCTTCCTCGACCCCGATCTGGTTGGCGACAAGCGGCTTGATGCCGTCGTCATAGGACCGCTGCAGGACGGGGCCCATCACGAACGCGGTCAGGAACATCGCGAGCGCAATGATCACCGAATTGGGTGGGGCGGTCGCGGTGCCCAATGCGGTGCGCAGCAGCGACAATACGACGACGATCCGCGTAAACGAGGTCATCATGATGAGGATCGACGGCGCGATCGACAGCACCGTCAACAGCGCGATCAACTGGATCGCGCGCTCGGTGACCCCGCCGCCGCCCTGGCCGAGACTGATGCTGATATCCTGCGCCAACGCCGGATCGGCGAGCGATCCGGCGGCGGTCAGGACTAGGAAAAATAAAACTCTACGCGGAGAAGTCGCCGGCCTCACGAAGGGTTCTTCGGCCGGCCCAGTAGGGACGCCATCTCGTCTTCGAGATTTTCGAAGCCGCTCTTCTGAGGGGCCGGCGTGGGAGCAGGGGGCTCGCCGCGGGCGGTGCGGGCAGGCGGCGTTTCCGGTGCCACCGGTGGCGCCACCGGTTCGGCCGGCCGGCGCAGGGCGGCTTCCAGCCGCTGCGCCATCTCGGCGAGATTCTGGTCGGCACTGGAAGGCGCGGGGGCCGGCGGAGGAGGAGGTGGTGGTGGTGGCGCGGCTGCGCGTTCCGGCGCTCGGGTCGGCGCCTCGCGGACAGGCGGCGCCTCACGGACAGGCGGCACCTCACGGATAGGCGGTGCTTCGCGGGCTATCGGTGCTTCGCGGACTGACGCTGGATCGCGGACCGGCGGTGCCTCGCGGGCTGGCGGTGCCTCGCGGACTGGCGGTGCCTCGCGGACTGGCGGTGCCTTGGCCAGCTCGCGCTGCGGCCGGGGCATCAGCGGTTCGGGACGGGTCAGGCGCGGCGGCCCCGCTTCGGGACGACCGCTGATCGATTCCGGCGCAAAGCCCGTCAATGGTTCGCTGCGGCGCTCCGGCGGCGGCGCCGGGCGGCGGATTTCGTCGGCGAAGGAGGGCCGTGCGGGGCGCGGCGGCGGCTCCGGCATTTGCGGTTCGGCATGATGATCGTCGGCCGATCGCGAATCGGATCGTGCCGCCTCCTCGCTCCAGGCGGCATCGGGCAGCGGCGCGATGCGCGGCGGCTGCTCGCCGACGGCCGGGCGCGGCGCCATCTGGTCGCGGTTGGGCATCGCGCGCACGATGTTGGGTTCGACCACGATGTCGCTCGGGCCGCCAATCATCAGGAGATGCTCGACATTGTCGCGCCGTACCAGCACCAGGCGCCGGCGGCCGTCCACGGCAGCGGCGTCGATCACGGCGAGCCGCGGCATCCGTCCGCGCTGCGTGCCGGCGCCGATGCGGTTGTTGGCGTAGCGGCGAACCAGCCATGCGAACACGCCGATCAGCGCCAGAACGGCGATGAATGCGAAGAGGAATGTCAGTGTCTGCATTCTTTAGTCCCCGGCCACGGGCCGTTCTCCTGGATTGCTGGCTTCAAGTGCGGTCTTAGGTCTTGCTGTCCGAGCATGTTCCCCCGGGAATACGGTTCCCGGCATCCTGACCATGCCCCGAAGCGATCCGCAGACGGCGAATCACGCCCGAGATCAGCCTTATTTCTTAATTCCCCGCGGCGAACGCCGCCGTCCGGTTAACTAATAGACCAAGAATCGCTTGAGCCAAAACGACTTCTGAGCGCCCCAAGCCGCGTTGGCCGCTGCTGGTTAACGCAGTTTTCGTGGCGAAAATGCGCTCGTTTTGCCGCTGTCAGCCGGTATTGGCTGATGGCGACGGCGATCGAGCGTAATTTTAACCAGCCGTTAACCATACACCGGGCAAATTCTGCCTACCTCGCGGCGTCTGCCAGAGGTTAACGGGGACCAGCTCGATGGCCATCAACGATCTTCCGATCCTGTCGGCGCTGCGCACCAAGATGCAGTGGCACCAGGAACGCCAGCGCGTGCTCGCCGAAAACGTGTCCAATGCCAATACCCCGAATTTCAGGCCGAGCGACCTGGTCGAGCCGAAGTTCGACAACAAGGGCGCGAACGTCGGCGGTGCGATGGGCTCGCTTGGCATGATGCGCACCTCATCGACCCATATCGGCGTTTCCGGCGGCGCACCAAGCTTCAGAGGAGACGGCGGCAAGGACGGCTTTTTGACCAAGCCTGCCGGCAATTCGGTCAATCTGGAAGACCAGATGCTGAAGGTCTCGGCCAACCAGATGGACTATGCGGCCGCCACTTCGCTCTACACCCGCAGCCTGGGCCTGCTCAAAACCGCCATCGGAAAACGCTGACGCGCCGCGATTAGGAGAACCGGGTCATGGCAGATGATGGAAGCGATTTCGCCCGCTCGATGAGCATCGCGACCTCAGGGTTGCGCGCGCAGGCAGGGCGGATGCGGGTGATCTCGGAAAACATCGCGAATGCGGATTCCACGGCGCCGACCGCCGCCGGCAATCCCTATCGCCGCAAGGTGCCGACATTCTCGTCAGCGCTCGATCGCACGCTCGACGCAAGGGTGGTGACGCTCGGCAAGGTCAGGACCGACCAGTCGGAGTTTCGCGTCAAGCATGAGCCGAGCAATCCGGCGGCGGACGCGGCCGGCAACGTCAAATACCCGAACGTCAATCCGCTGGTCGAAATGACCGACATGCGTGAGGCGCAGCGGTCCTATGAAGCCAACCTCAACATCATCAGCGCCACGCGCCGCATGATCCAACGCACGCTCGACATCCTCAAGGCCTGAACAGGAACCATAGAAAATGGCTTCACCCACCGTTGCAGCAAACGCCTACGCCGCGCTTTCGCGCATCATGGAATCCGGCGGCGCCGAGAAGGGCGGCCAATCCGCCGGCGGCCCGTCCTTCAGCGCGCTGCTCAAGGACGCGGTGGGAAGCGTGCTGGATGCCGGCAAGAAATCCGACGCCCAGACCATGGCGATGAGTTCGGGCAAGGCCAACGTCATGGACGTGGTGACGGCGGTCGCAGAGACCGACGTCGCGGTCTCGACGCTGGTATCGGTGCGCGACCGGGTGATCCAGTCCTACGAGGACATCATGAAGATGCCGATCTGACGGTGGCGAATTGCGAATAGGGAGTGGCGAATAGCGTGACGGGCAGTTCTGAGATCCATTCGCTATTCGCCACTCGCCATTCGCGTGCTTCGAGATAACGGAACAAGTGAAACTGAGAGAATTGAAATGACCGGTGCTGAAACCCTCGACGTGGCGCGCGATGCGATCTGGACCATCGTGGTGGTGTCGTCGCCCTTGATGGTGATCGGGCTCGTGGTCGGCGTCGTGGTCTCGCTGTTCCAGGCGCTGACCCAGATCCAGGAACAGACGCTGATCTTCGTGCCGAAGATTCTCGCGATCTTCGTCACGCTGTTGCTGGCGTTGCCGTTCATGGCGGATTCGCTGCACAGTCATATGATGCGGATATCGTCGCGAATCATAGGCGGTTGATGCATTGTAAATGAATGCGCGTCGACATATCGCTGCTGCCGGCCCTTGCCGCCACCTTCATGCTGGTGTTTGCCCGCGTGGGCGCCATGGTGATGCTGTTGCCGGGATTCGGCGAGAGCAACATCCCGGTGCGCGTCAAGCTTGCGATCGCGCTCCTGCTGACGCTGATCATCCTGCCGCTGCACCGCACCGCCTACCACGTCGACCTGACCTCGATGACAGCGCTCGGCGTATTGATGGTGCACGAGATCGTCATCGGCATCGTGCTCGGCGCCACCGCGCGCGTCACGCTGTCGGCGCTGGCAGTGGCGGGTTCGGTGATCGCCCAGCAGCTCGGCCTCGGCTTCGTCACCGCCGTCGATCCGACCCAGGGGCAACAGGGCCTGCTGATTGGCAACTTCCTCACCATTTTAGGCATGACGCTGCTGTTTGCCACCGACAGCCATCATCTCGTGATCGCGGCGTTGAACGAGAGCTATCGTATTTTTTCGCCGGGCGAGCTGATGCCGAGCGGCGACGTCGCGGCGCTGGCGACGCGCGCCTTTGCCACCGCCTTCAAGATCGGCATGCAGCTCGCGGCGCCGTTTCTGGTGTTCGGCCTCGTCTTCAATATCGGGCTTGGCGTGCTGGCGCGGCTGATGCCGGCGATGCAGGTTTATTTCGTCGGCGTGCCGCTGTCGATCATGGTGGGCTTTCTGATCTTCGCGTTCGTCCTCACCGGAATGATGGCGACCTATCTCAACTACTTCATCGGCGTGATGCACGAGCTGACGCCGCTGAAATAGAGCATGATCCGGAAAAGTGGGTACTGGTTTTCCCTGGCGACAAACGCGGAGCGCGTTTGCGCGGAGATCATGCTCAAACAAAATGCTAGGACGCCGCGATGGCCGACGATACCGACGACAAAACAGAAGACCCTACGCAAAAACGTCTCGACGATGCGCTTGAAAAAGGGGACGTCGCCAAGAGCCAGGAGGTCAACACCTGGTTCATCATCGCGGGCGGCACGCTGATATTGTCGACCTTCTCGGGATCGGTCGGCGGCGGCATTCTGACGCCGCTGCGCAACCTGGTCGCCAATGCGGGTCAGCTTCGTGCCGACGGCGCGGCGCTGCTCGCGCTCGGCAACACGCTGGGCTATGCCGTGCTCGGCGCAATCGGCGTGCCGCTGTTGATGCTGGCGCTTGCCGCGATCGCCGGCAACATGATCCAGCACCGCCTGGTGTGGTCGTCGGAATCGCTGAAGCCGAAGTTCAGCAAGATTTCGCCCGGCGCCGGACTGAAACGCATCTTCGGCAAGCAGGCGGTGGCGAATTTCGCCAAGGGCCTGTTCAAGCTGATCGCGCTCGGCGCCGTCATGATGGCGGTGCTGTGGCCCGAGCGCCATCGCCTGGAATCGTTCCTGATGTTCGATCCTTCGGCGATCCTCGGCGTCACCACCAATCTGACGCTGCACCTGATGGGCGCGGTGGTCGCGATGCTGGCCGCGGTCGCGATCGCCGACTACTTCTTCCAGTACCGGCAATGGTACCAGCGGCAGAGGATGTCGCTGCAGGAGATCAAGGACGAGTTCAAGCAGTCCGAAGGCGACCCCCACATCAAGGGCAAGATCCGGCAGTTGCGCCAGCAGCGCATGAAGAAGCGCATGATGGCCGCCGTTCCCAACGCCAGCGTGGTCATCACCAACCCGACCCACTATTCGGTGGCGCTGTCCTACGATCGCGGTATGTCGGCGCCGATCTGCGTCGCCAAGGGCGTCGACAACGTCGCGTTCAAGATCAGGGAAATTGCCAAGAAGCACGACATCCCGATCGTGGAGAACGTGCCGCTGGCGCGCGCGCTTCATGCCACCGTCGATATCGACGAGGAGATTCCGGTCGAGCACTATCACGCGGTCGCTGAGATCATCGGCTACGTCATGAACCTGAAGAGCGGGCTTGCCGCCCGGAGAATGTGAAGGAACCGCTGGAAATCGCCTTGAAATGCCTTCAATCTGTCAAATAGCTGCCTGATGGGCTTGCGCTTGCGGGGCCGATTCAGGCACTCAGGAGGGGTGCGCCAGCCGAACGCGGGGTTACCCGTGGCCGGTGGATCCCGACCGGCGCGTGACCGCCTCGCCGAAGGGCAACGCCGCTTCATTATGACCGTCGAAACTGACAGCGATCCGCCGACCGAGCCCTTTGCGGCCCATGAACCGGCGCGGCGGGGCGGCAGCATCGTGCTGGTGCTGCTGGTGGCGGCCGGCATCGTGGCCGTGGCGGTGGGGCTGATGACCATCGGTCGCGCGCAGGCCCAGCCCTACATCCTCGGCGTGCTGGCGCTGCTCGCCATGGTCGGCCTGTTCAATCTGTTCGCTTTTGCCGCCGGTATCATCCGCTTCACCGACCGCGCCGCCGACGACCCCGTGATGGGCCGCATCGCCGATCACGCCCATGACGGTTTGGCCGTGACCGACCCGAAGGGCCATGTCGTCTATTCGAACGCCGCCTATCTGGCGTTGACGGGCGCCGCGAGCCGGCAGGACGTGCGGCCCGTCGAACGCGTCTTCATCGGCAATCCCGACGTCTCGGAGGCGGTATTCCGCCTGCTCAAGGCCGCCCGCGAAGGTAAGCGGCAGCAGGAGGAGGTCCGCATCGCCGGCTCTGACGGTTCACCGGGGCGCTGGCTGCGGATGCGGGTTCGTCCGCTCGGCCAAGGCAAGCGCGAGGCAAAATACGCGGTGTGGTCGATCGCCGATATCACGCGAGACCGCGAGCGCCAGGAAGATGTGTTCCGGGAGCTGCAGCACGCGATCGAATATCTCGACCATGCGCCCTGCGGATTCTTCTCGGTCAATCCGGCCGACGACGTCATCTATGTCAACGCCACGCTGGCGAACTGGCTCGATTACGATCTCGCCGAGATCGGCTCGGGTGGGCTGAAGCTCACCGACATCGTCTCCGGCGATGGCGCTGCGCTATTGACCTCGATCGTGGCGGTGCCCGGCGAGGTCAAGACCGAAGTGTTCGACATCGACCTGCGCATGCGTGGCGGCAAGACCATGCCGGTGCGGCTCTACCACAAGCTCGCCTTCGGCGCCGACGGCTCGCCGGGTTCTTCGCGCACGCTTGTGATCAGCCGCGCGCGCGACGAACATTCCGATCCCGAACGCGCCGCCGAAGTCCGCTTCATGCGATTCTTCGACCACACGCCGATGGCGATTGCGACGGTGGACCGTGCCGGCACTGTCGTCCGCGCCAATGCCCGCTTCGCCAAGCTCGCGCAAAACCTGAGCCCGGACGGCGCGGCCAACAAGTCGATCTTCCGCACCGTGAATGCGCGCGACCGCAGCCTTCTGATCGCGGCGATCAACCAGGCGGCGGAAGGGCAGGGCGACATCGCACCGGTCGAGGCCATGCTCGACGGCGCCAAGGAGCGCTGGGGACAGTTCTTCGTCACCGCGGTCGAGGAGGACGAGCGCGACACCGAGGCCGCCATCGTCTATCTCCTGGAGACCACCGAGCGGCGCACGCTGGAAAACCAGATCAACCAGTCGCAGAAGATGGACATGGTCGGCCAGCTCGCCGGCGGCATCGCGCACGATTTCAACAACGTGCTGTCCGCCATCATGATGGCCAACGACTTCCTGCTGAACGCGCACAAGCCGACCGATCCGTCGTTCCAGGACATCATGCAGATCAAGCAGAACGCGACCCGCGCGGCGACGCTGGTGCGGCAACTGCTCGCGTTCTCGCGCCGCCAGACGCTGCGGCCGCAGGTGCTCGACCTCGGCGACGCCTTGTCCGATCTCACCATGCTGCTGCGCCGATTGATCGGCGAGAAGGTCAAGCTCGACCTCGTGCATGGCCGCGACCTCTGGCCGGTCAAGGTCGACGTCTCGCAGTTCGAACAGGTGGTCGTCAATCTCGCGGTCAACGCCCGCGACGCGATGCCCGATGGCGGCAAGCTGACGGTGCGGACCGCCAATGTGACGGTGGATGAAGCCGCCCAGCTCGCCCACAAGGGCATGCCGGCCGCCGATTATGTGCGGATCGACATTTCCGATACCGGTACCGGAATCCCGGCCGACATCGTCGACAAGATTTTCGAACCCTTCTTCTCGACCAAGGAGGTCGGCAAGGGCACCGGGCTTGGTCTCTCGACGGTGTACGGCATCGTCAAGCAGACCGGCGGCTTCGTTTACGTCGATTCCACGCCCGGCGAGGGCACCACCTTCCGCATCTTCCTGCCGCGTCACCGGCCCGAACCGGAAGCGCAGCCGGAGGCGCAGGCGACCAACGGTACGGGCAAGGAAGGGTCGGCCGAACCGCCGAAGCCGCGGCCCGACCTGACCGGGCAGGGAACCATCCTGCTGGTGGAAGACGAGGATGGCCTGCGCTCCCTGAATGCGCGCGGCCTTCGTTCGCGCGGCTACAGCGTGATCGAGGCTTCCAACGGCATCGAGGCGATGGAGGCGCTCGACGAAAAGGACGGCGCGGTCGATCTCGTCGTCTCCGACGTCGTGATGCCGGAAATGGACGGCCCGACGCTGCTGCGCGAAATGCGCAAGCGCAATCCCAACCTTAAGATCATCTTCGTCTCAGGTTATGCCGAAGAGGCCTTCGACAAGAGCCTGCCGGAGAACGAACAGTTCGCCTTCCTGCCGAAACCGTTCGCACTGTCCGCGCTGGTCGAGAAGGTGAAGGAGACCATGACGGCGTCGTGAGTTCGGTCGGGCAGGCCGGCCATGAGGGGCTACGTCCTGGAACCCTGTCGTGCTCGCGCCTGTGGAACGGCAGGTGTTCTGCCGGGGCAGCGGACGAGGGCGCTCGCCACACCCCGTAATTGCTGCTAACCCCCTGCCAAATCGTCACATCCCCGCGACTGAGGGCCGCAGCCGCGGTTCCCGATAGTGGCTTCACTTTTAGGCATCTGTGCCCATCTTAGGGGCGCTTCCCCATCCTGGGGAACTGAGGAAAAAGCACATGAATTTCTCGCAAGGCACGCGCGGAATTGTTCGGGCACTGGCCATCGTCCTGTCCGTGGCGCTCCCGTTGGCGGTCGCGGTCTCGGAGGCTGACGCCCGCGTCGGCGGCGGCGGCAGTTCCGGTTCGCGGGGATCGCGAACCTATTCGGCGCCCCCGAGCACCACCACGGCGCCCGGCACAGCGCAGCCCATGAACCGTACCTTTACCCAGCCAGGCACGCCCGGCGTCGGCGCACCGGCGGCGGCCGGCGCGGCCAACAAGGGCGGCTTCTTCAATCGGCCCGGCATGGGCATGCTCGGCGGTCTTGCCGCGGGCTTCCTCGGCGCTGGCCTGCTCGGCATGCTGTTCGGCGGTGGCTTGTTCTCCGGCCTCGGCGGCCTGTCTTCGATCATTGGCCTGCTGCTGCAGGTCGCCCTGATCGTTATCGTGGTGCGGCTGGCGATGTCGTGGTGGCAGCGCCGCCATACACCGGCCTCCGCTTACGCGACGGGACCTGCTCCTGCCGCTGAAGGCCCCGGCGGCCAGACCAGCTTCCGCTCTGGACTGGGCGGCTTTGGACTGGGTTCGGGCAGCGCGCCGCTGGAAATTCAGCCGGCCGACTACGAAGCCTTCGAGCGGCTGCTCGGCGAGATCCAGGCCGCATGGTCGAACGAGGACGTCGCCAAACTGCATACGCTGGCGACGCCCGAGATGGTGTCCTACTTCTCCAAGGATCTCGAGGAGAACAAGGCCAATAACGACGTCAACAAGGTGACCGACGTCAAGCTGCTGCAGGGCGACCTCGCGGAAGCCTGGCGTGAAGGCGAAACCGATTTCGCCAGCGTGGCGATGCGGTTCTCCCTGGTCGACAAGACGCTGGAGCGCACCACCGGCCGTCTGGTCTCCGGCAGCGAAACGCCGATCGAAGCCACCGAAGTGTGGACCTTTGCCCGGCGGCGCGGCGCCGATTGGGAACTCTCGGCGATCCAGCAGACCAGCTGATCGCCACAACAAGACGAGGAAGGCGCTGCGGTTCGTTCCGCGGCGCCTTTTTCTTTGCCGGAATGCCCGTTTCATTTCGCGCCGGAATAATGGTCGCCATGATGTGTTGATGCCAACGAACCAAAAAACAACAGGGAGAAACCAGATGAAGAGCTTCGCCAGAATTGTTTCGCCGGCATGCTTTGCGCTTGCGGCCATATCGGCTCTCGCCGGCACCCCTGCGCAGGCGCAATCCGCCGATACCAGCTTCTTCCTGACCAGCAACGGCATCGGCAATGGCGGCAATCTCGGCGGGCTCGCCGGCGCCGACAATCACTGCCAGACATTGGCGCAGGCGGCAGGCGCCGGCGGCAAGACCTGGCGCGCCTACCTCTCGACGCAGGCCGCCGATGGTCAGCCTGCCATCAATGCGCGTGACCGCATCGGCAAGGGACCGTGGAAGAATGCGAAAGGCGCTATTGTCGCCAAGGACGTCGCCGATTTGCACGGCGCCAACGGCCTCATCAAGCAGACCACGCTCAGCGAGAAGGGCGAGGTCATCAATGGCCGCGGCGATACGCCCAACCGTCACGACGTGCTGACGGGATCGCAGCCCGACGGGTCAGCGTTTGCAGCCGGCGAGGATCGCACCTGCAAGAACTGGACGAGTTCGACTCAAGGTGCGGCGATGGTCGGTCATTCCGATCGCATGGGACTCCGCGACGACGACGCCTCGAAATCCTGGAACTCCTCGCACCCCTCGCGTGGCCCGGATGGCGGCTGCTCGCAGGCCGACCTGAAGAGCACGGGCGGCGACGGACTGTTCTATTGCTTCGCGGCGAACTGACGAGCGGAGGTGGATTGCAAGATCCGGGTGACGCGCCTCTCCATGGTGAGGAGCGCGCAGCGCGTCTCGAACCAGCACCTGTTGCGCTCCCGTCGCGCCGCGCTGCAGTACCTGCGGGTACCAAGCAAGCGTCTCGTGCCCCCGGACACAGGCGTTCCGGGGCTGCGAACCCGGCCCCATTCTACTTTGCATGGGGTTGTTTTCGATATTTTGTATCGGAGGCGTGCGGTATAGCGGCGATCAGATGCCGATGCACAGGAAGGCCGCCGTCAGGCGGCCTTTTTCTTTGCGCGCTTCTTGAAAGTCTTCTTCGAAGCTTTCTTCGGCGTTTTCTTGGCGCTCTTCTTGCTGCCGGTGAGGTAGGCGCCGACGTTCTTCGACGAATGCCCGACGGCGGCCACCGCGGCTTTCAGTCTGGCCGGCGTGACCTTGAACTTCTTCGACCAATAGCTGACTTCATAGGGCTGGCTCACCGCGATCCGTGCCCGGTCGGAGGCGTTGTGCTTCTGCAGCTTGATATAGGCGTCCACGTTCTTGGCGGAGTGCCCCACTTTCTTGACGGCGGCTTTCAGCCTGGCCGGCGTGATCTTGAATTTCTTCGACCAGTAGGCGACCTCGTAAGGCTCGCTCAACGCGATCAGCCCGCGATCGGCGCCGCCGCGCTTCTTCCTGTTGTCCGCCATCCGCATTCTCCTGTCGTATTGAGAAAATCGACGCTTCAAACGGGAGGCAACCTAACACGCCCGCTCGCATTCGGACAGATTCGGACCCTGTGGAGATCCGCGCGAGGCAGTCTGTGCCGCGACGGTCGCGCGGACGCCGCGTTTGGCGTGACGAACGAACCGCAAGATGATTTGTTATGTCGGTCAAACCGTCAGCGGAGGTGTCATCGATGCGTTACGAGCTCTATTACTGGCCGGGCATTCAGGGCCGTGGCGAATACGTCCGCCTCGCGCTGGAAGAGGCGGGCGCCCGTTACGCCGACGTCGCGCGCCGTGGCAACGGCATGGCTGCGATGATGCGAATGATGGAAACGCGGAAGGGCGCGCCGCCCTTCGCGCCGCCGTTCCTCAAAGACGGAAAGCTCGTGATCGGGCAGACCGCAAACATCCTGCTCTATCTGGGATCACGGCACGGGTTGGCGCCGAAGTCGGAGACCGGCAAACTCTGGGTACATCAATTGCAGCTCACGATCGCCGATCTGGTGCTGGAAGTCCACGACACTCATCACCCGCTCGGCCCGTCGCTTTATTACGAGGAGCAGAAAGCGCCGGCGAAGAAACGCACCGACGAATTCTGGAAATCGCGCGTGCCGAAATATCTCGGCTACTTCGAGGACCTGTTGGCGGCCAATGGCGGCACCTACGTCACCGGCCGCCGCCTGACCTACGTCGACCTGTCGCTGTTCCAGATCGTGGAAGGCCTGCGCTACGCCTTTCCGAAACGCATGAAGGCGTTCGAGCAGGAAATTCCTGGCTTGGTCGAACTGCGCGACCGCGTCGCGGCGCGGCCGAACATTAAAACGTATCTGGCGAGTGATCGAAGGATTGCGTTCAACGAGGAGGGGATTTTCCGGAGGTACAAGGTGCTGGATGGGTGATGCGTGAACTCGCCGTCATGGCCGGGCTTGACCCGGCCATCCACGTCTTGGCCCGCACGAGGGTAAGCAAGTCGTGGATGCCCGGGCCAAGCCCGGGCATGACGGGCCGTGATGACTACATGTTCCGCCCATCCACCGGCGTCATCTTCAGTTTCGACAGCTCGATGCCGTCGATGCAGCTCACATTCAGCGCCACCACATCGCTGCCATCGGGCTTCTTGCCGCGCGCGAACACGTCGACGCCGCAATCGACGCAGAGCTGATGGTGGATTGCGTGCTTGTTGAAGAGATATTCCTTCAGGTTTTCCTCGCCGGCGCGAAGCTGAAAACTCTTCGGATCGAGGAAGGTGAAATGCAGCCCCTTCTTGGTGCAGATCGAGCAGTTGCAGGCGGTGACCATTGCAAGGTCGGTGGTGCATTCGAAGCGTACCTGGCCGCAATGGCAGCCGCCGGTATAGGTCTTGCTGTCGGGCATCGCGATCTGCCTCTCTCACCAAAGTCCGGGCACCAGACGATAGCGCACGCGCTCGGCATAGTCAGCATAATCAGGCAGCCCTTCGACCAGCGCGCGCTCCTCGATGCGGGCGCGAATGGCGAAGAGAATGGCAAACACCGGCGCGATCGCCACGCCCCACCACGATCCGAGGAGCAACGGTATTCCAAGGAAGTACAGCATGATGCCGCTGTACATGGGATGACGGACGAAGGCGTAGGGCCCGCTCGAGATCACGCGTTGGTGGCGGGCGGCCTGCACCTTGACGACCGGTGCGGCGAACGAATTCTCGCGGAACACCCACATGATGAAGGCGATCGAGAGCAGATACATCGCAAGGCCGAGCACCTGCAGCAGCAGCGGAACGTCGGAGGCGTTCGCGCGCCGGTCGAGGCCGATCGCAACAAGCCATAGCAACAGCGCCAGGAAGAAGATCAGCATGAAGATCTTGTCGGCGGCAGGCTGGTTGGCCTGAAACGTCGGCCGCAAGCGCTCGGCGAGCAGCGCCGGATCGGTCCTGGCTAGCCACAATCCGCAGGCGGGACCAAGGATGGCGCTGACGATCAGCATTACCCACGCCGCTGGCCAACCCAGCGAACCCGCCGTGGCGAACAATAGCGCGCCGATGGCAACGACGACGATGGTGTTTTGCAGCAGAAGCCTTGCGATCATGCCAGGGTTCCGTTCCCCCGTGGCAGCATGATCGCGTGATTTTCCGGCAAACTTGCGGCGCTGGTTTCGTCCCGATCGGGACGCCAGCGGTTACGCCAGTTGGTCGATCCGCGTTCCCTGACCCGGCGGCAGGGGAGCAACCAGCGTCGGCTTCGGCGTGCGGGTGCCGTCGGCGGCAGCGCCGTTCTGGACGTCGGGGGTCTTGTCGGGAGCCTTAAACACGGGGACTTCAGGCGGTTTGACCACCACCGTTGCGGGCACAGCGGAGACATTCATCGGAAGCGTCCTTTTGGTTGCTTCCGACACTGGCCGGGGTGAAGCGAAGGATTGGTGAATCCGCCGCAGCAATCCCGCGCCGACGCCGTCAATCCCGGCCAATGGTGAACGGGCGACTCGCGGAATCGTTACAATGCGACGGATCGGGAGCGGCTACTCGTCCTTGCCGCGGGTCACCACGATCGAAGCCTCGGTCTTGGTGCGTGTGCATTCCATGTTGAGCCGGCGGAAGCGCATGGAAACCTTGTCGCCGCGGAGTAAGCCCATGCGCTTGATGCAGCGCGAGGACCCAGTCGCAACATCGGGCTTCGGGATGGTGAAGATGAGAGCGCCGGCCGAGGCGATCAGTTCGAAGAATTGCGGCTTCGGCTTGCGCTCAGCCTTGGCATAGAGCTCGACGGAATAGTTGCGGCCGCGGCAGCCGAGCGACAGCTCTTTCGCCGCCGGATGCGTCAGATAGATCATGTTGCCGGTGTTGACGCTGACCTTGAGGCCGTCGATCTGGTTCTTCATTTCCTTGGCGATATCGTCGCAGCGGTCGGCCTGCGCCGGCGATGCGCCGACCATAGCCACCAGCGCCAGCGTGGCGGCAAGCAAGGTCGGTCGGCGAAATTGTGGTCCCAAAGCCATTGTGAATGCCCCTTTGCGCCATTGAACCCCGCGCGCGAATTTCCTGCAAGGGCCGCGCGCGGAAGTCAACTTGCATGTCAGAAACCGTAGAGGAAGACGCTGATGCCGAAGGCGATCACGGCCAGCACGTCGAATAGCGTGGGAATGCTGACCAGCAGCGCGGCGAGCCCAAGCCGCTCCTTGCGTGCGGCGAGCGCGATGGCGCAGGCGCCCAGCAGCGGAAACGCGATGATCTGGACCGGGGTCTGGAAGGCAGAGAGGCCGCCGAAATCGAGGCCATGCCGCACCACCGAAGGCATGTAGTTCAGCCAGTTCATCACCACGAGCGTGCCCAGCGCCATGATCGCGTAACGCAGCCGGCCAGCGGTGGCAAACGCCAGCGCCGCCAGCGCCAGCAGGGGATGGCTTGCAACGTACGCCTTGATGATCGCGCCACCGAGGCCGGGGCCGGGAATTTCCGACATGTCACCGAACAACATCGGCGCGTGCGAAAGCCCGTCGAAGGCTTCGATCGCGGCAACGATGATCAGAAGCAGATAGAGTCCGAGCAGCCGCGGCGCGCGAACCGGGACAGGGGCTGCGTCAGGCAATGGGGTGGCGGAGTTCATTACGATCGCTATCGGTTCAGGGAGCATTGGAAATCTCCGATTTGTCTGAAGAGGGCCCGGAACGGTTCAACGGCGATTGGCGGCCGTATTGACCGGCTTCGGCCGCATCTGGCGGGCAAGCAAAACCTTCCTTTTGCTCGAAAAATGCTTAGAACGGGTCTACTGCGGCGGCGCCGTTTGGGCCGCCGCCGGCTCCAACCCGAGATATCGACATGAACGCCCCGACTGCTTTTCCCGACCAGAAACCCGTTCCGCCCTACAAGCATACGCCGCTGTTTCCGCTGGGGCCGGACATAACGCCCTACAAGAAGATTACAGCCGAGGGCGTGCGGGTCGAAAAGGTGCTCGGCAAGGACATGCTCGTCGTGTCACGTGACGCGCTGCGGGCGCTGTCGGAGGCAGCCTTCGGTGACATCAATCATTACCTGCGGCCGGGACACCTGAAGCAGTTGCGCTCAATCCTGGAAGACAAGGAAGCCAGCGACAACGACAAGTTCGTCGCCTTCGACTTCCTGAAGAACGCCAACATCGCCGCCGGCGGCGTGCTGCCGATGTGTCAGGACACCGGCACCGCGATCATCATGGGCAAGAAGGGCTGCAACGTCATCACCGACGGCGACGATGAGGCCGCGCTCTCGGAAGGCGCGCGCGACGCTTACTTGCGCCGTAACCTGCGCTATTCGCAGGTGGCGCCGCTGTCGATGTATGAGGAGAAGAACACCGCCAACAACATGCCGGCGCAGTGCGAGATCTACGCCGAGGGTGGCTCTTCAGAAATAGACTCGGCCTACAAGTTCATGTTCATGGCCAAGGGCGGCGGTTCCGCCAACAAGAGCTTTCTGTTCCAGGCAACGCCGTCCGTCCTGACCAAGGACCGCCTGCTGGCGTTCCTGAAGGAGAAGGTGCTGACGCTCGGCACCGCCGCGTGCCCGCCATATCACCTCGCCATCGTGATCGGCGGCACCTCGGCTGAACTTTGCATGAAGACGGTGAAGCTGGCTTCGGCGCGTTATCTCGATGCGCTGCCGACCCACGGCTCGGCTGATGGCAACGCCTTCCGCGACCTGGAGATGGAGCAGGAAATTCTGAAGATGACGCAGTCGCTCGGCGTCGGCGCGCAGTTCGGCGGCAAGTATTTCTGCCACGACGTGCGCGTGATCCGGATGCCGCGCCACGGCGCGTCGCTGCCGATCGGGCTCGGCGTATCGTGCTCGGCGGACCGTCAGGTGCTTGGCAAGATCACGAAAGACGGCGTCTATCTCGAGGAGCTTGAGCATAACCCGGCGCAGTATCTGCCGGCGGTGGAACAGTCGCTCGGCGGCGAGGTCGTCAAGATCGACCTCAACCAGCCGATGAAGGAAATTCTGGCGACGCTGTCGCAATATCCGATCAAGACGCGCGTCTCGATGACCGGCACCATGATCGTGGCCCGCGATTCCGCCCACGCCAAATTGCGCGAGCGGCTGGAGAAGGGCGAGCCGTTGCCGGATTACTTCAAGAACCATCCGGTGTATTACGCCGGTCCCGCCAAGACGCCCGACGGCTACGCCTCCGGCGCGTTCGGCCCGACCACCGCGGGGCGGATGGATTCCTTCGTCGACCAGTTCCAGGCGGCGGGCGGATCGATGGTGATGGTGGCCAAGGGCAACCGCGCGGTGGCGGTGCGCGAGGCCTGCAAGAAGCACGGCGGCTTCTATCTCGGCTCGATCGGCGGTGCGGCGGCAAACCTCGCCGAGCACTGCATCAAGAAGGTCGAGGTCGTGGAATATCCCGAACTCGGCATGGAAGCGATCTGGCGCATCGAGGTCGAGGATTTCCCGGCCTTCATCATCATCGACGACAAGGGCAACGACTTCTTCAAGGAATTGAATCTGGGGTGACCTGTTCGCGTTCGGCGTGAAATGTGAGCGAGGACGCGATGATCGAGTGGTTCGACGACCTGAAGATCGGGATGCGCTTCAAGAGTGAGGCGGCGACGGTGTCGAAGGAGGACATCATCCGCTTCGCCAAAGAGTACGATCCGCAGCCGTTTCATCTCGATGAGGAGGCGGCCAAGAAGTCCATTCTCGGGGGCCTCGCCGCCTCCGGATGGCAGACGGCGGCGATCGCCATGCGGCTCGCCGCGAGCGCGCGCCCGTTCGGGCCGCATCCGCTGTTCGGCGCCGGCGTCGACGATCTGCGCTGGCTGAAGCCGGTGCGGCCCGGCGACACCATTTTTCTCGAAGGGGAGGTGGTGGAATTGGCGGCGTCGCGCACGAAGCCGCAAGGAATCGCCCGGGTCAAGTGGACCGCCTACAACCAGCATGGCGAAGCGGTCTATACCTTCAATCCGATTGCAATCGTGCCCAGCCGGCCGAAGTGAGCAAGAGGTCGGGCTGCAGGGCGCTTGGCCTCGACGGGTTCAGCAAAGGCTGGGTCGCCGTTCTCCTCGACGGTGACGTGCAGGAAATCTCTTTTCATCGCGACATCACGGACGCGCTGTCGCGTTCTTGCGACAGAGCGGGGATCGATATCCCGATCGGGATGAGCGATCACGGCGAACGCTACTGCGACCTGCTGGCTCGCGCAAAATTGCGACCGCACGCGTCGCGCGTCTTTGCCGGCGCTCGCCGCTGGCTGTGGTCGGAGTTCAGCGATCCCAATGATGCCAACCGGGAGGCGCAGCGGCGCGGGCAGAAGCGGGTGTCCCGCCAGCTCTGGCATCTGGGTGTGAAGATCATGGAGGTCGACGCGTTCGTGCGCGCGAATCCATCTCGCGATATTCGCGAGGTGCATCCCGAACTGGTGTTTCTGCGATTGAACGACAACGAGCCCTTGCCGTCGAAGAAATCCGCCGGGGGAGTTGCGCTGCGCCGCGCGCTGCTCAAGCAATCAGGCTTTCGGCAGATCGATCGCTGGCTGACCGACGAACGTAGCGGTGCAAAGCCTGACGATGTGCTGGATGCCTGCGCGGTTGCGATTGCGGCCCGCGAGCCTGCGGGCAGCGTCCCCGAGGGGGCGCCGCCCGTTGATGCGCACGGCTTGCCGATGCGGATCTGGTTTTAGGGGGAGAACCTACGCCCGCGCCCCCGTGAAGGGGAAGCTGCCCATCGGGCCGATGCCCATTTCGCCGGACATGCTGTCGCCGGAAACCTTGCCGGTGAAGGCAAGCGTGAGCGGCATCGGGTTGGTGATGGAGATCTTCCAGGCGACGTCGTCGCCGTTGACGGTGCCGTCAAAGATTTCGCCGGAATTGCCGTCGGCGCCCTGCGTCCCCGTCAGCGCGCCGCCCGCGCTCGTCAGCGACAGCGTGGCCTTGCGCTCGCCCATCGGCGTGCTCATGGTGATGTTCCAGTTTCCGTCCACGGCCATCTTTGTCTCCCCGACATTTCTTCCCGGCAAACCGGAATGGCTTGCGAGATCCGCTCAACTCGATCGGCGGTATAGCCTATCTCGCCATACAAGCCCAACCGTCTCAAGCGTCCTTTTGACGCGTATTTTTCAGGCGCGCTGGGCGGCAGCGCGAAGCCGGCCGCCGACCAAAACACGAAACGCGACGTATTGAATTGCGAAGGCGGCAATCTTGGCGCCGACCAGCACGACCGTCACGTAGAACGTCCACAGTTTCATGTCGCCGGTCATGGCGACAGCGATGGTGCCGGCGGCGAGCACGAAACACAGTCCGGCCCAGGCATAGCCCGCGAACGTGACATATTCGGGAATGGTCTGTGTCACGATCGCCGGCATATAGCGCAACATCCAGCCGCGCTTGAGCATGATGATGCCGATCGCGAAATGCCCGATCGCGGGCTTCGCCAGCACGAAGCGGGGGTCGTGGGTCAACAGCGTCGCGCTGCCGAGCACGATGACGAGCGCCAGGCTCGCCCACGTCATGTAGCCGAGCTCCTTGCCCTTGATGCGCGAGTAGATCACCTGCGCGATGGCACCGGCGATGGCGACGCCCGTCGCCAGCAGCACGTTGTCGGTGGCAAGGTAGATCGCAATGAACAAGATGGTGGAGAAAAAATCGGCGGCCAGTCTGGCGAATACGTCCTTCATCGTCTTGCTCTCTGCTGCTGATGTTTCGGCTGGAGTGGTATCTTAATTGGTGCCGGGGAGGGCGTTCGCAGGCGGTGTACCATACTTCGCCTTGCGATATTGTGGATACCATGCCGTGAAGAAGGCGGCGCTGTTGCGGGCAGCGAACGCGATCACAAGTCCCGACCATAGCGGCAAGCCCGGCACATAGATCGTCAGCACGTTGCCGATGATCATCAGCACGAAAGCGCCGGTCCAGGCCCAGGTGATGATGTAGGTCGCCTTCAAAAAGTCGGGCAGCCTGGCCGTGGCGGCATCGACTTCCTCCAGCGCATATTGCAGCACGAACGGCCTGCGGATGGCGATCGATGCCAGCGAGATCGCAAGCACGCCGACATCGGCTGCGAGCTTCACGGCCGAACTGCTCAGGTTCGGGTCGATCAGCGTGACGTAGGCGCCAATGCCGGAGAAGACGACGACGCTGCCGGTGCCAAGCATCTTGACCGAGCGGCCACGCGCGATGTCGATACCGATGACAGCGAGGCAGATCGCGGCCGCTGCGAACAGGCTGATTTGGGCTGATGTCACCAGCATCAGCAGGGCGAACGAACCGAACGGGGCGAGGATCAGGAAGATAGTCATGGCAGTCTCTCAGGGGCCTAATCTTTACATCGTAAAGATAGACTAGGGGTGAGGCCGGGAGTCGTCAAGAAAAATCTTTACAGTGTCAAAATTAAATTCGGAAGCAAAAGAACTGGCGTATTTGCAATGGCTTGGGAGTAAGTTCGGGGCTCTACATGACGCGCGCCAGGATCATCAGGGCGCAGGCGAGCAGTAAAACGAGCGTGATCGTGATGCCGCCCATCCGGCCGACGCGGAATTGCAGCGTATTGGGCGCGGCATACATGCCGAGCGGATGCAGCAGTCGCGATAGCAACAGTGCGCCCATCAGCAAATGAATCCACATGGCTGCGAGGCCGGACATTTCCAGCATCGCCACCATCAGCGTGATGATGGGCACGTATTCGATGAAATTGGCATGCGCGCGGATCGCGCGGCGCAGTTGTTGGCTTCCATTGTCGCCGAACGCGGCCCGGTCGCGCTGGCGCAGCCGCCCGACCTGGAGGGCGAGCACGGTGTAGAGCAGGGCGAGAATGGCGAGATAGGTTGAGGTGATCGAGGGCAGGTGCATGAATGTCTCCCCGGAATCGTCACTTACGCGGTCATTCCGGGGCGCGCGTTAGCGCGAACCTCAGATGCGCAATTGCGCATCGGGGAATCTCGAGCTATGACCTCTAGATTCCGGGTTCATCCTGCGCGATGCCCCGGAATGACGGAGCTAACCTTACGCCGCGCCAACCCAATTGCCGTGAAAGCCGTCGGGCACGCGATGGCCGAGATGTACCAGTGCAACGGGCCCCGACTCCACGTCCTGCGCGTTGAACACGGCAAGATCGCTGCGGTTCTCCTGCGCGCGCCATACCGCGGCGAGCAGCCAGCCGTCGCCGTCGCTCGCCTCACTGCTTCGTTCGACAAACACCGGTTCCGAAATGGTGTCGCCGGCGGGCAAGAGATAATGGCCGAGACGCTTGCCCTTGCCGTCGACATGGACGATGCCGGACAGCGCGCCGAACATCGGCAGATCCGGGTTAGCGCAGGCATACCAGCCATGGCTGTTCGCCTGTCCCGCGCGGCGGTCGTCGATGCGCGGGAATTCGCCGGTGAGATCGTCGAGATAGGTCTGCGTGAAGCGGTCGGTATTGCCTGACAGGTCGAAGGTCCAGCGGCAATAGCGCGCGCGCGACTTCTCGGGGTCGGTCTTCGAGCCATCGGGATGGTTGAACAGCGGGGCTTCCTCGAATTGCATCACGTCGGCAATGATGCGGTTGCCTTCCTCCCACGCATTCATGACGTGGAAGACGTAGCAGCTCTCGGCGCGGAACCAGACGATGTCCTTGGCCGAGCCGTTGCGCTTCATCACGCCGACGTATGCACCTTTCTCCGGCTCCCAGGCATAGGGCGCCTTGCCGCGCATCGCCCGCTCCATGCTGCCGGTGATGGGGAGGATCGGAAACAGCAGATGATTTTCGGTCACGATGAAGTCGTGCACCATGCTGGCATAGGGGGCGTCGAAACGATCGAACCGCGTCACCACGCCTGCGGCGTTGACCGATCCGAAGGAGAGGGCAGGGGTCAGGGGGCCTGCGGCGTTGTAGCCGAAGAACACCATCTCGCCGGTCACGGGGTCGATCTTGGGATGCGCGGTGAAGGGACCCTGGATGGCGCCCTTGTAGTCGCAATAGCCGACGCGATTGAGAGTGTCGGGCTCGATCTCGGTCGGCAGATGGCCTTCCTCGAGCGCCAGAAGCTTTCCGCCATGGAAGATGATGTTGGTGTTGGCGACGCCGCCATCGTCGGTGATTCCGGCCGGCGCACCCGGCAGCTTGCGGCCGAAGCCGCCAAACAGCGCGCGGCCGGCGTCGTGCTCGGCCAGCCATTTCGGGGTGCGGACCCAGCGGTTGCGGTAGCTGGCGCGGCCGTTCTCCAGGTGGAAGGCGTGCAGCATGCCGTCGCCGACGAACCAGTGCGCGCCGGGGACATCGAACTGCGGATTGGGACCGTTGCGATAGAGCGTGCCGTTGAGCTCGCGCGGCAATTCGCCGGTCACCTTGAGATGCGGCGCGTCGCATTCCATCGGGATCGGCGCCAGATTGGTTCGGGCCGCCTCGGTCTTCACCTGGTCGAGCATCTCACGTTTCCTCTGGTTTATATCTTTACATCGTAAAGATATCAGTAGGGATGTTGCGGCCGGCCGTCAAGCAAAATCTTTACAGTGTAAAAATTGCGGCTATAAGGATTCGTATGACTAGAGCCTCGAGTGAAACCAGAACCAAACGTCCCGCCGCGAAGCGCAGGCCGGCAAGGGCGGTGGCCGAAAGGCCGGCCGGCCGGCGGCACCGATCGGCAAGCGAGACCCCCTATCATCACGGCGATCTGCACGACGCCTTGCTCGCCGCCGCCGAGCGGGTGCTGGAACGCGACGGGTTGCCGGGCCTGACTTTGCGGGCCGTGGCGCGCGAGGCCGGCGTATCACATGCCGCGCCCACGCATCATTTCGGCGATCTCTCCGGGCTCCTGAGCGAACTCGCCGCGATCGGCTTCCGTCGATTCAACGAGGCCATGGCGGCGGCGGGCAAGACCGATATCCACCCGCTGATGAAGGCAATGGCGCGCGCCAAGGCCTATGTTGCCTACGCGCAGGCGTGTCCCGGCATGTACGGGCTGATGTTCCGCACCGAGCGGCTCGACATGACGCGGCCGTCGCTACACGAGGCGGCTACTGCCTCCTTCGAGGGCTTGGCGAACGCGATCGGCGCCGGGCGCAACGAAAAACTCACCGGCGAGGCGCTGGAGGCGCTGTCGCTCGACCAGGCTGCCGCGATTGCGCGGGCGTGGTCGCTGGTGCACGGCTTCACTACGCTGCTGCTCGACGGGCGGCTGAAGGACATCCTGCACCGGCTGCCCGAAGGCACCGGGGTCGACCAGCTGCTGGATGCGATGCTGCGTTCGACGGTGCCGCGACCGCCGGGGATGTAGGGCGGCGGCATTACGGGGGTTCGTTGGCGTCGGGATGACCTGCGCGGCGACGTTGCGCGTGGCGTGCCGCTCAGCAACCCCTGCAAATCTTGGTTTGTCGCGCCAGCCTTGCGTCGGCTTCGACGTCTTCGTTGGGCTGCCGCGTCCACTCGTCGTAGCGCGCTTTGGCGTCCGATTGGGCAGGGGCATCATTCAGCGGGCCGAGGATGATCTCGCGATTGCGGGCCGTTTTTCGCTTTGCCGGCCGTTTTGGCTCGCCCGGCTCGTCATTTGCCGTCGGTGGTTCTCCCAACCCATCCCATGCGATCGGTGCGCCAGCCGTCTGCGTCGAGCAGCCCGTGCCGGAGGCGCAGCAGCCGGTCAGGGCGGCGCAAGCGATGAGGAGAGCCAGAAGTTTCGTTTGCATTATTGCCCCGCGTGATGCCGCCGCAAAATATCATGATTTGACAAGGTTTAAGCACTCAAGCTTGAAGCTTTGACGTTAATACGGCGAAAACAGGCCGGCTCACCGGCTTCATCAGCGCTTCGCAAGGCCTGACCTGCGCCGTGCTGCCGTTCTCGGGCTTGCCGATGGTGCGGCAATCCTTCGGCGCCGTCGATGTGTAGCTGCCGCTGAATGTTTGGGCATTAGCCGGTGAAATCAGGCCACATCCAGCAGCGATCAGGGCCGCGGCTGACGATATGATGAGCTGCCGATGGGAGGCACGTTTCATCTGCACTTCTCGCATGGAACCCACAAGGTCAAACATGTGCAATCTGGGGAAGGTTCATGGCAAAGGTACGAAACACCTGACTTTGCCGCGGAATCGTCCTAGAAGAGCGGCTCGCAATTCGTCGTTTCCCAAGCGCGCAGTCATTCATTCGTCATGCCTTCCATACCATCGAATAAGCCCTATCGCGTCGGCCGCTCCCGCACCGGGCTTGGCCTCTTCGCCACCAAGCCGATCAAGAAGGGCACCAAGATTATCCGCTATTTTGGGCCGCTTCTGGATTCGAAGAAGAAAAAAGACGACGCGATCGAGAACAAGTACCTGTTCGAGCTGAACGACCGCTGGACCATCGACGGCTCGGTGCGCAAGAACATCGCCCGCTATATCAACCACGCCTGCAAGCCGAACGCGGAATCCGACGTCAAACCGCGCAAGCGCAAGGTCTTCATCCGCGCCATCAAGAACATCGAGCCGGGCGAGGAGATCAATTACGACTACGGCACCGACTATTTCAAAGCCTATCTGAAGCCGATCGGCTGCAAATGCGCGGCCTGCGAAAAGAAGCGCAAGAGGCAGCGCGCCGAGGCGCGGGCGGAGAAGGCCCGCCTGAAGGCGAAGGCCGAGCGCAAGGCGCTGAAGAATGCCGAGAAACTGGCGAAGGCGGAGGAGAAGGCTGAAGCGAAGCTGAAGGCGCGGAGCGCGAAGAAGAAGCTCAAGCTGAACGGCCATTCCCTGAATGGCAAGTCTCTCAATGGCAAGTCTCTCAATGGCAAGCCACCCAACGGCAGGTCGCTCAACGGCAAGTATCTGAACGGCAACAGCCGCGTCAGGGTTGCCGGCAAAAAATCGAGCGTCAGGAAGCCGCCAGTTTCCGCGCCCGCGCCGGTCCTTGAGGTTCAGCCCGCTGCTATCTCCCTTGAGGCGCAGCCCACCGCTATCTGAAGTCTCATCCGCCGGTCTTATCCGCCAGCCTTGCGCACCGACTTCGGCAGCAACGAATCGCCGAAGTCGACCGCCGAGCGTTGAATGATCGCGCCGGTTTCGTCGACCACGACGCGAAAGCGCCGGTGTTCGGACAGGAACGTCAGGCGATGCCGTCCGCTGTCGGCATCGACGCCGCGCTCGGCAAAACTCGTGATCTTGCCCGCGCGCATCTCCTTCTGGAGCAGGGGCAGCGTCAGGCCGAGGCCTTTGGCGACGATGGATGCGTCAATCTGCACCGCGCCATTTTCGAATTCGATTGGTTTCATGGTTTTGTCCTGATGCCCTGTTGCGACCGTCACGCGGGTGCCGGAGTACGTTTGAGCCGCGCCGGATAGGCGCATTCCGCCAGCGTCGTGGTGTCGAGTTCACGCATGAAGGCCTCGCGCGCGGCGGCGAGCCTTGCCTTCAGCCGGCAGCGCGGCATCAGCACGCAATCGCCGCCATCCTCACGAAAACACTCCACCAGCGGCGGCCCTTCAAGCGCCCGCACCACTTCGCCGATCGTGATCGACTGGGCCGGGCGCGCAAGCGTGAAGCCGCCACCGGCGCCGCGCTGGGTCGAGATGAAGCCGCTATCGGCGAGGTCGCGCACCACCTTGGCCAGGTGGTTGCGGGAAATGTCGAGTTCGGCCGCCATTTCGCCGGTGGCGAACGACCGGCCCGGCTCGCCCGCCAGCCGCATCAGGGCGCGCAAGGCATAATCCGTGAACGACGTCAGGCGCATGAGAGCCCTTTCAAAAGATCTGCTTGCAAAACATCTATAGCCGCCTAAATAGGTATTTGAAATACCTATTTAGGGGCAGGCGAAGAAATGGAAGCGATCGTGGCGGGGCCGGAGCGGCGTGAGCGGCTTACGGCCGAAATCATGGAGCGGACCGGCATTGACGAGGCGATGATCGAGCGCATGGTGCACGGCTTCTACGCGAGGGTTCGTGAGGATGCCGTGCTGGGACCGATCTTCGAGGTCCGGATCAGGGATTGGGAGCCGCATCTGAAGCAGATGTGCGCGTTCTGGTCGTCGGTCGCGCTGATGACGGGCCGCTACCACGGCACCCCGATGGCCAAGCATCTGCCGCTGCCGGTCGATGCCGGGCATTTCGACCGCTGGCTCGAGCTATTCGAGCAGACCGCCCGCGAGATCTGTCCGCCCCAGGCGGAAGCGCATTTCGTGGAACGGGCGCGGCGGATCGCAGCGAGCCTCGAACTCGGCATCGCCGGCGCCCACGGCGTCATGCTCGGCAACGGCGAAAGATTTCGGTCCAATCAAACAGGAGCAGTGTGATGGCTTACCGTGCACATGTCGTGACGAACAAGGAGCAGGCCGATCCGTATGCCGGCAGCAGCCTGGTGCCGATGCTCGTCATCGGGCTCGTGCTGACCTTTGCCGGGATGATCGCGGCGTTGGTGTTGAGCTGAGGGGAAACCCGGCCGCCACGAATGCCATCCTTCGCCCTCGTCATTGCGAGGAGCGAAGCGACGAAGCAATCCATCTATCCGTCATGCTGCGATATGGATTGCTTCGCTTCGCTCGCAATGACGGTTGAGGCCTACGCCGTCACCACACCACCGCTCTTGCGCATGCCGATATACTGCAGCTCGGCAAACACGCCGGTGGCGATCGCCTGCGCCACGACGACGATTTGACCCAGCAGGTTCGGGCTCACCGCACCCGAGAACAGCAGCGCGATGCTGCCCAGTGTCCACGCGGCATTTCCAACGATCACGAGCAATACCAGCGCCTTCGGCACCGATGACCGCGTGGCGAGCCAGCCGACCAACGCCGTATAGGCGATCAGGAACAAGCCGGTCTCGCGCAGTAACGCTTCCGGCAGATTGAGGAAGGGTGCCAGCACGCCGGCGCCCAGCGTCAGCGCGACCGCTGCGACGCCGCTGAAGATGGCGTCGGCGAGGAGGGCGCGGCTCAGGAATGTGGACGGATGGATCATGACAATTCTCCTTGGCTTGGGGGACTTTGGGCGAGACAGGGATCAGCGCTGCAAGAGCGACCGGAGCTGACGCATCAGCCGCATCGGGCAGAGCGCCTTGCCGATCCTGTTCTCGATCGTCCGCACCCGCACGAACACGAAGACGCCGGTGTCGTGCACCACGGGTTCAGGCATGTTCAGCGAGCGCGCCAGCAACCAGGTGGCCAGATTGAGCGTCCACGGGATCGCCGCGGCGGCGATGCGAAAGAGGGTGAGTATCAGCATCGGTCATCTCCTGTGCCCCAGGATGACCCGGCCCGTGACCTGTTTCGATTACCTCGGACGTAATGGAATGGGTGAAATTCGCATGGTAGGTTTTCCACCATGAACGCACATGCTGCCACGGCGCGAGCCGAACGAACCCAACCCGTCCATATCGGCGATCACCTGCGCGAATGGCGCCAGCGCCGCCATCTGAGCCAGCTCGATCTGGCCGGAGACGCCGAGATATCCGCGCGCCACCTCAGTTTTGTCGAAACCGGCCGCGCCGCGCCGTCGCGGGAAATGGTGCTGAAGCTCGCCGAGCGATTGGAGGTTCCCTTGCGTGAACGCAACGTGCTCCTGGTCGCGGCGGGCTTTGCGCCTGCCTTTCCGCAGCGCTCGCTCGACGATCCCGCGCTCAAATCGGCGCGGCAGGCCATCGACCTCGTCCTCAAGGCGCATGAGCCCAATCCGGCACTGGCCTATGACCGGCACTGGAATCTGGTGACGGCCAACCGCATGGTGGCGCCGCTGCTCGAAGGCATCCCGCCGCATCTGCTCGGGCAGCCCTTCAACATTCTGCGGCTCGCCTTTCACCCGGAGGGGCTCGCGCCGCGCACGGTCAATCTCGCCGAATGGAGCGCGCATCTGCTGGAGCGACTGCATCGGCAGTGCGAGGCGACGGCCGATCCCGAATTGCTGAAGCTGTATCAGGAACTGAAGGCCTATCGGATGCCGGCGCGCTCGGGTCCTATCTCGGCGGACAATGTCGCGATCCCCTTCAAGCTGCGAAGCGCGGGCGGCGAGGTGCTGAGCTTCATCTCCACCACCATGGTGTTCGGCACGCCGGTCGACATCACGCTGCAGGAGCTGGCGCTGGAGACGTTCTTCCCCGCCGACGACCTGACCGCCGAGCGGATGCGGCAGATGGCGGCGGAGCTGACTTGATGAGTAGAATGGGTGGAGCGAAGCAATACCGATCCGCGTCATAAGATTCGCTCTACCATCTACATACTCGCAGTTTATACCGACCCACTTCTCGCTCGACCCCGCGTCATCAGCGCCGTGGTCGCGCTGCCCTGCAGCATATCCGCTGACCACGGCGCGCCCGCCTGTTCGGCGGCGCGAAACAGGGGCCATGCGGCCTGAAAATGGCGGTCATTGCAGGCTCCGTGGTTGAATCGATGCGGGATTTCTAGGCAGCCCTGGCCACCGCCACAATAACCGCGGAGGTTATGTGATGTGAGACATGCGGTTAGCGGTCTTGTGCGGCGGCCCATTCGGCTTACTTTGCGGGCATCATTTTTGAGCCTCTAATGAGCCCTGAGGAGACCCCGATGAGCACCTTAAAGCCCCTCAAGATCGACATCGTCTCCGACGTGGTCTGCCCCTGGTGCTACATCGGAAAACGCCGGATCGAGAATGCGCTGGCGCTGGTGCCTGATGTTCCCGTCGAAGTGCGCTGGCGGCCGTTCTTCCTCAATTCCTGGGTACCGCGCGAGGGCATCAGCCGCGACGAATATCTCACCGCCAAATTCGGCTCGGTCGAAGCCTACAAGGGCATCGCCGGCCGCGTCGTGGCGGCTGCGGGCGAGGAGGGGCTGACCTACCGCCCCGAACTGGTAAAGCGCCAACCCAACACCATCGATTGTCACCGCCTGATCCATTGGGCGGACGCGCAGGGCAAATCCGCCGAGATGAAGCAGCGCCTGATGGAATTGTATTTCCGCGATGGCGGCGATCTGACCGACGTGAACGTGCTGGTGCAGGCCGCAGCCGATGTCGGCCTCGATAGCGACGACGTCCGCAAGCGTCTCGCAACCGATGAGGATGTCGCGCTGATCTCCAGCCAGGCGCAGGAGGCTTCCGACAAGGGCATTTCGGGCGTGCCGACTTTCGTGTTCGCGCAGAAATACGCCGTCTCCGGTGCGCAGCCTGCCGAGCAGCTCGCCCGCGCCATCCGTCAGGTGTCCGGCGAGATCAACGCGCAGGCTGCGGAGTAGAGCGCGGCTGGTTCGCCCGGCCTTGTGCCGGGCATCCACGTCCTGACCACGGGTGCGGCAAGAAAGTCGTGGATGGCCGGGTCAAGCCCGGCCATGACGATCGGACGAAATCATCGGCACAAGAAACCTTGGGGAGGCGTCATGATCTATGAACTGCGCACCTACACCGTAAAGCCCGGCACGCTAGGCGACATGATCAAGGCCGCGAGCACGATATCGCGTGACATCCGCAAGGACGATTACGGCAAGCTCGAAGGCTATTGGTCGACCGAGATCGGGCCGCTCAATCAGGTCCTGCACATGTGGAGCTACAACAGTTTCGACGAGCGCACGCGGATGCGGGCGGAGCTTGCGAAGAACCCGCGCTGGACCGGCGAGTATGTGCCGCTGATCCGCCCCTTGCTGGTGCGTCAGGACGTCCGCCTGATGAACGCGGTGCGGCCGCCGGTTGCGCCGGCATCGGCGGGCAATGTCTACGAACTCCGCAACTATCGCGGCAAGCCTGCCGGTGGCCTCAAGCTGTGGCTCGATGCATTCACTGCGGTGCTGCCGGAGCGCGAGAAATATTCAAAGATCGTAGGCCTGTGGACGACCGAGGCGGGGCAGCCGAACGAGGCCTGCCACATCTGGGCCTATCCCAGCCTGAACGCCCGCGCCGAAGCGCGCGGCAACGCGATGAAGGATCCGGCCTGGCAGGAATTCCTCGGCAAGGGCCCGGGCTTCCTCGAGGAAATGCACTCGACCATCATGCTGCCGGCGCCGCATTCGCCGCTGCAGTGAAGTTTTGATGTAGCCCCGTTGGCTCATCAAGGCTTCAGGTCACGCGCCTTTCAGATAATAATTCGCGCGCTTGCCGAGCGCGATCCGCCGCAGCACGCGGCGCATCGCCATCGAGGCGCGCAGCGGCTTGATGGTCAACGTGACGGAGCGATAAAACGCGAGCTTCAGCGTATCGAGCACCGGCTGTTTGCCGGGAGGCTGCTGCGGCAGGCCGATGCCGCGAAGCATCGAATTGAAGAAGTGCAGATCGTTCAGCCGCCGCACTTCGCGCGTCTTCCAGGTGATCGCCATCGAGATCGAGAACGAGCCTGATGTCCGCACCCAGTGCGGCCACTGATACGGTACGTAGCAGCCGTCGCCGGCGAACAAATGGAATTCGTTGCCGCGCGGCGCAAAGCTCTCGTCGTATTTCAGGTTGCGATGCTTGGTCATCGAGCGCTCGATCTCGTCGTCACTGACGATCGAGCGGTCGGCATTGTCGAAGATCGTGAAGAATTTTTCCCCGTGGATGTGGACGAAGAAATTGTC
Source organism: Bradyrhizobium sp. AZCC 1693 (assembly GCF_036924745.1). Lineage (NCBI taxonomy): Bacteria > Pseudomonadati > Pseudomonadota > Alphaproteobacteria > Hyphomicrobiales > Nitrobacteraceae > Bradyrhizobium > Bradyrhizobium sp. AZCC 1693. Next base: position 7,495,374 of record NZ_JAZHSD010000001.1, read on the forward strand.
TTCGCTGTCGAGATGGAACGGCGTGGTCGAGTTCGGCGAGGATACGAACAGAAAACCCTCGACCTGCTCGAAGCCGGCATCGAGCAGGCTGTTGAAACCGCGGGCGCGGGCGACCGACAGCAGGGTGTCGTCCAGCAGCGATCGATACTCCGGCGAGTTCTCGACGCGCTTGAGCACCATCCAGGCGCCAGCGGTTTCGATGCTCTTCACCACTTCGACCGGATCGAGATCGACGGAGGGAATGGCGTCCGGATCCTGGCTGATTGCGACCTTGCCGGAATTGTACTCGATCAGGTCGCGCGGCAATTCGGCGGCGAGCTGCGCGATACGCGGCAGCGTCAGCAGCGGATGGCCGGCGAGCTTGTGATGGATCGCAAACGGCTTGAGCGGAAAGTCGCGACGAAGCGCGTCATGATCGGCCGCAATCACGGGCGCGATGGCGGTGAGCGTATTCATTCAGGATTTATCCTGCCGTGCTCTGACGAAATGAACGATGCGGCGTACCGGCTCGCGGATCGCGCCGCGCAAGCCCAGCGCGGCGCGGATCAGCGACACAACCGGATCGCCCCGCCGCAGCGGGATCAAGACATCGCCGATCGCAAGGCGTCCGCGCCAGATCGGGTTGATCATGGGATGGTCGGGGGCGGCGGTGGAATCGACCAGGCGAATGGCCGGATCCGCGCAGAGATACCGGGTCAATTCCAGCGTCAGCTGCACGCCGGGCGAAAATTTTGCAAAGCACTCGTCGACGCCGAGCTTGAAGTAGAAGGCGCGGTCGTGATGACGCAGCACGATTGCCGCGGCCACCGGCGTTTCGCCGGCCCGCAACGTCACGATCTCGCACTGGCCGGTCTCGGCCAGCGCCGAGGTAGCGCGACGGATGAAGGCCGCGTCGCCGTCGTCCTGGCTGAGCGCGGTGCCGCGCTGGCCCTTCCAGCCGCTGGCCTCCAGCACCAGGAATGGTTCAATCGCGGCGGCGACGTCAGCAGGCGTCCGCGCCACGTCGAAGTTGATCGCGCCGTGTTCGGCCAGGCGATTGCGCTGACGGCGCAGTTCTTTCAGTTTCTTCGCGCCCAGCGCCTCGCGCAGCACTTCGTCGGCGTCACCGGTAGCGTCAAGGCAGGCGCGGACATGCGATTGCAGCACCACGGGCTGCATGCGGCTGCGGTGCAGCACGTCGGCAAAGGCCTTCATGGCCGCGCCGTCAAGCGAGGTGGCGCGGAAGATCAGCGCGTGTGCGCCGGCCCGGCGAGCCTGCTGCAGAATGCCGGTGACCGCTTCCTCCGCCATGTCGCGGTCGAGCAGCGGCGTGCAGAGTGTGCCGTAGGGATCGGCGCTGACCAAAGCGGGCAGCGGGATTTTGTAGGCGCGCCACATCGAGATCACAGGCACCAGGCCGATCAGGGTGGAAGCATCGCGCCACGCACCGAGCGCGTCGGTGTCGCCGCGGCCCCGCACCGAAGCGTTCACCGCCAATTCCCATTCGGGCAGATAATAGCCGTTCGGCTCGGCGGCGCGTGTCGAGAGTGCGAGCCATTGGCCTGCGGAAACGCCGGCGAGCGGCGTCAGCGCCCCGCCGGCGCCTGGCGCGTGTACGTTCGCGTCCTTGCTCGATGCACGACGAGCCGTCGATGTGTCGGCAATGTCAGCCACTTCCCCGAATCCCCGTTCGCGATTTATGTGGCCGACGGCGCCATGAGGGTGCCATCTGACCATCGCGTTCACGGGGCAACGCTATCGGACAGAGGTGGAAAATACCGTTGTCGCGAAGCCCGGATTTGAGCGGTCGCGTTAACGGATCGTTCAGCCTGATCAGGCCTCAGCCGTCACGCCACCTCGGCGGCGGCGGGGGAGTTGAGGAATTTGGCCTCGAACTCGCTTGCCGGCATCGGCCGTCCGAAGAAATAGCCCTGTCCCTCTTCGCAGCCCATCCTGACCAGGAAGTCGGCCGTGGCCCGGTCCTCAATGCCTTCGGCGATGACGGAGAGGCCCAGTTGCTTGCTAAGCCCGATGGTCGAACTGACGATCGCCGCGTCATCGGGATTGGCCAGCAATCCGAGTACGAAAGAGCGGTCGATCTTCAGTCCATCGAGCGGGAATTTCTTCAGATAGCTGAGGCTCGCAAAGCCGGTGCCGAAATCGTCGAACACGAGGCGAACGCCAAGCGCCTGAATTTTCAGGAACGTATTCAGCGCGCTCTGCTCGTCGTGGAGCAGGATGTCTTCGGTGACTTCGAGCTCGAGGCTGGTTGGACTTAAACCGGTGCGGGCAAGAGCCTGCGCGACCGAGCTTGCGAGGTCACCGGACTGGAGTTGGGAGGGCGAAAGGTTGACGCCGATCCGGAGTTTTTGTCCGGCGCGCTCCCAGGCGGCTGCCTTGGCGCAGGCGGTTTCGAGAACCCACTCCGCTATCCGTTCGGAAATCGGTGAGGTGTTGACAACCGGCATGAATTCTCCCGGCGAAACCAGGCCCCGCTCGGGATGACGCCAGCGGATCAGGGCCTCGGCGCCGATCAGGCTGCCGTCGGCCAGATGAATTTGCGGCTGGTAGAACAGTTCGAATTCATGGCGCTCCGCGGCCAGCACCAGCTCCGCTTCCAGCGTCAGACGAGTTTCCAGTTCGCGGCGGATCGAGTCCTCGAACAGCACGTGACCGCCGCGGCTGGTCGCCTTGGCGCGGCTCAGCGCCAGATGAGAGTTGCTCAGGAGTTCAGCCGCCGTTCGCCCGTCGGACGGGAAGACGGCGGCGCCGATGCTGACCCTGACGCGGAGGTGACGCGTGCCGGCGAGCAGCGGCTCGTCGAAGCCCGCACCGATCTGCTCGGCAAAACGACTGACGTTTTGGCCGATAGCGTTGGTCGGAACCGCGATGGCGAATTCGTCTCCGCTCAGGCGCGCGATCAGGCCGGCCGTCGGCATCGCCGCCGTCAACCGTTCTGAAATGGCGCGAAGGACGAGATCGCCGATGGCATGACCGAGCATGTCGTTGACCTGCTGGAAGCCGTCGATGCCGATAACCAGCAGCGCTACCTTGCGGCCGTCAGCCCCGGCTCTGGCAATCTTCGCTTCAAGTTTGGCGTGAAGGGTATTGCGATTGATAAGGCCGGTCAGCGTGTCATGTTCCGCGAGATATCGAATTCTCTCGGCTTCGCGCTTGCGCACCGAAACGTCGCGAAGGATCGCGCCGAACTGAAATCCGTCGGTGCCCTGCCAGCCGGAGAAACTGGCTTCGACCGGAAACACCTCGCCATCGCTGCGGCGTGCGTCGAACTCGATCACCGTGCCGGCGGCGAGGTCTGCGGCATCCCTGACGGAAAAAGCTGGCGTATCGGCATCGCGGGCGCAAATCCAGTCAAACGGCCGGCCGATCATCTCCTCGGCCTGGTAGCCGAAGATAGCCGTCGCGCCGGGATTCCAGACCGTGATCAGGTAATTGGAATCGGTGCAGATCAGGCCGTCGCCGAGCGACATCGCCACGCGTTGAAAGCGGCTCTCGGCGACCCTGCCGAGCAGATCGCGGATGTCGATTTCGTCGAGCGCGATGGCAGCGATGTAGACGATGATGGCGATCTGAAACAGCGACGTGTCGAGAATGAGCGGGAATGCGGCCTGAAGGGTAAACGCGCCTGCCTCGATGGCGACAGCCGTTGCCGCGAGCAGCGCCACTCGCTTGCCGGCGGAAAGGCGGCGCCATGAGAACAGCATGAGCAAGGCTAGCAAGGCGAGGCCGGTCAGCGTGACGACGTGCGAAGTCCATTGTAGCGCGCGGTTCTGCAGCAGCGATTCCGCGGCCAGTGTCTGCAGCACGGGCCCGGACACGATCACGCCGTTCGGGACGCTGAAGCGATCGCCGAGTTCGAGCGCCGTGCCGCCGACGATGACCTTCTTGCCCTGCAGCTTTTGCAGTGTCGCCGGGTCGCCGCGCAGGACGTCGGCAAAGGACACTTTGGGGATTCCCGCGGTCCGGATGCTGAAGTCGATCAGAAAGGGCGTGCGCTTTTCATCGTATTGGCCGGCGAGCACGGCGGCCATCGCGGGCACGAATTTGCCGTCCAGCTTCCCGCCGAACGGGTAACGGCGGACGAGGCCGTCGGGTCCGACCTCGACATTGACGAGCGACGGCCAGGAATGTTCGGCGAATTGCTGCAATGGGCGATTGACGTGAAGCGTCGTCCTGTCGGTGCGGGGCTGCTGGAAGGCGGGCAGCACGACCGATCCGCCGGCGCCCTGGAGGGCTTCGGCAAAGTTTCGGTCCGACGACGCGTCGGAGGGCGTGGAGAAGTCGACATCGAGTGCGATGTCCTGGACGTCTGCCTTCTGAAGCTGCCGGATCAATTCGGCGTGGAGCAGGCGCGGCCATGGCCAGACGCCGATCCTGTCGATCGATGATGCGTCGATCGCGATCACCACAATATCGCCAGAGGCCTGTCGCGACTGCCAGCCGAACCGCAGGTCGGCCAATGCGTGGCGAAGCGAATCGTGCCAGCCGCCTGCCAGGACGATTGCCAACGCAATCATCACGAAAATATGCGGCCGGTATCGTTTCACGCGGTCACCATTCGGGTGTTCGAGTTTGAGGAGTCGTTCGGTTCCGGGGATCGCCAACTGTCGCAGTTGATTATGCGGCTAGTGGCCTCTTCCGTTTCCGCCGCCGTTGTTGGCATGACCGTTGCCACGGCCGCTCCCGTTAGCTCCGTTGCCGCTTCTGCTGGCGGCATTATCGTTGCCGCTGTTGTTGCCATTGCCGCTGTTGGCGTTGCCTCCGGCGACGGCCGCCACCGCGCTTGCATTGCCTCGACCGGCGGCACTCGCGGCAGCGCCGTTGCCATTATCTCCTTGACCATTGTTGGCGATGGCCGAGTCGGAGCCGGATGAGTTCCAGACCGTATTGGTGTCGGCCACGCCCCGCGCCACGCCCCCTGAAGACGTAGCGGCATGGGCGAGGCCGTTAGTGACGCGATGGAAGTTCACTCGAACTTCGCCGATTGACGAGGAGATCCGGGTGACGCCGTGCTTTGCCGGCTGCACGCTTGCATGCCGCAACGGCTGGACGCCCTGTCCATTCGTGGCGTGGCGGATTGCGGTAAAGCCTCCGCGCGGCACCGGAATGCGCTCGACCGACGGCGCGCGCGGCTTGCCTTGTTCGATCGGAGCGAGGGTGCCGGTGCCGCCCAGCGAAAGGCTGGTTTTGCCGTTGGCGAACGCCGTCGCATGTTGGCCCGCCATCACCTGGGCGATCTGACCCGATTTGAAATCTGCAACTTCAACCTGACCGCGGACCACGTCGACGGTGGTCTTCCCCGCGTTGACGGTGACGCGGAATCGCGTGCCCTTCACCACGGCCGCGAGGTAGGGAGTCTCGACCTCGAAATGCTTGACGTTGCGCTTTTCGACGTCGAGCAGGATTGAGCCTGCCTGCTGCTTGATCGTCGTCGAGAGTCCTTCCTTCTTCTCCGCGGGGACGCCGACCACGGAATTCGGCGAAACCAGGATCATTTCGTCGCCTCGCTTCAGCAGCACGCGCCCGGTGCGGCCGGTGCTGATGGTGTCCCCTGGCTTCAGCACGTCCTCCTGTCTCAGCGCCGCCTGCTGCACGCCGCTGCCCGTGAGCCAGACCTCGCCGGAGGATTTGCTGACCGTCCAGTCGCCGCCGTCAGCGGCGAAAGCGACGGAAGCCGCCGCCAGCGCGAACATGGTCGCGAGTGCTCTTGAGACGTGAGGGGTCGCACGCATGAAAACTCTCTCCGATTGCCGCTTTGTCCCGGCGATTACCGGAAATGTTTCAACATTGAGTGAGCGGGAATGGTGAACTGCGCGAGCCTCGTTAACGATTCATTGACCATAAAATTTTAAGAAAAATCATATGGGTAGGGGTTCCCCTAACGATTGGCGCTTGGCGTCCGTACTTGTACGGAAGTGCGCCCGTGCGGCTTTATCCCGGCACCGCCTGAGCACCGCAGGCTTCGTCCTCTGGACCCTGATCGCCTGCCTTCCGGCGCAGGCGCAGCAGGCGAACCAGCCGGGTTATGATCCGCGGCAGACGGAAAAACGTTTCGATGACCAGCAATCGAGCCAGGGCGCGAACGGGAGGCCGCGATTGCCGTCGCCGCAATTCGCCCGGCCGGAGGGGCAGGGGGATCCCAAGCCTCTGTTCGTGCTCCGCCACGTCTCGATCGCCGGCGCCGTCGCGATCCCGCAGGGCCGGCTGGTGACGACGTATCGACCCTACATCGGGAAAAAGGTATCGCAGGCCGATCTGGCGACTATCGCGGCCGCGGTCAGCGACGTCTATCGCGCCGAAGGCTTTCACCTCAGCCGGGCGATCGTTCCTCCGCAGGACATCCAGGGCGGCCAGCTTCGCATTCAAATCATCGAAGGCAGCATCACGGAACTGACGCTGAAGGGAGACGGCGTCGAACAGTTCGGCGTCCGGCCGATGCTCGAGGCCGTGCTGACTGAACGGCCCTCGCAGCTTGCGACGCTCGAACGGCAGTTGCTGCTGATCAACGGACGGCCCGGCGTGCGGATCGAGGACACCGCGATCGAGGAGATCGGCACCGCCAGCGGCCATTTTCGGCTGATCCTGTCTTTGAAAACCTGGCACTTCTTCACGTCGTTCGGCGTCGACAATCTGGGCTCGTCGTCGGTCGGACCGTGGCAAAGTTATGGGACCGCGGCGTTCAACTCCTATCTCGCGCCCGGCGATTCCCTGGTGTTGAACCTGTCGACCACGCCGGGCGATCCGCGGCAGCTCGCGTTCGGCCGCCTGTCCTACGACCTGCCTGTCGGCACCGACGGCGCCCGTATCGGCGCGTCGGGCTACTACAGCGAGGTGTGGCCCGGCGATTACCGCCATCTCTACAGCGACAACATCAAGACCGAGGCGTTCGAAGTTCGCGGCAGCATCGCTCCGCTGCAATCGCAGAAATCGAGCCTGACGCTCACCGCGGCGGCCGGTTTCACCAATGCCACCGAAAACGATGTGTTCGGCCTGATTTACGCCGACCGCATCCGCACCGCGAGCCTCACGTCGGACTACCGGCTGCAGGACAGTTTCGGCGGCGCCAATTATCTGACGGTAAATTATCGCCAGGGTCTCGACATTCTCGGCGCCTCGCACCGCGACGACGACTATCTGTCGCGCGACGGGGCGTCCGGCAAATTCTCCGCGCTGAACCTCTGGTTCACGCGCTACCAGACGCTGTCGGATGCGTGGTCGCTGAAAATCGCCGCGGCCGGCCAGACGGCGTCCGGCCCGCTGTTCACCTCGCAGCAATTCTATCTCGGCGGCATCGCGTTCGGACGCGGCTATGGCAGCGCCGAGATCAGCGGCGACAACGGTCTGGCGGGATCGGCTGAATTGCGCTTCGATCAGAAAACGAACCTTCAATATCTGACCGGCTACCAGCTCTACAGTTTCGTCGACAGCGGGGTGGCCTGGAATGACGGCTACCGCCTGAGCGACGGCCTTTCGCTGACATCGGCCGGCGGCGGCGTTCGCTTCTTCCTCGCCGATGGCCTGCAGGCCGACATCGGCGTTGCCGCGCCGCTCAGCTATCGCGCGCCGGATAATCCCACCCGCGGCGCACGGGTGCTGTTCTCGCTGACGAGCGCGCTGAAGCTTTGTCCGGTGCGGGCGACGACGCGCTGCCTGTAGCCGCTAGACCGGCTCGTAGCTCTCGGCATTGCAGGTATCCTCGGCTTCGACCTTTTGGCGATCGGCGATCACGCCGCCGGAAATCTCGACACGATAGGTTTGCGTGCCCAGCGGTTTGCCGGTCACCGAAACCACTTCGGCCTTGACGCAGGCGGTCCAGCCCGGTCCGCGGAGATTGGGGCGCGGCTCGGAAACGCGAACACTGGTCGGTTGCGAGGCCGCCGTGAATACCGCGTCCAGTTTCTCCTTCAGCACGCGCTTGACGTCGGGCACCGGCTCGAGCGCAGGCGGCTCGGGCGCCTTGGCGCGCATGAACTCGGGCACCGGCGAGCGGACGTCGGCAAAGCCGCACCCCGCAAGCGTCAGCGCCGCGCCCGCCATCAGCGCTATGTGAACCACGATCCGCCGCATCCGAGGGCGTTTTACCCCGGAGACGTCGTTTCGGACAGTGCTGGGCAGAATAACGATTCCGCGACTGTGATTCACATCACTGCGCGGGGGCTTGGGGCCTGCGACAAGATCGCCGTTGAATCGGGCTTTTCGCACGCCTCACATGGCGTGGCCGGCTTGAACCTTTGGCTTCGGGGCCATGACCAATCCGTAGCCTGCATTGCCGGGAGGTGGCATCATGTTCCGTCACGCACTGCTCAAGTTGATGATTCCCGCGGCGGTTCTTCTGGGAACACAGTCGGCTTCTGCCGAAGGCCGCCTCGCGCTGGTGATCGGCCAATCCGCCTATCGCTCGGTGCCGGCGCTGCCCAATCCGGCCAACGACGCCAGGGCGGTCACGCAATTGCTGACCGATTCCGGCTTCGAGGTCTCGACCGCGGCCGATCTTTCGCAAGGCCAGATGCGGGAGGCGGTCAGCGACTTCGCCGGCAAGGTCGCGGCCAGGGGCGCCGACACCGTAGCGCTGGTGTTTTATGCCGGCCATGGGCTGCAGATCGACGGCGAGAATTTTCTGGTTCCGATCGACATCGATCCGAAGCGGGAAGCCGACATTCCGATCCAGGCGGTGCGCCTCAATGATATCCTGAACACGCTGACGTCGGTGCCGAGCAAGATGCGCATCCTGATGCTCGACGCCTGCCGCAACAATCCATTCCCGGACCTCAAGACCGCCGGCAGCGGGCTTGCCATCGTCGATGCGAAGATCGGCGCTCCCGGCACCTTCCTGTCGTTCTCGACGTCGCCGGGCGCGGTCGCGGAAGACGGCTCCGGCTCCAACAGCCCGTATACGAACGCGCTGCTCGCGGCCGGCAAGGAGCAGAACATTCCGATCGAGGAGACTTTCAAGCGGGTGCGGCTTGCGGTGAACAAGGTCACCGAAGGTCGGCAGACCCCGTGGGACAGCTCCTCGCTGACCGAGGATTTCCGCTTTTCGGGCACATCCGTCGCCGGGCCGAAGCCTGCCGCGGCTCCGAAGAAGTCGGTCGCCGAGTGGACCCGCGACCTGAAGGGCAAGCCGGTCGAGGCGGCGAACGAGCTGATTGTGGCCGACGGCACCGACGAGGCGTATGAGGCCTTTGCCGGTCTCTTCCCGCAGACGGCGCTCGGGCGGCTCGCGCGCGACTGGCTGGTTCGGCACCGGCGCATGGTGGCGTGGAACGACGCAGTGCTCATCAACACCGCGTCCGGATATCGCTCCTTCCTGGCGAAATTCCCCGACAGCGATCTCAGCGCGACCGCGCGCAAGCTGGAGCAGCGGCTGCGCAACCGTCCCGAGTTCACGCCGGCGGTCGCCGCCGCCAACGCCGCCGTGCCGCAAAACGTTGCGCTGGCCGGGCCGACATGTCCCTGCAACGTGCAGCCGCCGGAGCAGCAGCCGCTGAAGGTCAATGCGCCGGTCAGGCGCGTCGAGCCGGATCCGCCGAAGAAGCGGGTCGATCGCAAGCCGCCGCGTCGGCGCGAGCCGGATGACGAGGTTGTGGTTGTTCGCCGTCGTCCGCCTCCGCCCGAGGTGTACGAGCCATCGCGACCGCCGGTCAGCATCGGCATCGGGATCGGTCTCGGTGGGTTTGGCGGCGGCCGTGGCGGCCACTATGGCGACCGCCGCGGTGGATACTGAGGTGGCGATAGGGTAATCGATCCCGCAAGCGTTGCGTCGCGCTTGCGGGGTAGGATGCGAAATCGGGTTCGTCTGTTCATTTCCTTCGTTGCCATCTTCTGCGCCGTCATCCCGCTACCGGCTTTCGCATGGGAGCATTGGGGCGGCGATCGCGGCGGTTCGCGGTTTTCGCCGCTCAACCAGATCACGCCTGATAATGTAGGCAATCTCGTCCGCGCCTGGGAGTTTCGTACCGGCGATCTCGACGCCCGCGCGCCCGAGGTAATGAAGCGGACCAAGTTTCAGGCCACGCCGCTCTTGGTCGAAGACAGCCTGATCTTCTGCTCGCCGTTCAACGAAGTCATCGCGCTCGATCCCGGCAGCGGCGCGCAGAAGTGGCGGTACGATCCGAAGATCTCGACCGCGCAGCGACCGGCCAACCGCTACACTTGCCGCGGCGTGGCCTATTGGGTCGACGAGCGCGGGGCTGAAAATGCCGCCTGCCGCACGCGGGTGTTCATGGGCACCAACGACGTGCGCGTGATCGCGCTCGACGCCAGATCCGGCATTCCCTGCGCCGATTTCGGCACCAATGGCGAGATCAGGCTGGAGACCGGTGTGCTGGAGTGGCCGGGCGAATTCCAGATCACGTCGGCGCCAGTGATTGCCCGCGGCGTCGTCATTGTCGGCTCCGCGATTGCGGACAATCGCCGGGTCGAGGCGCCGCCGGGCACGGTGCGGGCATTCGATGCTCGGACCGGACAGCCGCGCTGGAGTTTTGATCCGCTGGTGCACGGCGGCATCATCGCCGGCCACACCAATGTCTGGGCGCCGATGTCGGTGGACGAGGAACGCGGCCTGGTGTTCCTGCCGACGTCTTCGCCGAGCCCGGACTTCTGGGGCGGCAAGCGGCCCGGCAACAACGACTACGCCAATTCGGTCGTGGCGCTGCGCGCCGAGACCGGCGAGCGGGTCTGGTCGTATCAAACCGTGCATCACGATGTCTGGGATTACGATTTGCCGGCGCAGCCGACGCTTTCGCGGATCGATACCGGCGCAGGCCTGCGCGACGTCGTGATCCAGCCGACCAAGCAGGGATTTGTATTCGTGCTCGACCGCGATACCGGCAAGCCGGTATGGCCGGTGGAGGAACGCGCGGTGCCGCAAGGCGGCGCCGAAGGCGAGCAGCTCTCGCCGACGCAGCCGTTTCCAACCCACGTGCCACCGCTGCTGTCGCAGCAGATTTCGGCCGACGACGTGTTCGGCCTGATTCCGTTCTGGGAGCGCGGTGCCTGCCGCGCGCAGGTCGCGTCGGCGCGTAACGAGGGTCTCTATACGCCGCCGTCGACGCAAGGCACGATAGTGTTTCCGATGACCGGCGGCGGCGTGAACTGGGGCGGCGCCGCCTTCGATCCCGTCAACCAGATCCTTTACGCCAACATTTCGCGGGCGATCCATATCGTCAAACTGATTCCGCGCGAGGCCACGCAAGGGTTCGAGCCGCCGCCCGGGCACGATTTCGGACGGCAGCAGGGCGCGCCGTTTGCGATGACGCGCGCGGTCACGTTGTCGCCCTTGGGGCTGTTGTGCAACAAGCCGCCCTGGGGCGAGATGGTGGCGGTCGATCTGAAGGGTGGCAAGATTCTCTGGCGTTCCCGCGTCGGCACCACCGAGGATCGCGCGCCGCTCGGCATCGCCTTTCCGTTCGGCACGCCGCTCGTCAGCGGCGTCGCGATCACCGCCGGCGGTCTCGTCTTCACCGGCGCGATGGATGCTTATTTGCGCGCCTTCGACGCGCGATCGGGGCGGGAGCTGTGGCAGGGCCGGCTGCCGGTGCCGGGTGTCGCCAATCCCATGACCTATCTATGGAAGGGCGAGCAATATGTCGCGATCGGCGCCGGCGGTCATTCGGAGTCGGGCACGACCATCGGCGACAGCGTGGTGGCGTTCCGCCTGGCGCGGCCGGGCGAAGCGCCCTCGCTGTGGTCGCGCACCATCGACCGGCCCGGCGGGCGGTTCATGAGCGGGGCGATCGCGGTTGGGCTTGTGGTCGTGGTGATGGCGATGCTGGTGTGGCGCTGGCGGCGGAGCAGGGTGGGGAGGGCGTGAGGGTGGATTTCCGATTCGAATCTCAAGCAACTCTCCGCTGTCATCGTCCGGCTTGACCGGACGATCCAGTACGCCGCGGCTTATCGGTTTGATTATTGGCGTCTCTGGAATACTGGGTCACCCGCCGGAGCCTGTCATCGGGCGCGCATTCGCGCGACCCGTTGGCGGGTGACGACGACTTGAATATGAGGCGGCGATCTCGCGACGCATTGCGCCCGAGGTTTGCATCGTTGTTTGCCCTCCTCGAAATCAGATGGGGCAGTCTCGGCGAGGAACTAACGGCTTCATGTGGACTTGAATCCGAAAGGCCAGGCCTCCATGCTGGTCTGGCAAGTCCGCCGGTCAGTCGCCGACACGCCTGAAGGTGGGCTGTGCTCAACTCGGAGAAAACGTCGTGGCTGAACCCAGCAAACAGGAAATCGACGCGCGAGCGTATCAGCTTTGGGAGCAAGCCGGTCGGCCCGAAGGTCGAGAAGCTGAATTTTGGCACTTGGCTGAACAAGAGCTGCGCAACGAGGACAAAGGGTCGCCGATACGCACCCCTGACACGCTGTAACGCAGCCGAACGACATCGCCGATCGGGCGCGCGAGACCGATAGCGGAGGTGCGTCTTGGCCATCAGGCAAATTCGGGCTTGTGCTCAAAAGACAACGGCAAGCGACTAGCGTGTCAGGCCACTCTCATACGCTAGAAGGCGCTCGGTCAGCCCTTCCGCATTCGACAACGCGACGAGGTGGCCGCCGGGAATTTCCTCCACCTCCTTTCCGAGCCTTTCACGCGCGACACGCCGTTGAAATTCGATCGGGAAAAAACGGTCGTCTCTCCCCGCAAGAACATGAATGGGAATTTCGGGCCAGCGCTCGAAGCGACAAGCCTCGCCGAAAACGGTCTCAGCTTCCTCGCGTGGTTGTTCCGGGCCGGCGCGCAGCACGTCCTGCGGCACGTCGTGCAGAAAGTACGTTCCCACATCGAATTCCGTCGCATAGCCGCGGCGCGCCGCAGCTTGTTCTCGCGCTTCGGCCGCTCCTGTTGCGCCCCACCATGCACCAGCGGTCTCGTCGGGCTCGGGGATCATCGCGTTGACGAACACGACCATCCGCACGGGCGCACGCGCGCAAACAAGGGGCGCCGTGAAACCCGCTAGCGACTGAGCGACTAGAATGACGTCGCTTCGTTCCGCGATCGCGCGGATGACGATGTCCGCATACGCCGCGAGACCGGCGTGCCTGTCGTCGCCAGGCAGATCGATCGCGATGGGTTCGTGCCCCGCCGCGCGAATAAGCGGGACCACGCGGTGCCAATACCAAGCCATGCCGCCTGCCCCGGGGACAAGGACGAATGATGCCATATGAGTTCTCCTCCGTTGCTGCAGGATTAGTTGCTCAACGAGCTTGGCTTGCTTGATCAGGATTGATCTTGCAATGATGTCGGCTCGTTGCGAAACCAAAATCGAGCGGCCGGGCTGATTGTCGGCTCTGGGTCATTCGCGTCGGTTTGACCGGACCACGGCGACTTCCGGTCTACCCCGGTGAACGACATTCTCAGGATAGGCGGGCATGCCTCAAAGGTGGGCCACAACCCGACATCACCCGCTGGTCAGGACAGGGAAGGCGGGACCGCGGCGGCCGGCGCACCATGGATTATCTCCCACGCCGCGGAGGCCCTGCGTGCTATCGTTCTGAGTATCGAAAATATTGGCCTCAGCCCGGGACGGAGTTGCCATGAGTCGGCGTGAATTCATCGACGTTCTCGACGGCGCCTCCATCGCGTGGTCGCTCGCCTTCCCTGATGCGAGTGGGCAGGAATTGAGAAAGGCCTATCGAGCGGGCTTTCTAGCATTGTCTCAACTCAAATAGGATATTCTGGACATGTCGACGCTCACCCCGCATGGCGCGTGCTTGCTGTGGAGGCCGGAATTGATCTGGCTGAATGCCGTTTCCGACGCCATGCTCGCCGGCACCTTCTTTGCGACCGCGTTCGTCCTCGGGTTCTTCGTGTGGCGGCGCCGCGATCTCATGTTCCGCGGCGTGTTCGGGACATTCGCCGTCTTCGTCACGGTCTGCGGGATAACCCGCCTGCTGTCGATCCTCACTTTGTGGGTGCCGGCCTACGACATCGAAGGCCTCACCAAAGGCTTCCTGGCGCTGATATCGGTCGGGATCACGGCGGCACTGCTGCTGTCGCTGCCGCGGATCCTGGTGCAGCCGTCACGCACGCAACTTCAGCAGGCCAATGCGGCGCTTGAGGAGGAAATCCGACACCGGCGCAAGGCCGAGGCCATGGTTAAACGTTTTCAGGAGATAGAGGCCAACGAGGCCCAGGTCCGGCAAGCGCAGAAGATGGAAGCCGTCGGCCAACTCACCGGTGGTGTTGCGCACGACTTCAACAACATTCTGACCGTAATTACCGGAACCATCGAAATCCTCGGCGAGGCGGTCAAGGATCGTCCGCATCTCGCCCAGATCACCGATATGATTAGCGCCGCCGCAGCGAGGGGGGCCGACCTGACGCGGCATCTGCTGGCCTTCGCCCGTCGACAGCCGCTGCAGCCGCGCAACACCGACGTCAATGCTCTGGTCATCGATGTGGCGCGGTTGCTACGACCGACCCTCGGCGAACAGATCGAAATCCAATCGATGCTGGCGCACGATTCCGCGCCGGCCCTGATTGATCCCAGTCTGCTCTCGACTGCGATCCTTAACCTCGCACTGAATGCGCGTGACGCCATGCCTGATGGCGGCAAGCTGACGCTCGAAACCAGGAATGTCGTGCTCGACGAGAATTACGCAAGCATGAACAGCGAGCTTAAGCCGGGCAACTACGTCATGATCGCGGTGAGCGACACAGGGGAGGGAATCCCCGGCAGCCTGCTCGACAAGGTGTTTGAACCCTTCTTCACCACCAAGGAGGTCGGAAAGGGATCGGGGCTGGGTCTCAGCATGGTCTACGGCTTCGTCAAACAGTCGAACGGACATATCAAGATCTACAGCGAAGAGGGCCACGGCACCGCCGTGAAGCTTTACCTGCCGGAGGCGGCGGGTGTCCCAGACGCGCTGGCCGCCGAGGCTGGCATCTCGGGGGGCGAACACGGCGACGAATCCATCCTGATTGTCGAGGACGACGCGCTGGTCCGCGAATACGTCGTGACGCAGATCAGCCGTTTCGGGTACCACACGCTGGCCGCCGGCAATGCCGCCGAGGCGCTGGCAATCATTGATGGTCCCGAACGCATCGATCTGCTGTTCACGGACGTGATAATGCCCGGGGGACTGAACGGCCGTCAGCTCGCGACCGAGGCGCTGAAACGGCGCCCGGAGCTCAAGATACTTTATACGTCTGGATATACTGAGAACGCCATCGTCCATCATGGCCGGCTCGACGCTGGCGTTCTGCTGCTGCCGAAGCCTTACCTCAGCTCCGATCTCGCGCGGATGATCCGGACCGCGCTGGCATCGTGAATTCTTCTGGACCACGTGACTTCCGGTCTACCCCGGTGAACGGACATCATCAGTCACAACCGACTTTTGCAACAAAACCTTCACAGCAGCGGACGTTTGATGCGTCGACTACAACACCTGAAAAACATCTAGCGTTCGCGCATTCGCAGAAAGCGAGCCGCTGGCGATCGAGCAGATGTGGTTCATCCAACTGTACTTTTCCGAACTCGTCTGCCTCCTGACGACTAGCATCCGCCACAAGTTGCGAAGTGTGATGTAAGCCTTTCGGTTTAACTCGCCTACGCCGGAAGTATGCATCAGCGTGCCCATGTCCTTCCGGCAAATGGTGGACAGCCACAATCATGAGCAACCCGGACAGGTTCGTCGATCATTTCAAGCATTGTACACCGTCGACGTGGGGTCATCCGCGTCGGTTTGCTTTCGATTCTAGGCTGCTTTGCCCAGGCGCGGCTCTGTCCCAGCCAGTAGCCGCTGAATGTTGGCACGATGGCGCACAATCACGTAAATGCTGCCTGCAATCACCAGTAACCGATAGGGCAACGGCTGCTCCAAGCCGCAGATCAGGGCGATCGCAGTCAACGCCGCCAGCATCGAACCAAGGGAAACAATCCGAACAATCGCCAGCGCAACGCCAAAAGCCGCCGCAGCACCTAAGCCCACCGGCCAAGACATCGCCAGCAGCACGCCGAGCCCCGTCGCAGCAGATTTGCCACCTGTAAAATTCAACCAAATCGAACGGCCATGCCCCAACAACACGGCAAGTCCGGCCAAACAAACAACCCAAGGCATCAAGGTTTGCAGATCAAGCGCTGCCGGTGGCGTGACAGACGGCAATGTATAGAACCAGGGATAAAACCAGCGGGCAAAGACGATCGCCGCCGCACCTTTCAACACATCTACCAGGAGCACCGCCAACGCAGGCCATTTCCCCAGGGTTCGCAAGACGTTCGTTGCCCCAATGGATTTGGAGCCATGCTCTCGGATATCAATGCCCTTGAGCAGTTTCCCTGCCAGATAGCCCGTGGGCGTAGAACCGAGGAGATAAGCGATCGCCAATCCAGCCACACTCGCTATCCAGAAAACCATGTGGTTCACCTCGACGCTCTATTTTCAGGGCCGCGATGCGCGCCGCACGATGGCGGATTACGCTTTCGCTAATCCGCCCTGCCGCTTCGTTACAGCATCGCGAACGCGCTCGAGACCATCGCCACCGGCTTGCTGTCGGTGGCGGAAAGCAGCGTGACGCGGCCAAAACTCATGGTGCGCCCGAGGCGGACCACGCGGGCATCGGCCAGTACGTCGGAGGCCGAGACCGCGCGCATGAAATGCGTGGTCTGGTCGACCGTCGTCATTGGACGATAGCCGCGGTTGGCGGCGAGGTTGGCGATCACCATCGAAGTATCGGCGAATGCCATCAGCGCCTGGCCCGAGACCGTGCCGCCATTGCGGCACAGCCGCTCCGAGAACGGCAGGCGCAGGATCGCGCCCGGCTGCCAGTCGACGGCATCGCCTGATGGGGCAAAGTCGAAGCGCTCGATCGACAGATTGAGATCCATCACCCAGGGCGCAAATACCTCGCCAAGCACGCGCCTGGCTTCCGCGATGCCGAATTCCGTTGCTGGTGGCTGTTGTTGCATGAACGCCCGTTTCCCGCCTGATATTTTGTTGCCGGCCTATTGTAGTGGCCATTGCGGCGAAGGGAACACTGGCGGCGGGCCACAAATATGGCACGAAATCCTGCGAGTCCGGCCCGCGCTTCTCGGGCGCGTGGCCGCGTCGAACCAAAGGCTGGCGGCCCCAATGCTTGGCGAGGCGGTTGAGCCGGTGGTATCCTTCCCGGAAACGCAAAGTCAGCGTCCCAAAGGAGAGCGTCATGAGAATGCTGAGCGCGGCCGCAGTGGTGGTGTTGTTGATGGCGCCGGCCTACGCACAGATGTCGACCCCCAATATCAACCTGATGCCGGAGTTCAAATCCCAGACACCGGAAGAAAAGGAGGCGGATGCGATCAAGGAGAAAGCCTATAAGGATTCCTTGAGGAAGATCCCCGACGCCAAGGCCTCTTCCGATCCCTGGGGCACCGTGCGCAGCACCGACGCGCACAAGGACTCAGCGAAGGCCGCAGCGGCGCCCAAGAAGAGCAAGACCGGCAGCAACAGCCAGTAAGCTTCGCGTGGCGAGTAGGATTCGTTCGCGGCTACCCCTATATTCGACCTGTCGTCCTATGTCTGGAGTTACGACATGGTCTTTCGTCCGCGCGATCTCGCGAGCCGGATGGCCGGCCAGCGCAAGCCGGACGACGGCTATCTGCGCGAGACCTTTACGCTGCCGCGCGACAAGGCCAGGGCGAGGGCGCGCGACTTTCTCGATCGCTATCCCAAGGCGGCCTATATGAGCTCGGTCGAAAGCTGGCGCGAGCTGCCCGACGGCGACATCGAGTTCACGATGCGCCGGCTCGCGAGCGCCGATTAGGCAACCTCCGGCGCGCGCACCAGAATTGGAACCAACACCTCGATTTTTGCCTGATTCCGATAACTCGGTATTCAGGTATTCCGCCTAGTATTTCCCCGCGCAGGAGAAATCATGGCGAGAGACCGCAAAGATCTGGGTGCCCGCAAGTTCGTACGGATCGACTTGCGCAAGCGGGGATTCCTGATTCCGGCGCCGGATGCGCCATGGATCGAGTGCTACATCCTCGATATTTCCGAGAACGGCGCCTGCCTCGACGTGGGCGACCTCGCGGTGCCAAAAGTGTTCGGCCTTTCGCTGACCGCGGGCGGCGAGGTGCGGCGAGTATGCACGTTGATCTGGCGCAGGGGCGAATTGGTCGGCGTCCGATTCATCTCCGCCCGGGAGCTGCGAAAGGGCGTCGCGCCGGCCGGCGAGTCGGAGGCCGCTGCCAAGAAGGCGCACGCCTAGACCCTTTCCGGTTCTCAGAACCGGGCTCTGGATTCTTGTTTTGACGCGTTTTCTTGACGCGAACCGGTGTCCATCCACGGATCAGGTCCGAGAGCGTGCTTCGCTCGAAAACGCTATAGCGCTTTTCAATCGGTGTCCTGCAGCGTCTCCGCGACCAGGCGAATCCGGAATACCGGCTTCCTGGATTCATCCAGCAATTCCATCTGCCACTGGGCGTTTTCGGAGAGTCTTCGGGAAATGTCGGCGATCATGTCGCCGCAGACGCCGGTCATCTCCTTCCAGGCGGCGTTGAGATCGGCAAACTCCGCGCCGTCGTTGTTGACACATGCATCCTCGCCATGTCGAACGCTGAAGAAGAAGATCGGCATGGCAATGGACCAACGTCAAATGGGCCGCCGTTGGCCCTGAGAATGCGCAAATGCAGGTGGAGTGGATTCCTGGCACGGGGAAAGATCAACCCCGGGTTTTTACGGGCCAATTCCCGTTACCGTGCATATAAGTCGCGTTTAGTTTTAATATGCTGGGGCGACCGGGCGGAAGGGGCCGCCGAGCGGGCTATTCCCGTTCCGCTTTTTTCAGCTCCCGATCGATCCGAAGCTGGACCCGCCGGATGGCAAGCAGATTGAGCTTGGCTTCGGTCTTGCCCGAGACGACCCTCTCGCCGATGCGGAATTGCCATCTCCAGGTGCCGGGAGCGACCGCCGTCACGGTGTATTCGACGCCCTTGTAAATCATATAAAATCCCGCCGCGGCCCCAAACCGCTTCAAATCCTTCATACTTAAGGTTGTTGCGATAAATCAATACAACTATAAAACTATGCGAGACTTGTGCGCCGGTTGGACCGGCGAAGGGAGCGGAAAGGGGCCGGGAATAGCCCCGAAAAAGCCCGTGCGAACCCCAATCAGAACGTCAGTTGGCGCGCTGCGTTTTCCCGTTCCTCTGCATAACGGGAGCGGAACCTCAAAGTTCCATGGCTCATGCGCTGACGAATATCGTTGCCGCGCCCCGGCACGGCAGAAATTCCCCTGTAAGCGCTTCAACCCCGCGCGCGCCTTCGAATTCCCGGCCCGTTGCCGTGCGCGCAAAAAGCACTACGCCGCGCAAGCGGAATATGGTCGCTTGGCGGCGCAGGCCTAATCCCCGAGTGATGCAATGTCCCAGGCAAGATTTTGTCTGGGCGGAACGAAAAAGGTTCAACGGCCCCGGACGAAATTGCCGGGCAATCCGCGCGCTGAAACGGGGCCTTGCGCGCGCCTATTCCTGGCGCGTTGGATAAGGCTGCCGCGGTGGCATATGGGTTCTCGACGGCGCGTCCGGCCGGACCGGCGGCGGCACCCGCGAGGGCTCCGGAGCGCGGTTGAGGCTCACGAGCCATGTGAGGAGATGGGCGCCAAGCTGTTGAAGCATCGGCAGGGAGGGTTCGTGGGTAACGGCGGCCTGTATGTGCATGCAGCAAGACATAGCGTGCGCGTCTTGACGGACGGTTCAGGTGAAACTGCAAGCACGCCTAAAATTGTACCTGAAATTGTAAGTGACGCCGTCAGGTCTCGATTGGGCATGAATAACAATGAGGCCGCCCTGTCCGGCGGCCTCATCGCGAGAGCTAGCTTTCCGGCTGCTCTACATCAGGCGGCCGGGGGCTGGCGTCCGGCGCCTCTTCACTCCTGGCCGAAAGGTCGGCGGCCTTTTCGAGAAAGCCTGCGGCGACGTCCGGATCCGTGGTGGCCATTGCAAACTTCAAAAAGGTTGCTGCTTGTTCCGTTAGATATTTTTTTCCCGCCACAATCTGGTTCCCCGTTACTACCCGTTACTCTCAGTCGCTTCCGCTCCGATTACGCACTGCGGCGGAATCCGTTCCGGACAAAAGGTACAAAAGTGAACTTGAGGCAGCGCCAGGAAATGGAACCCGGCGGGCGTTCGGCGCCGGGCACAAAAGGGCAGGGCCGGAGGCGTGCGCCGGGTTCGCGGCGTCAGTCCTCGCCCAGGAGTTTTCCGGTTCTCTTGTGGATGAAATGAAGCCGGGTACAGGCGAGGCAGATGACGGAAACATGGGAATTGGAACTGGCCTCGTCCTCCGGCGAGGTTGCCGGAAGCCAATGCTGCACATTGGTGCCCAGCCGAGGGCATTTGAAAAGGATATGTCGGCCCATACACGGGAATATGCAGAACTTGTTTGGCGGGTCACCTCCGTATGGTTGCGTAGTTGGACGGTTCCAGCCGGGGAAATGCGAGATCGCGCCCTGCTTGGCGGCAGGCGGAAAGCGCCCCTCGCGGTGCTGGCCTGTTTCGACCCCTGGTGGCCGGTTTTGCAGTTACAGTTTTGCAGTTAACGGTGGCCCAATTTGATTTTGGGCTTAGGCTTGACTGCCTCACAACAAGATGAGGCAACGCCCATGAAGTCTCTCTCAACCAGGAGTTTCATCACAGGTTCGGCAATCTGTATGGCGTTTGCAGCTTTGGATGGAGCCGCCCTGGCGGAGTCACTGGGTTATCAATGCCGCGCCGCCGTCCGCGCGGAAATGAAGGGACCTGATTGCCGGATGGCGCTCCCCCCTAGCCCGACCAGTCACTGCAATATACCTGCTAACGCCGAGGTCGAGGTTATGGACAATAAAATCAATGAATGCGTCAAGCGGGGTGGTCCGCGACGACAATCAAAAACCGGATCATGATGGAGGTCCAGAGGCCGCCTGGCATCGAACCACGCCCCGGAAGGGCGTCTGGTCAAAACAGAACACGTAACGCAGCCTTACTTCTAGACGTGCTTTGATGGTTGAAGCCCCGGCGACGAAAGCCATTCGCTCATATGCGAGCCGGTTTCGGCTTGGCGGGCTCTGCGCAAAAGCGCCTCTCGTACAGCTGCGGATTCCGGGGATTGCGGCCAGGGATTCCGATTGAACGCGACCATGCGGTCCGATCGAATGCGGCCACCTGTTCCGACGAAGGCGGCCGGGGTGTCGTTGCCGGCGTGAGGAGTTGGGTCAGCTTTTCTTGGCGGCGTCAAGATTGGCACGTTGGGCAGCTATTTTTCGCATGCTGTCTCCTTTGAGGATGAGGCGGTGAGCGTTGTGGACGAGGCGATCGAGGACGGCATCGGCGATGGTCGGGTCGGCGATGACCTCGTGCCAATGCTCGATCGGCACCTGGCTGGTGATGATGGTCGATCCACGCTGGTGGCGATCGTCGACGACTTCGAGGAGATCGCGGCGCTGCTCGCCAGTAAGCGGGGCAAGGCCCCAATCATCCAGGATGAGTAAATCGACCCTCGATAGCGTCTTAAGGAGCCGCGCGTAGCGTCCGTCGCCGCGGGCAAGGGCCAGAGCTTCGAACAGCCTTGGCAGGCGATGGTATAAGACCGATCGATTATCGCGGCATGCCTTGTGGCCGAGCGCGCAGGCGATCCAGCTCTTGCCGACGCCGGTCGGCCCGGTGATGAGCAAATTTTGCTTGCGGCCGATCCAATCGCCATCGACGAGCTTGGCAAAGAAGGCGCGGTCGATGCCGCGCGGAGCGCGCAGATCGACATCTTCGACGATTGCGGTCTGCCGTAGCGAGGCGAACTTCAGGCGCACGATGAGCCTTTTGTTCTCTCGCTCGGTTGCTTCGCGATCGATCATCAGGCCGAGGCGCTGCTCGAAGGTCAGCGCGGTGACGTCCGGTTGGCGTTGCTGATCATCGAAGGCCTTGGCCATGCCGGCGAGCCCGAGAGCGGCGAGACGTTCGTGGGTGTGGTTGCTGAGCATAAGGTCTCCTTGTTGCTGGTCAGTGGTAGTAGCCGCGGCCACGGATGTTGCCGTGCTGGATGGGATCGGCGTCGGGGGTGGTGTCGGGAAGGAAGGCCTTGTCCAGGCCGGTCTTGAGGATCGAGGCGATCGACCGATAGCTCGCTGAGCCGATGCTGATCCCACGGCGGCATGCGGCTTCGAGACGTTGCGTCCCATAGGTCTTTTCCAACCGCAGGATGCCGAGACAGGATCGGAAGCCCTGCTCGGGATGCGGCTTTGTCCGCATGATCGCCTCGCACAGCGCGATCGTGGACGGACCGATCTGCTCGGCGGCGGCCAGCAGACGCGCCGGCGTCCAGAAGGCGTATCGGCGATGCGCGCTCGGCATGTGCTCGGGGATCGTGGTGTGGCGGCGCTTCACGCCCGAGCGGGCGTGGCTGGCGATGCGGGTGCCGCGATGGAACACCTCGATGGTAGCCTCGGTGGCCCGCACCTCGACGACCTGGCGGATCAGGCGGGATGGCACCGAGTAGAAGTGTCCCTGAACTTCGACGTGGTAATCCGGTGCCACGCGGGCACGACGCCATTCGGCGTACTGATAGGGCTCGGCCGGCAGCGGCATCAGCGCCGGACGATCGATGGTGTTGAAGAACTCGCGGCGGCTGGCACCGAGCTTGCGCATCAGGCGGGCGTTGAGTTCGTCGACCAGGATGCGGATCGCGACGTTCAACTCGGCGAGCGAGAAGAAGCGCCGGTTGCGCAGCCGGGCCAAAATCCATCGCTGGACGATAAGAACCGCCGCCTCGACCTTGGCCTTATCGCGCGGCTTGCGCGGCCGGGCCGGCATAATGGTGGTGCCGTAATGGGCGGCGAGATCCTGGTAGGTCCGGTTGACGCCCGGCTCGTAGCGGCTCACCACCGTCACCCCGGCCTTCAGATTGTCGCAGACGAGCGCCTTCGGCACCCCGCCCAGGAAGCTAAGCGCATCCACATGGGCGCCGATCCAGTCGGGCAGCGTCTCGCTGAACCGGGCTTGGGCAAAGGTGTAATTCGACGCTCCCATGACCGCGACGAAGATCTTGGCGGCGCGCACCTCCCCGGTGAGCCCGTCGAACACCGGCATGGTATCGCCGGCGAAGTCCACGAACAGCTTTTCGCCGGCCGCGTGGGTCTGTCGCATGGTCGCCGTGACCCCGTGGCGCCATTCGACGTAGAGGTCGCAGAACCGGCTGTATCCGTAGCCGTCGGGATGATGACCGCGGTATTCCTCCCACAGCAGCGCCAGCGTCACGCCGCGGCGGCGCAGCTCGGCATGGATCTGTCCCCACTCCGGAAGCGGCTTCGATCGCGGTGGGTTATAGCCAGCCGGCGCAAACAGCTTGCGCTCCAGCGCGGTGTCGTCGAGCTCCTCCGGTATCGGCCAGGTGATGCCGATCACCGCGGCGCGGCGGACATACTCCGCGATCGCCGTGCGGCCGATCCCGACCGATCGGGAGATCACCCGATCGCTCGCCCCACAGGCATACTTCAGGCGCAGAACTTCTCGAATCTTCCGCATCGGCAATCTCTCGGCGGGCATCAGACCTCCCATTGCGTGGACCGCAAAAGGAGGACCTTGCCCCGTTCAGATTGCCGACAACGCGCCCCGTCTCACCCTATCAACAGGGTGGCCGCCTTCGTTCGGATTGGCTGGCCGCTTTCGATCGGAATCGGTGACCGCTTTCCGTCGGAATCGGTGGCCGCCTTGCCTCGGATTCCGCATACAGCGCCAGGTGGAAGCAATTTGGCTTCCTTGCGTAGGCGCTTCGCCTCTTTGGCAAGTCGTTCTTCAAGGGATTGAGTCTGCTTGAAACGGCGACGCTTCATGACACAACCTCGTAGTTTTTTGCGGGTCCTAACCGCAGGGTTTTGAGGAAATACCGATCCTAATATGCCGTCGCCGGGCGATCCGTTCCCAGGTGAACAATTCACAAATTAGGACACCGCTAACTCTGAATTAGGACACGGGGCTCGGAATACGGACAGTACCGACCTTCGCGAAAAGAACATATTGCGAACATGGAACAAAGGTGGTACAGGATTCCTATACGCCATCGAATCCCGAAACCTGCCACCGCCCGTTTGTCCCGCTCGCGAATCCCCGCCATAAGGAGCACGTATTATGTCCGCCACTGCCCTGCGTATCGTTGAAGGATCCTCCATGGATAAGACCAAGGCCCTGTCCGCCGCGCTCTCCCAGATCGAGCGCCAGTTCGGCAAGGGCTCGGTGATGAAGCTGGGCAAGAACGACCGCTCGATGGACATCGAGACCATTTCCTCGGGCTCGCTTGGACTCGATATCGCGCTCGGCGTCGGCGGGTTGCCGAAGGGGCGGGTGGTCGAAATCTATGGGCCGGAATCGTCGGGCAAAACCACGCTGGCGCTGCACACGGTGGCGGAAGGGCAGAAGAAGGGCGGCATCTGCGCCTTCATCGACGCCGAACACGCGCTCGATCCGGTCTATGCGCGCAAGCTCGGCGTCAACATCGACGAACTCTTGATCTCGCAGCCCGACACCGGCGAGCAGGCGCTGGAAATCTGCGACACGCTGGTGCGCTCCGGCGCGGTCGACGTGCTGGTGGTCGACTCGGTGGCCGCCCTGGTGCCGAAGGCCGAACTCGAGGGCGAGATGGGCGATGCGCTGCCGGGGTTGCAGGCGCGGCTGATGAGCCAGGCGCTGCGCAAGCTCACCGCCTCGATCAACAAGTCCAACACCATGGTGATCTTCATCAACCAGATCCGCATGAAGATCGGGGTGATGTACGGCTCGCCGGAAACCACCACCGGCGGCAATGCCTTGAAATTTTACGCCTCCGTCCGCCTCGACATCCGCCGCATCGGCGCGATCAAGGAGCGCGACGAAGTCGTCGGCAACACCACCCGCGTCAAGGTGGTGAAGAACAAGCTGGCGCCGCCCTTCAAGCAGGTCGAGTTCGACATCATGTATGGCGAGGGCGTCTCCAAGATGGGCGAGATCCTCGATCTCGGCGTCAAGGCCGGCATCGTCGAAAAATCCGGCGCCTGGTTCTCCTATGACAGCCAGCGGCTGGGGCAGGGACGCGAGAACTCAAAAGCGTTTCTCAAGGCCAATCCCGACATGGTCGCCAAGATCGAGACGGCGATCCGCCAGAACTCCGGCCTGATCGCCGAGCAGATCCTCGCCGGCCCCGCCGAGCGCGACGCCGATGGCGAGGAGCCGGCGGAGGAATAAGTTTCCGACGCTTCAGGCCGATAAGGCTTGAAACGCGACAGACGGGCGCTGCGGACGTTGAGTTGCCGACGTCTTCAGCGCCCGTTTTGTTTCCGCGAATTATTTGTCTATTTGCGCCGTCATTCCGGGATGGTCCGAAGGACCAGACCTCAGATGTGCAACTACGCATCGGGGAATCTCGAGATTCCCCGATGCGTAGTTGCACATCTGAGGTTCGCGCTAAAGCGCGCCCCGGAATGACGGCCTTTCGGCCGTCACTCAGCCGCTTGCGCGTAGTCCGCGACCGGCGGGCACGAGCACACCAGATTGCGGTCGCCATAGACATTGTCGACCCGACCCACCGGGCTCCAGTATTTGTCCGTGCGCGAGACGCCGTCGGGGAAACAACCCTTGGCTCGGCTATAGGCGCGGGCCCACGCATCGTCGGCGATGTCGTGCACGGTGTGCGGGGCGTGGCGCAGCGGCGAGGCCTCGACCTTCCAGCGGCCGGCCTCGATCTCCGTGATCTCGCTTCGGATCGCGATCATGGCGTCGCAAAAACGATCCAGCTCCGCCTTCGATTCCGATTCGGTCGGCTCGATCATCAGCGTGCCCGGCACCGGGAAACTCATGGTCGGCGCGTGGAAGCCATAGTCGATCAGGCGTTTGGCGATGTCGTCGACGGTAACGCCGCTGGTCGTCTTTAGCGCACGGGGATCGACGATGCATTCATGGGCGACGCGGCCTTTTGCGTTCCGGTAGAGCACCGGGAAATGCGGATCGAGCCGGTTCGCGATATAGTTGGCGTTCAGGATCGCGATCTCGGTGGCGCGCCTCAATCCTTCGCCCGACATCATCAAAATGTAGATGTAGGAAATCGTCAGGATCGACGCTGAGCCGAACGGCGCCGCCGACACCGGCCCGACGGAAGCCGGCTCCGTGCCATCGGTTGCGGGATGCCCCGACAGATAGGGCGCGAGGTGGGCCTTGACGCCGATCGGCCCCATGCCCGGGCCGCCGCCGCCATGCGGGATGCAGAAGGTCTTGTGCAGATTGAGGTGGGAGACATCGGCGCCGTAATCGCCGGGTCGCGACAGCCCGACCTGCGCGTTCATGTTGGCGCCGTCGAGATAGACCTGGCCGCCATGGCCGTGAACGATGTCGCAGATATCGCGGATGTGCTCCTCGAACACGCCATGCGTCGAGGGATAGGTGATCATGACGGCGGCGAGGTTTTTCGAATGCTTCTCCGCCTTGGCGCGGAGGTCGTCGACGTCGACATCGCCGCGCGCGTCGCAGGCGGTCACCACCACCTCCATGCCGGCCATGTGGGCGGAGGCCGGATTGGTGCCGTGGGCGGAGGAGGGGATCAGGCACACCTTGCGATGAGGCTCGCCGCGGGCGGCGTGATAGGCCCGGATCGCGAGCAGTCCGGCATATTCGCCCTGCGCGC
Source organism: Bradyrhizobium sp. AZCC 1693 (assembly GCF_036924745.1). Lineage (NCBI taxonomy): Bacteria > Pseudomonadati > Pseudomonadota > Alphaproteobacteria > Hyphomicrobiales > Nitrobacteraceae > Bradyrhizobium > Bradyrhizobium sp. AZCC 1693. Next base: position 7,521,969 of record NZ_JAZHSD010000001.1, read on the forward strand.
CCGAATTCGGCTGCAGCGAGATCGCGTCATAGCCGGTGATGTCGCACAGCGCTTTCTCAAGCCGTCTGAACAACACATGATAGCCCTTGGCCTGCTCGGACGGCGCGAACGGATGCAGGCTGCCGAACTCAGGCCACGTCAATGGAATCATCTCCGTGGTCGCGTTGAGCTTCATGGTGCAGGAGCCCAGCGGGATCATGGCGCGGTCGAGCGCGAGGTCGCGATCGCTGAGCTTGCGCATGTAGCGCAGCAGTTCGGTCTCGGAGCGGTGCGCGTGGAACACCGGATGGGTGAGGAAGGCGCTGTCGCGCTTCAGCCCCGCCGGCAGCGTCTCGCGCGCGCCGACCTCGATGTCGGCATAGCTCAGCTTGCCGCCGAACGCGCGCCACACCGCTTCGACGGTCGCTTGCGTCGTGGTCTCGTCCAGCGCGATGCCCAGCCGGCCTTCACCGATGCGCAGATTGATTGCTTCAGCATGCGCCCGGACGACGATCTCGCCTTGTCTGGTACCCACATCCACCGTCACGGTGTCGAAGAACGTCTCGCTCTTCAATGCAAAGCCAAGCTTGCGCAAGCCTGCCGCCAGCACCGCGGCGCGGCGGTGCACCGTTCGCGCGATATGCGTCAGCCCCTCCGGGCCGTGATAAACCGCATACATCGAGGCGATCACCGCCAGCAGCACCTGCGCGGTGCAGATGTTGGAGGTGGCCTTTTCGCGGCGGATGTGCTGCTCGCGGGTCTGCAGCGCCAGCCGATAGGCCGGCGCGCCCTTCGAATCCACCGACAGGCCTACGATGCGGCCGGGCAGCGAGCGTTTCAGCGCGTCGCGTACCGACATATAGGCCGCGTGCGGGCCGCCATAGCCCATCGGCACGCCAAAGCGCTGCGCCGACCCGATGGCGATATCGGCGCCGAGCTCGCCGGGGGAGGCGATCAGCGTCAGCGCCAGCAGATCGGCGGCGATCACCGCAAGCGCGCCCTTGGCGCGCAGCGCTGCGATCGCGGGCCTGAGGTCGCGCACCGCGCCTGATGTGCCCGGATACTGCAACAGGCCGCCGAACACTTCGGCCGTGTCGAGATCGGTGACGGGATCGCCAACGATCAGATTCCACCCCAGCGGCTCGGCGCGGGTGCGCAGCACCGCGAGCGTCTGCGGATGCACCTCTGAATCGACGAAGAACGATTTTGATTTCGCCTGCGCCGCGCGCTCGGCGAGCGCCATGGCTTCGGCAGCAGCCGTGCCTTCATCGAGCAGCGAGGCGTTGGCGACGTCGAGCCCGGTGAGGTCGCAGATCATGGTCTGGAAGTTGAACAGCGCCTCCAGCCGGCCCTGGCTGATCTCCGGCTGATACGGCGTGTAGGCCGTGTACCAGGCCGGGTTCTCCAGAATGTTGCGCTGGATCACCGCGGGCAGGATGGTGCCGGAATAGCCCTGGCCGATCAGCGAGGTGAACACCTGGTTCTGCGCGGCCAGCTCGCGCATATGCAACAGCGCTTCGGTTTCGCTCAACGCCGGCCCGAGATCGAGTGCGGCCTTCTGCCGGATCGAGGACGGCAGCGTCTGGCCCATCAGTTCGCTTAGGCTCTTCGCGCCGACGCTGTCCAGCATCGCACTGATGTCGCGGGGCGAGGGGCCGATATGCCGGCGCACGAAATCGGTGGCGGCCTCAGTGGTAGTCTTGAGCGGCGCGTTCATCGCAGTTTCCCTGGTTGATTGTCATGCCCCGCGAAGGCGGGGCATCCAGTACGCCGGGAAGCCGGCGATTAGGCCGATAGGCCGCGGCGTACTGGGTCGCCCGGTCGAGCCGGGCGATGACAGTGAGTGTGTGGTCGTAAAGTGGTTCATCACCTCACGCCGTGTGCTTGGCGTAAGCGGCCTCATCCATCAGGCCGCCGAGTTCGCTTTTGTCGGCGATCTTGAGCTTGAAGAACCAGGCCTTGCCGCCGGCGTCGGAATTCACCAGCGCGGGCTCGGCGGCGAGCGCTTCGTTGACCTCCAGCACCTCGCCCGAGATCGGCGCGTAGACGTCGGAGGCGGCCTTGACCGATTCGACCACGGCGGCGGCTTCGGCCTTCTTCAAGGCTCGGCCGACCTTGGGCAGTTCGACGAACACGACATCGCCGAGCTGGGACTGCGCGTAATCGGTGACGCCGATGGTGGCGACATCGCCCTCGATGCGGAGCCATTCGTGGTCTGATGTGAACAACGTCGTCATGAAGCTTCCTCAGCGTTTGCAGAACTAGCGTTTGTAGGTGTTGGGAACGAATGGCATGGCCGCGACCTGCAGCGGCAGGCGCTGGCCGCGAACCTCGGCAAATATTTGGGTGCCGTTGGCGGCGAGCGATGTCGGCAGGTAGCCCATCGCGACCGGCGCATTGAGGCTCGGGCCGAAGCCGCCCGAGGTGACCTTGCCGATCGGCTCGCTTGAAGCCGCATCCGAAAACAGCAGCGCGCCCTCGCGCACCGGCGCGCGGCCTTCGGGGCGCAAGCCAACGCGGCGGCGAGATGCGCCTTTTTCAAACTGCGAGAGGATTTTTTCCGCACCGGGAAATCCGCCGGCCCGGGCGCCGCCATTTCGGCGGCTCTTCTGCACCGACCATTCCAGCGCGCCCTCGACCGGCGTCGTCGTGATGTCGATGTCGTGGCCATAGAGACAAAGGCCGGCTTCCAGCCGCAGGCTGTCGCGGGCCCCGAGCCCGATCGGGAGTACCTCGGGGTTTTCCAGCAGCGCCGTCACCAGCGCTTCGGCCTGTCCGGCCGGAACCGAAATCTCAAAGCCGTCCTCGCCGGTATAGCCGGAGCGCGAGACGAAGCAGTCGAAGCCGGCAACCTTGCGCGGGCCGGAATCCATGAACCGCATCGCCGAGGCGTCTGCACAAAATTTCGCCAGCGCGGATTCCGCCTTCGGCCCCTGCAGCGCGATCAGCGCGCGATCGGTCAGCGAATCGATGACGCAGGTCTCGGAGAGATGCGCGCGTAAGTGCGCCTCGTCCTCGGCCTTGCAGGCGGCATTGACGACCAGAAACAGATGGTCGCCGAAATTCGCCACCATCAGATCGTCGAGAATGCCGCCGTCATTGTTGGTGAACTGGGCGTAGCGCTGCCGCCCCGGCGCCACCGCGACGATGTCCTGCGGCACCAGCCGCTCCAGCGCCAGCGCCGCATCCGCGACCTGGCCTGATTTGGGACGCAGCGCGAGCTGGCCCATATGGGAGACGTCGAACAGCCCGGCGGCGCTTCGCGTGTGCAGGTGTTCTTTGAGCACGCCGGCCGGGTATTGCACCGGCATCTCATAGCCCGCGAAGGGAACCAGCTTGCCGCCGCGCGCCAGATGGAGCGCGTGCAACGGGGTGCGTTTAAAGGGAGATTCGTCGTGTGCCAGCATCCGTCAGGCCCTCATGGGTTCCGGAGACCACCCCCGAAAAACCCAAAGAAAGCCCCATCTGTCGCTGTGCCTGAGAGTATTATCCCGTCGGCGGACGCCCTGGGCCCAAGCTGCCCGGCGTCACTTTCCAGATGCTATTTCGTCACGCGGTCCGTTTGCCTGAGAGTTTCCGGGGCGGTTGCTCCTTCGGCGCCGGCGCTTAAGCCGATCTCTCCCGACGTGACGTCTTACAGATAAGAGGGAAACACAGCCCTGCCAAGCCTGTCAACGCAGCCGCAGCATTATCAACGGGATGTGCGCGCCCATCTTGTGTGCTGCGGCAAGCCTATGATCCGCCTGCACAGTTTCTGGACACCGCAGGCCGCCTTGTCTAAAAGCGTTCCGCCGGAAGATTAAGGTTATTTGCAACCGGACCCGGCCCTATTTTCCGATTGGATGAACATGAGCGGCGTCAACGAGATCAGGTCGAAATTCTTGGATTTCTTTGCGGAGAACGGCCACGAGATCGTGCCGTCGTCGCCGCTCGTGCCGCGCAACGACCCGACCCTGATGTTCACCAATGCCGGCATGGTGCAGTTCAAGAACGTCTTCACCGGCGTCGAGAAGCGGCCCTACCAGCGCGCCACCACCTCGCAGAAATGCGTGCGCGCCGGCGGCAAGCATAACGACCTCGACAATGTCGGCTACACCGCGCGGCATCACACCTTTTTCGAGATGCTCGGCAATTTCTCGTTCGGCGATTATTTCAAGGATCGCGCGATCGAGCTTGCCTGGAACCTGGTCACCAAGGAATTCGGCCTGCCGAAGGATAAGCTGACGGCGACCGTCTATATCGACGACGACGAGGCCTTCAATCTCTGGAAGAAGATCGCAGGGCTCCCGGAGTCGCGCATCATCCGCATCGCCGGTTCCGACAATTTCTGGCAGATGGGCGACACCGGTCCCTGCGGCCCGTGCTCGGAAATCTTCTTCGATCACGGCGACAAGATCTGGGGCGGGCCTCCGGGATCTGCCGAGCAGGACGGCGACCGCTTCATCGAGATCTGGAATCTCGTGTTCATGCAGTTCGAGCAGCTCGAGGGCGGCGAGCGCAACCCGTTGCCAAAGCCCTCGATCGACACCGGCGCCGGGCTGGAGCGCGTCGCGGCCGTTCTTCAAGGCAAGCACGACAACTACGATATCGACCTGTTCGTCGCCCTGATCCGCGCGATCTCGGAATTGACCGGCGCCGACCCGCAAGGCGAGCAGAAGGCCTCGCTGCGCGTGATCGCCGACCATCTGCGCGCCTCGTCGTTTTTGATTTCCGACGGCGTGCTGCCGTCCAACGAGGGCCGCGGCTATGTGCTGCGCCGGATCATGCGCCGCGCCATGCGCCACGCGCAGCTCCTTGGCGCGCGCGAGCCGCTGATGCATCGGCTGGTGTGGGCGCTGGTGCGCGAGATGGGCCAGGCCTATCCCGAGCTGGTGCGCGCCGAAAAGCTGATCGAGGAAACGCTGCGGCTGGAAGAGACGCGCTTCCGCAAGACGCTGGAGCGCGGCCTGTCGATCCTCGACGAGAAGAGCGCTGGCCTGAAGAAGGGCGACATGTTCGACGGCGATACCGCGTTCACGCTGTACGACACCTACGGCTTCCCGCTGGATCTCACGCAGGATGCGCTGAAGTCGCGTGGCATCAGCGTCGATCAGGCTTCGTTTACCGACGCGATGGAAAAGCAGAAGGCCAAGGCGCGCGCGTCGTGGTCGGGCTCGGGCGATACGGCAAGTGAGAACGTCTGGTTTCCGCTGCGCGAGAAGCTCGGCGCCACTGAGTTCCTTGGCTACGATACCGAGAGCGCCGAAGGCGTCGTGACCGCGCTGGTGAGGGACGGCAAGGATGCCGACAGCCTGAAGACGGGCGAGAGCGGCGCGATCGTGCTGAACCAGACGCCGTTCTATGCGGAGTCCGGCGGTCAGGTCGGCGACACCGGCCTGTTGACCGGCGAGGGCGTCAAGTTCCGTGTCACGGACACCCAGAAGAAAGCCGGCGATCTCTTCGTGCACATCGGCACGGTGGAGCAGGGCACGCTGAAAGTCGGCACTCCGTTGCAGCTCGAAGTCGATCACAGCAGGCGTTCATCGATCCGCGCCCATCACTCGGCGACGCATTTGTTGCACGAGGCGCTGCGGCAGGTGCTCGGCGACCATATCGCGCAGCGTGGCTCGCTGGTGGCGCCGGACCGCCTGCGCTTCGACTTCGTGCATCCAAAACCGATCACGGCGGAAGAGCTCGCCCGCGTCGAGGATATCGCGAACGAAGTCGTGCTCGAAAACGACGAGGTCACGACGCGGCTGATGGCGGTGGATGATGCCCGCGAAGCCGGCGCGCGCGCCCTGTTCGGTGAAAAATACGGCGACGAGGTCCGTGTGGTCTCGATGGGGAAGGGCCCGCGCGAGCAGGGCCAGAACGCACTCGGCTGGTCGGTCGAACTGTGCGGCGGCACCCATGTGCGCCGCACCGGCGATATCGGCCTGATTTCGGTGACCGGCGAAAGCGCGGTGGCCTCCGGCGTGCGGCGCATCGAGGCGCTGACCGGGCGTCATGCGCGCAAGCACGCCAACGATACGATGGCGATCGCGAAGACCGCGGCGTCGGAGCTGCGCACCTCGGTCGACGACATGCCGGCGCGCATCGCGGCGCTAATGGAAGAGCGCAAGAAGCTCGAACGCGATCTGTCGGACGCGCGCAAGAAGCTCGCCATGGGCGGCGGCGCAACCGATGGTGGGGCGGTGGCCGGCGGCGTGCGCGAAGCCGGCGGCGTCAAGCTTTTGGCGCGTGCGGTCGAGGGCGTCGAGACCAAGGACCTCAAGAGCCTGGTCGACGACGGCAAGAAGCAGATCGGCTCCGGTGTGGTCGCGATCGTCGGCGTCACCGAGGACGGCAAGGCCGGCCTCGTCGTCGGCGTCACTGCCGATCTCACGGCGCGCTTCAACGCCGTGGAGCTGGTGCGCAAGGGTTCCGAAGCGCTCGGCGGCAAGGGCGGCGGCGGCCGGCCCGACATGGCGCAAGCCGGCGGCCCCGACGGCGCCAAGGCGAATGCCGCGCTGTCGGCGATCGAACAGGCGATGGCCGGCGCCTGAGCGCCGACAAGCCAGCGCGTGGACTCATAAGCACATAACACGGCCCGAATGCTGCTGGCTCGACCCGGTCGCAAGCGACCGGGACTGGAAGTCGCGCGCCTGAAGGCGAATCTCGGTGAGCTCGAAATAAACAATCTCTGAACTGCTCGTTCGGCCGGCGTTCACATCAACCCTTTAGGGTCTCCCCCAGGAACAGAAACTACCCGGCCGTGGAACCGACTCCACGCCGCTTAGTTACCTACGCAAGGACACACTCACATTGGAGACGATGGCGAGAAGCGATAACGCCCGCTCCGTCCGTTTCCATCGACAAGAGTGAGGCCGTCCAAGCGGCCTCTCTGTTCATCCGTACATAGCAACTGGAGGATCGGGAAATGTTGAATGGAATGCGCAACTATGCGTTCGGCGCCGCAGCGGCAGCTGCTCTTTTTGTAATTCCGATCTCGGCCTTTTCCCAATCGATTGAGGTTGGACCGGGAGGCGTCCGAGTGTACGACGGTCGAGGAGGACAATGCGAGCAATTGCGGCGTGCCTGCGAAAACAAGGATGCGCTAGGGGAGCGGGGCGAAGGAAATTGCCGCAGATACCGGGAGACCTGCCAAAGGCCAGTTCGGCGCGACGTGTGCGGCGAACTAAGACAGGCTTGCCTCAACAAGGATGAGTTGGGCGAACGAGGCGAAGGAAATTGCCGCAGATATCGCGAGACCTGTAGAGGTCGCTTTTGAAGGTCGCTAATTCTTGGTGTTGCAGAGTGGTCCGGCATCGCTCGGCAGCACCCGCGCACCGGTCATCCCGGAGGTCGCCTTGGTTGGCGGCCTCGTTCATATCAGGACAAGCCTGCGATGTTGCCTGTTGGCACATCGCACGCGCTGCGGAATTTGGTGCAGAAGTAGCGGACATCGATTGAGGCGCGCCAATCAAGCCGAGCAGGATGTGATCCTGGCGCATCCATCGCGCCTGCAAATGGGAGCGGTAGAAGGCTGACGCCACATTCATTCGTCACGCTGCAGCCAAATTCGTGGTGATGCTGGAGGGAATCCACGTTGATCGAACGCGCGATGGCGCCGCGGACGTTGCGGGCATCATTTGGTAGCGGCATTCCTGCAGATAACCCGATCGCTGGACTTACACGACAGCCGATTTTTGGCGTTCGGGCGAGAGGTGCCAGGATGATCTGGTGGATGATAAAGCGATCTCTATTGGCGTCGATCGTCTTCGGTGCCTCGGTCTGCGTGGCTTCGGCGCAGGACGCCAAGGTTTCAGTCGAGATGATCGGAGTGGGGAGCATGAGTTGCGCTCACTGGCGGTCTACGGAAGAGCGTCTATTGGAGGGGACGGTCTGGATTCACGGTTTCTGGACGGGACTTAATTACGTTGCCGCGGCGAGTGGCCAAACACAGCCGAAGATCAGTATGTCGTCGATCGTGGCGGAAGTCGAAAAGGCATGCGCCCGGAAGACATCCCAGACGTTAGCCAGCGCCGTATGGACGACGTATCTTGGGGCCAAGCGGTAGGGACTCTGATTGTCCGGGCGTCAATGAAGAACTTTGAAGCGCCGCGACCCGTCGGGTTTCAGACAGAGCACTCCAGGTCGATCGAACGATGATCCCACGCCCGTTCTGACGAGCCGTTCTCCTGCGCTCAGATGATTCCGTTGCGCGGTATGCGGTGCCGCTTTCGTCATTTTGATTCTCTTGCGGGAACCCAGAGGCACGGGAAAAGTTGGCAGTTGAGCCTCGATCCTGGAAGGGGACGATGATCCGCCCGATATGCGCCGCCATGGCGATCACCTGCTTATCTGTACCGGCATTCGCCGAAACCTGTGCTGCTTCTCGCTATGGCTACGGCGGCGGCCGTACCGCATCGGGCGAGCGGATGAATCCAAACGCGATGACCGCGGCGCATCGCGCCAGACCATTCGGCTCTCACGTCACAGTCACTTCGCATTCGACCGGGCGAAGCGTCACCGTCCGGATAAATGATCGTGGTCCGTTCGTGAAGGGACGGTGCATCGACCTATCCACTGCGGCCGCCCGTGTGCTTGGCATGAGCGGGACTGTGATGGTCTCCCTCCGCTGAGATAGAAGAGTACAAGTAGCAAGCCGCGCCGTGCAGGCCGGCGGGCCTGACGGCGCCAAAGCGAGCGAATGACCGACAGCGGACGCCGGGTCGGGAGAGTGCGATGCACGGTTCTATTGCTCGGCCTGTTGCTAATTCGGCCTCAGGGCGAGCATAGTTGCGCCCTCACAATTCCGGATAGGTTCATCGGCGTTGATGATATGGACTCTCCCGGTCAACGCTGGTGATCCGCGGTTCGGACAACCGGAGTGCCGCCATGTCTATTACGGCTTCCAGCGAAACACACCGCCAACACACGTTCAATTCTGCTGAAATGGGCGCCATCGCTCATCTCTACCGCGGCGAAGTCTACCGTTCGACGATCTGGAGAACGCGGCTCGACAATACGACCAACTGGGCGATCGTCACAATGGGCATCGCCTTGTCGACGACCTTTTCGAGTCCGGAGGCTTCACCCCTGCCACTCCTGCTCGTAGGCCTGCTCATCGCCGTGTTTCTCGGCATGGAGGCGCGACGTTATCGCTACTTCAATGTCTGGCGCGCCCGCGCTCGATGGATGGAGATGAATTTCTACGCGCCAATATTCACCGGTGAAGCCCGCGACGACAGCTGGCAGGTGATTCTCGGGCGCGACTACACTGCGCCGCGCCACCACATTTCGTTTGTCCGCGCGGCGGGACGGCGGCTGCGTCGCAACTACGTCTGGATTCTCGCCGTCCAGGTGATTGCCTATTACGGCAAGATCGCGATCCATCCGACGCCTGCGTCGACCCTGGCGGAATTTGTCGATCGCGCCGCCGTCGGACCGATCCCCGGCTGGGTCGTTCTGATGGTTGGCTTTGCCTACAATTTCGGCTGGCTGGCGTTCGCGCTCGGCACGATGTGGCTTGATAAACGCGAGCACGGGGCCGCGGGCGACAAGGTGGCGATGGGTTAGCGATAGCGCGAAGCGTGTCTTCGCGCCAACTGTCCCGACCATGACGGAAAACGCGTTCAGCCCTTGCGCAGGAACACGTAATCCGCGGAGTAGGGCGCGTTGCGATAGCTGCCCGCCTTGTCGCAGTCGCCCTCGAGCTTGCCGCCCGCCGTATTGATCCGCTGCACGGTAGTGACGCCGGAGAGGATGCCGGTGCCGCGCCCGGACGTCACGGTCAGCTTCAGCCAGGGGATATCGTTCGCTGTCGCGCCGGGCGCGTTGCCGACCGCCTTGCCGACGACGGCGCTGGAGTCGATGTGCTCCCAGTTCGGTCCTGTGTAGTGCCGGCCGACGGTCTTGCCATCGAGCAGCAAGGTTGCGATCGGCTCGCGGAATGCCCAGGCCAGTTTGCCGTCGCTGGCAGCCTTGCATTCGTAGACCTGCGCGCCCTCGGCGTGGAGCGTAAGCACGACCGTTTCGCCGGGCGCCGCGATGGCGTCGGGAAGAGGCGTCTGGGCGGAGGCGCCGAAAACTGACGCCGACGCTAGAAGCAGAGCGAGTGCGGTATTCCGGATAGTCGGCATCATGAATCCATGGTGTTGGCCCCGAAGGACCAACACCATTATCAGCCAATTATGCCATCGCGTTGGCGAGGTTGTCCGAAACCTCCGGTTGGTAGCGTCGTATCAGCCCTTGCGCAGGAACACGTAATCGGCCGAGTAGGGCACGCTTTCATAGGTGCCTGCCTTGTAGCAGGCGCCATTGAGCTTTCCACCCACCGTGTTGATCCGTTGCACTGTCGTCGCCGGACTGAGGACACCGCTGCCGCGCCGGGAAGTCACTCCGAGCTTCAGCCAGGGAATGTCGTTCGCGACGGTGCCTGGGGCCGTGCCGACGACCTCGCCGACCACCGCGCTGCCGTCGATGTACTCCCAGTTCGGTCCGGCATAATGCCGACCGACCGTCTTACCGTCCAAAAAAAGCGTCGCGATCGGCTCGCGAAGCGCCCAGGCGAGTGCGCCGTCGGCGCTGGTCTTGCATTCGTAGACCTGCGCGCCTTCGGCATGCAGCCTGAGCATTGCTGTTTCACCCGGAGCTGCGATGGCCTCGGGAAGGGATGTCTGGGCGGTCGCGTTGACGAGCGACCCGGTGAGAAAGATGGCAGTGAGTACGGCGTTCTTAGGGAACGACACGGTAATGCTCCGTCGTTGGTTTTCTAGAGCATGCTTCAACTGAGTTGAATCATGCTCGTCGATCATCTTCTTGTTTGAGCATGATCTCCGCGCAAACGCGTTCCGCGTTTGTCGCGAGGGAAAACCGGTGTCCACTTTTCCGGATCATGCTCTATCACTGCGAGCCAACGGGCCGCGCGAACGCGCGCCCGACGACAGGCTCCGAACAATCCATCGTGCCCCAAACGGAGACATGGATTGTTCGTCGCTCTGCCCCCTTGCGCAAACGCTTCGCGTTTGTCGGAGGCAATGATGTGGTGGGAGTTGTGAAAGGCGGCTTTAGGCCGCCATCGCCTTGGCGAGGTTGTCCGAAACCTTGTCGAGGAAGCCGGTCGTGGACAGCCAGCGCTGGTCGGCGCCGACCAAAAGCGCGAGGTCCTTGGTCATGTAGCCTTCCTCGACGGTCGCGACGCAGACCTTTTCCAGCGTGTCGGCGAACTTCGCCAGTTCCGGATTGTTGTCGAGCTTGGCGCGGTGGGACAGGCCGCGGGTCCAGGCGAAGATCGACGCGATCGAGTTGGTCGAGGTCTCCTTGCCCTTCTGGTGCTCGCGGTAGTGCCGGGTCACCGTGCCGTGGGCGGCTTCGGCTTCCACCGTCTTGCCGTCGGGCGTCAGCAGCACCGAGGTCATCAGGCCGAGCGAGCCGTAGCCTTGGGCAACCGTATCCGACTGCACGTCGCCGTCGTAGTTCTTGCAGGCCCAGACATAGCCGCCGGACCATTTCAGCGCCGAAGCGACCATGTCGTCGATCAGGCGGTGTTCGTAGGTGAGCCGCTTGGCCTCGAATTCCTTCTTGAATTCGCGGTCGTAGATGTCCTGGAAGATGTCCTTGAAGCGGCCGTCATAGACCTTCAGGATCGTGTTCTTGGTCGAGAGGTAGACGGGATAGCCGCGCAACAGGCCGTAGTTCAGCGAGGCGCGGGCGAAGTCGATGATGGAATCGTCGAGGTTGTACATTTCCATCGCGACGCCGGCGCCGGGGGCCTTGAACACTTCCCGCTCGATCACGGTACCGTCCTCGCCGACGAACTTCATCGACAGCGTCCCCTTGCCGGGGAACTTGAAGTCGGTGGCGCGGTACTGGTCGCCATAGGCGTGGCGGCCGATGATGATCGGCTTGGTCCAGCCGGGGACGAGGCGCGGCACGTTCTTGCAGATGATCGGCTCGCGGAAGATCACGCCGCCGAGGATGTTGCGGATGGTGCCGTTCGGCGACTTCCACATCTCCTTCAGGCCGAATTCCTTCACCCGGGCCTCGTCGGGGGTGATGGTGGCGCATTTGACGCCGACGCCGACCTTCTTGATGGCGTTGGCGGCGTCGATCGTGACCTGGTCGTTGGTCTGGTCGCGGTACTCCATTCCGAGGTCAAAATACAGAAGCTCGACATCGAGGAACGGGGTGATCAGCTTGTCCTTGATGTACTGCCAGATGATCCGGGTCATCTCGTCGCCATCGAGTTCGACGACGGGGTTGGACACCTTGATTTTTGCCATGATGGAGGGGGCCTTTTCTCGGAAAACCGCGCGTTTCGGCGGGGTGGAGTGATTATACGGGGCCTATAGCACCGCAAACCGGCCGGCGAAAGCCAAGCCGTTATGCAGTTTAAGCCCATCCTTTAGATTAGATTGCCGCAGGTCAGAACGCCGCCTGGGTCGCCGTTCCCGCCACCACAGGTCACGAACAGCCCGCAGATCAGGGCGCCCGGCAGGCTGGAGCCGGTCCGCCGCCAGGTAGCTCATCTATGTGTCCTGAGCGTCCTTTAGTCCGCCACTTGGTCCGCGACGCCGAGGGGATCCCAATGCTCGTTCAACACCGCGCGAATACGCTGCCAGTTCTCCAGCGACTGGTGCTTGTTGTGCTCGCTCGAAATTTCAGAAAATCAAGAGGTACGTCCTGATTTGGCAATTTGAGCGTACTTCACCGCAAGGAGCGCTTTTCAAGCTTTGACCGGGCGCCAAACAATCGCACTAACCTCGTTATTTTACTTGAGAATTCTGGCCGCTTTGGTGAAAAGCGGCCAACCATGAGGTTTTGATCAGGCGTTCTGCAGGCCGATCCAAAATCTCCAGAACTTGAATCAGAAAGTGAAGTCACGAATGTCCGGTTCGGGCACCGATAAAACCAAGTCTGGTTGGGACTTAGCCGGACCCGTTGTGATCCTCGTCGAGCCGCAGCTCGGTGAGAATATCGGCATGGCGGCGCGCGCGATGGGCAATTTTGCGCTTTCTCGTCTGAGAATCGTCAACCCGCGCGACGGCTGGCCGAACATCGCCGCGCAACGAGCGGCGGCCGGCGCCGACCAGATTCTGGAACAGGCGCAGTTGTTCGACACCGTCGAGCAGGCGGTCGCCGACCTGACCTTGCTGTTTGCTGCGACGGCCCGCGCCCATGACCAGGCCAAGCCGGTGGTCGCCCCGGTGGAAGCGGCGGCCGAGATCGTGGCCCATGTCGGCGGCGGTGGCGGGGCCGGCATCCTGTTCGGCCGCGAGCGTTACGGCCTGCAGAACGAGGAGGTGGCGCTCGCCAACCGGATCATCACTTTTCCGGTCAATCCGGGTTTTGCCTCGCTGAACCTGGCGCAGGCGGTGCTGCTGATCGGCTATGAGTGGTTCAAGCTGTCGACCGGCGGTGACCTGCCCTTCGCGATGCCCGAGCGGTCGGAGCCGGCCTCGCAGCACCAGATGCAGGCCTTCTTCGACAACCTGGTCCGCGAACTCGACAAGGTCGAATTCCTGCGCCCGCGTGAAAAGCGGGAGACCATGCTGGTGAACCTGCGCAACATCTTTACCCGGATGGACCCGACCAAGCAGGACATGCACACCCTGCACGGGGTGGTGATGGCGATCGCGGAAGGGCGCAAGGGGCCGACCAAGGGCGGCGTGCTCGACGGCGAACAGGCCACAAGGCTGCGCGCGCTCCTGGCCGAGCACGGGCAAGGGCCGGCGGCGCCCGGTGACAGCTCGACCGTGCGCGGGCTCGCCCGGCTGCTGCGGCGGAACCCGACCGATGCCGAGCGGGTCCTGTGGCAGGCGCTGACCCGCGACCGCCGCTTCGCCGGGCAATTCAAGCGTCAGACCCCTGTCGGGCGCCACATTCCGGATTTCGTCTCCTTCGTGCACCGGCTGGCGATCGAACTGGTCAACGCCAACGAGTCGGAGGCGATCGTCGCCGACCGCGCCGGGCGGAAGACGTGGCTGGAGGCACGCGATTACCGCGTGATCGAGATGCGGGTTGACGATGTCGAGCGCGATCTGGCGGCGGAACTCGTGCGGCTCGAGGCGAAGCTGCTCGCGCGCAGCTAGGCGGGCCTATCGGGCAAGCCGGCCGGCGCTCCCTGTCCCCGAGCGCGCAAACGGGATAAGCTTGCCCCTGCAGTCCAATCGAATACGCGAACGGGAGGTGTGCGATGGCTACATCCGACTGGCGTCTCGAAGGCGAATGGATCAAGAACTGCAATTGCGCGTTTGGCTGCCCCTGTGATTTCAATGCCCGGCCGACCCAAGGTTATTGCAAGGGCACGGTCGGCATGCGGATCACCAAGGGACATTTCGAGAAGACCAAACTCGATGGGCTCGTCTTCGCGGCTACCGTCCATTTCCCCGGGGCACTGCATGAGGGCAATGGCCAGTTGCAGCCGATCATCGACGAGCGCGCTACACCGGAACAACGCGAAGCACTTTTCAATATCATGTCGGGCCAGAACTCCGCCGAAGGCACGCTGTTTCAGATCCTCAGCCTGATCGTGACCAAGATGCATGAACCGTTGTTCGTGCCGATCGAGTTCGAATTCGACAAGGACGGGCGCGTTGCGCGTATGGTGGCCAAGGGCGTGCTGGAGACCGAGGTCGAGCCGATCAAGAATCCGGTGACGGGAGAGCCTCACCGCATCCAGGTCGTGATGCCCGAGGGCTTCGAGCACAGGGCGGCCGAGGTTGCCTCGGCCAACATCCGCTCGACCGGCGCCATCAAGTTCGACACCAAGGGCACGCATAGTTCGCTCGCCAATGTCGTCCAGACGCCGGAGGGTGTTGCGGCCTAGCGCTGCGCCCTAATCTCTACGCGCCCAGTAGCGGGTGGGTTCATGACGGGCACTTCAGCGCTTGAACAGACCCTGCGACACGATCGCCTGATCGTGGCAATCGGAATAGCCACAGTGGTTGCGTTCTCCTGGGGCTATCTGATTGCCGGCGCCGGCATCGACATGAGCATGGCCGACATGCCGATGGACCCTGAGCCGTGGTCGCCGGACCAGGCATTGGTCATGTTCGCGATGTGGTGGGTGATGATGATCGCGATGATGGTTCCCAGCGCCGCGCCCATGGTCCTGCTGTTCGCCGCCATCAAGCGCAAGCAAGAGACCGCGGACAGTCCCGTTATCTCAAGCTGGCTGTTTCTCGCTGGCTATCT
Organism: Bradyrhizobium sp. AZCC 1693; assembly: GCF_036924745.1. Taxonomy (NCBI): domain Bacteria; kingdom Pseudomonadati; phylum Pseudomonadota; class Alphaproteobacteria; order Hyphomicrobiales; family Nitrobacteraceae; genus Bradyrhizobium; species Bradyrhizobium sp. AZCC 1693. The sequence continues at coordinate 7,537,107 of NZ_JAZHSD010000001.1, forward strand.
CGTGATCTGGGCAGGTTTTAGCCTCGTCGCGGTCTCGGTGCAGTGGGGACTCGAACAGGCCGGGTTGCTGTCCGGCATGATGGCGAGCACCAGCAATTTGCTCGCCGGGATGATCCTGCTTGCCGCCGGGCTCTATCAACTGACGCCGATCAAGCGCGCCTGCCTGCGCTACTGCCAGAGCCCGGTGCTGTTTCTCTCTGAATACTGGCAACCGGGCGCCATGGGCGCGTTGCGCATGGGCTTTCGGCACGGCGCTTACTGCGTCGGCTGCTGCTGGTTCCTGATGGCGCTGCTCTTCGTTGCCGGCGTCATGAACCTCGCCTGGATCGCTGCCGTCGCGATCTATGTCGCCTTCGAGAGGCTGCTGCCGCGCAGCGAATGGCTTGGCCGCGCCGCGGGCGTGGGCTTGATCGTGGCTGGCGGCGTGGTGCTTGCGCGCGCTTTCGGTGCCACGGCCTTCGCGTCTCTGTAGCAACCGTCAGACGGCGGCCAGCTCGGCGGCATTGCCGGTCCGCTTCGGCTTCCTCACCTTCGAAGGCCCGAACAGATTGCCCGCGGCAAGGCCTGCGGTGTCGGCGACGCCGGGATCCAACCGCGCCACTCTGGCGTTCCTGACGTCAGGAGCGTATAGTATTGGGACAGTTGGTGGTCGCGCGGATGTTGGTTTTCTCAGGCAGATTAGGGCTCGCATTGGTATTGGTGGTGTTCTGTCTCGGCGGGCGAGCGGCCTCCGCCCAAACAGGCCCTGTGGGTTATTGGATCCCGGGTTGGCCGATGGGATTCGGTGGCGACCTTGCCGCCGGTGACAGCCCTAACAGTTACGGGAACTTTCCGAGCTTTGACTTCAGTGACCGAGGCGGCGGCTTTTCCTATGCGCGCTACAATTTTCCGAACGGCTTTTTTGTCGGCAGCCAACGCAGCGACATCGGCTTGAGCGGCATCAGCCAGAATGCATTTGGCAATTTCGGCTCGCTCTACACGGAAGGAGCGCAGTTCGGCTACAGCTTCAAGAACGCGAGCGGGTTGCCCGTCACTTTCTATGCCGGTTTCGACACCTTGAAATACAATACCGGCCTCGGCAGCCCTTTCGCTCCTTTCGACAACCAGTCCGGCACACTGCCTGCCTATAGCGTGAATGCGGGCATCGAATTCCGGCCGACGTCGAATCTCAGCCTGTCCCTCGGGGTTGGCTACGTCCAGCAGTCGGGCGACATCAATTCGCTCGTGCTGCCCGGCGCCTCCCCGCTTGCCATCGGCGGCCGCCGCTAACGCGGCGGACGTTGGGTTATCCCCAGCGCCTTGATGCGCGACGCCAGCGTGGTCGGCTTGACATCGAGCATTTCCGCAGCACCGCCAGGGCCGAACACCTTGCCGGTGCAGGCCGCAAGCGCGGCGAGAATATTGGCGCGCTCGTGGGCGCGCATTTCGGAGGCGGTCAAAACAGCCGGACGGGCGTCGGCCTTCACGCGCGCCGAGCCGGGGGCGGGCTGAGCGCCGGATGAATCGGGGAGGTCGATGCGCAGCCGGCCGTTCTGCGCGAGGATCGCCGCGCGTTCGATGACGTTCTGCAGTTCGCGGACGTTGCCGGGCCAGTCGTAGCGCGAAAGCCTGCGCGCATCGCCTTCCGACAATCGAAGCTCGGATTTCAGCGCCTTGCTCTCGCGCGTCAAAAAGTGCTGCGCCAAGAGCGGAATGTCCTCGCGCCGCTCGCGCAGCGGCACGGATTCCACCGGAAAGACGTTGAGCCGGAAATAGAGGTCTTCGCGAAACCTTCCGCGCTGCACCTCCTGCTTGAGATCGCGGTTGGTGGCGGCGATCAGGCGAACGTCGACGGCGCGGGTGCGCTCTTCGCCGACGCGTTCGAAATTGCCCTCCTGCAGCACGCGCAACAGCTTGCCTTGCAGCTCCAGCGGAATTTCGCCGACCTCGTCGAGAAACAGCGTGCCGCCGTCGGCGAGTTCGAAGCGGCCGATGCGGTCGCGCATGGCGCCGGTGAAGGCGCCTCTGATATGGCCGAAGAACTCGCTTTCAAAGAGTTCGCGCGGGATCGCCGCGCAGTTGACCCGGATCAGCGGGCGGTCGCGGCGGCTGCTGGCCTCGTGGATGGCGCGCGCGATCAGTTCCTTGCCGGTGCCGGATTCGCCTGAAATCATCACGGCTGCCGAGGTCGGCGCCACCAGCTTGACCTGGCGCAACGTCTTCTGGATCGCCTCGCTCTGGCCGATGATGCCGCGCGGGTTGGTCTCGATCCGGATTTCTTCCTGCAAATAGGCGTTTTCCAGCTCCAACCGCTCGCGCAGGCGATCGACTTCGGCGAGTGCCGCATGCAGCTTTTCGTCGGCCTCGCGCCTTTGGCTGACGTCGCGGAACACGATGACCGCGCCAACGACGACGCCGCGGTCGCGGATCGGCGTCGAGGTGTATTCGACCCAGACCGGCGTGCCGTCCTTGCGCCAGAACACCTCGCCCTCGACCTGGTGCACGGCGCCGTCACGAAACGCCGCGTAGATCGGGCAGTCATGATCGGGATAGTGCCGCCCGTCATGATGGGTGTGATGAACGATCGGGTGGATTTCCTTTCCGACCAGCTCTTCCGCGCCCCAGCCCAGCATGCGCTCCGCCGCCGGATTGACGAAGGTGGTCTTGCCCTCTGCGTTGACGCCATAAATGCCTTCGCCGGCGGCGCGCAGGATCAACTGGTTTTCGCGTTCGATATCCTGGAACACCCGCTCGACCCGCTGCCAGGTCGCGATCCCGCCGCGCATGTGATCTTCGGCCGCCGCATCGACATAGCGGCGGCGGCGCGCGTCGAGGTCGCTCATGGTGAGCAGCACCAGCGAGCGGCCGTCACCCGGCACAAGCGAGCCGGCATATTCGAGGCTGAGCGTTTGCCCGGTGGCGTGGCGCGGCGTCAGTGCGTTGGTCCAGTACGCGCCCTTGTCGAGCACGGCCTGCGTGAACACGATCAGCGCCGGCAATTGTCCGCTATGCAGCGCGCTGACCTTGGTTTGTCGCAGCAGCGCGCGGTCGTAGCCGAGCAGGGTGCAGGCGGCCGGATTGGCATCGAGGATCAGGTCGGCATGGGGATCGAGCAGCAGCGTTGGCTCGACTGCGAACTCGAACGCTGTGGCGCGCAGTTCGACGTCCTGCGGCGGGGCGGTTGAACCGAGGGCAAGATCCATCCGGTCGATACTCCGAAATTTCGTAATTCGACTACGACTTTTCGTGTATCACGAATTTTCGTAATGGCCAATCTGCACAAAATCCCTGCGATATCAGCGCGATCGCCCAAAGACGCGGCTGGCATGTGCCTTGCTTAATTAGGGTGCAACGTCGCGCAGGAGGGCTGATGTCTACCTTCGACAACCCATTCGATCCCAACCGCCGTCTTCGTGCCGGTGGCTGCAGTTGCGGCCAGCATGTCAGCGAAGCCGAGCACCAGGCCGCCCAACTGCAGATCCAGTCCGCCACCGAGAGCGAGCAAAAGCGCTACGAAGGCGTGGTCGCCTCCGCCGTGATGCGCGCGATGTTTCCGCAGGACGTCGCGCGGCGCGCGTTTCTGAAATCGGTGGGCGCAGCGACGGCGGTAGCCGCCGTGTCGCAATTCTTTCCGCTCAGAACCGCGACCGAAGCCTTCGCGCAAGGCGGGCCGCTCGAGAAGAAAGACCTCAAGGTCGGCTTCATCCCGATCACTTGCGCCACGCCGATCATCATGGCGGCGCCGATGGGCTTCTATGCCAAGAACGGCCTGAACGTCGAAGTCATCAAGACTGCCGGCTGGGCGGTCATCCGCGACAAGACCATCAACAAGGAATATGACGCGGCCCACATGCTGTCGCCGATGCCGCTCGCCATCACCATGGGCGCCGGCTCCAATCCGCTGCCCTACACCATGCCTGCGGTCGAGAACATCAACGGCCAGGCGATTACGCTGGCGATGAAGCACAAGGACAGGCGCGACCCGAAGAGCTGGAAGGGTTTCAAGTTCGCGGTGCCGTTCGACTATTCGATGCACAATTACCTGCTGCGCTACTATCTCGCCGAGCACGGCATCGATCCCGATACCGACGTGCAGATCCGCGCCGTGCCGCCGCCGGAAATGGTCGCCAACCTGCGCGCCGACAACATCGACGGCTTCCTCGGGCCCGATCCGATGAACCAGCGTGCGGTGTTCGACGGCGCAGGCTTTATCCACATCCTCACCAAGGATATCTGGGAAGGCCATCCGTGCTGCGCCTTCGCCGCGTCGAAGGAATTCATCACGGCGATGCCGAACACCTATGGCGCGCTGCTCAAATCGATCATCGAGGCGACCGCGTTCGCGCACAAGGCGGAAAACCGCAAGCAGATCGCGGAGGCGATCGCGCCGGCGAATTATCTCAATCAGCCGCAGATCGTGCTGGAGCAGATCTTGACCGGCACCTTCGCCGACGGTCTCGGCAACATCGTCAAGCAGCCGAACCGCGTCGATTTCGATCCGTTCCCGTGGCAGTCCTTCGCGGTCTGGATCATGACCCAGATGAAGCGCTGGGGGCAGATCAAGGGCGACATCGACTACGCCGGCATCGCTTCGCAGGTCTATCTCGCCACCGACGCCACGCGGCTGATGAAAGATGCCGGCCTGACGCCGCCGACAACGACGACCAAAAGTTTTTCGGTGATGGGCAAGACGTTCGATCCGGCCAAGCCGGAGGAATATCTCGCAAGCTTCAAGATCAGGAAGGCGTCGTGAGGGCGGGGGCCCAACTACGTTTGCCGCTGTCGTCCCCGCGAACGCGGGGACCTCAGCGTGAGCGCCACTTGCGCTCATCGCGTCGCCGTGTCGGCGCTTTTAGGCACGATGTTAGAGGCCTTCCTTCATTATTAGCGCCGCGGAGTATGGGTCCCCGCGTTCGCGGGACGACATGCTGAGAGACTATCCACAATGACATCATCCCTTCGCTTCCGCGCAGCCGTCGTTTCGATCGTGCTGTTCGCCGCGTTTCTCGGCATCTGGCATCTCGCGACGCGCGGCACTGGCGCGACCGCGGCGATGAGCCCGGAATACGCAAAATTGATGGGTCTGACGGCAACGCAGGGCAAATCGGCGATGCCGGGCCCAGCAGATGTCGGCGCCAAATTGTGGGAGCACCTCAGGCAGCCGTTTTACGACAACGGGCCGAACGACAAGGGGCTCGGCATCCAGCTCGGCTATTCCATCGCCCGCGTCGGCCTCGGTTATTTCCTCGCCGTCATTGTTGCGATCCCGCTCGGCTTCCTGATCGGCATGTCGCCGTTGATCAGCAAGGCGATCGACCCGTTCATCCAAATCCTCAAGCCGATCTCGCCGCTCGCCTGGATGCCGCTGGCGCTCTACACCATCAAGGATTCCTCGATCTCGGCGATTTTTGTCATTTTCATCTGCTCGGTCTGGCCGATGCTGCTCAATACCGCGTTCGGCGTTGCCGCGGTGCGCAAGGAATGGATCAATGTCGCGCGCACACTGGAGGTCGGCACCGTCAGGCGCGCCTTCACGGTGATCCTGCCGGCGGCGGCGCCGACGATCCTCACCGGCATGCGGATTTCGATCGGCATCGCCTGGCTGGTGATCGTCGCGGCCGAGATGCTGGTCGGCGGCACCGGCATTGGCTACTTCGTCTGGAACGAGTGGAACAACCTCTCGATCACCAACGTCATCATCGCGATTCTGCTGATCGGGATCGTCGGCATGCTGCTCGACCAGATCCTGGCGCGGTTCACGCGCATGGTCACGTTTCCGGAATAGCGTAATGACCGACAAATTCATTTCCATCGAAGGCATCGCGCGGCGTTATCCCGGTGTGGATGGCGCTACGACCGCCGTGTTCGAGAACCTGTGGCTGTCGATGGGCCGCGGCGAATTCGGCTGCGTGATCGGTCACTCCGGCTGCGGCAAGACGACGGTGCTGAATATTCTCGCCGGTCTCGATCAGCCGAGCGAGGGCGCCGTCATCGTCGACGGGCAGGCGATCGAGGGCACCAGCCTCGACCGTGCGGTGATCTTCCAGAGCCACGCGTTGCTGCCGTGGCGCACCGTGCTCGGCAACGTCGCCTATGCCGTGACCTCGAAATGGCGCAACTGGGACCGCTCACGCGTGCAGGCGCATGCGCAGAAATTTATCGACCTCGTGGGCTTAACCGGCTCCGAGCACAAGCGTCCGTCGGAGCTGTCAGGCGGCATGAAGCAGCGCGTCGGCATTGCGCGCGCGCTCTCGATCACGCCAAAAATCATGCTGATGGACGAGCCGTTCTCGGCGCTGGACGCGCTGACGCGCGGCACGCTGCAGGACGAGGTGCGGCGCATCTGCCTGGAGACCGGACAGACCGCGTTCATGATTACCCATGACGTCGATGAGGCGATCTATCTCGCCGACAAGATTTTCCTGATGACCAACGGCCCGGGCGCCGTGCTGGCCGAGATCGTGGAAAATCCGCTGCCGAAGGACCGCGGCCGCATCGATCTGCACCGCCATCCGCTCTACTACGCGCTGCGCAATCACATCGTCGATTTCCTGGTCAGCCGCAGCAAGACGTTTACCGCGACGATGACGGATCACGATCCGCGCAATGTGCCGACCGTGCGGCCGGGCAAACCCGAACTCATCATTACGTCGGCAGGCGAGGATTCAATAGAGGCGTCATGGCCGAGCTTGTCCCGGCCATCCACGTCTTCCTAAAGTTAGCCAAACAAGTACGTGGATGCCCGGGACATTCTTGGAAAAAGATGCGCTTCGCGCTTTCGCCCGGGCCGGACCAGATTGAAGCAAAGGAGACCAAACATGAAACGCGAAGACCTCACCGAAAAGCTGCTCGACATCAAGCGCGAGAAGGGCTGGAGCTGGAAACACATCTGCGAAAAGATCGGCGGCTATTCGGAGGTGCTGATAACAGGCGCCATTCTCGGCCAGATGAAATTGACAAAACCGCAGGCCGCCAATGCCGGCGAGTTGTTCGGGCTTTCGAAATCCGAAATCGCCATGCTCAACGAAGTTCCGATGCGCGGCACTGGAACGCCGATGCCGCCGACCGATCCCTTGATCTATCGCTTCTACGAACTGGTGATGGTCAACGGCCCGGCATGGAAGGCGCTGATCGAGGAAGAGTATGGCGACGGCATCATGTCGGCGATCGACTTCGACATGGTGATGGAGCGCCTGCCCAATCCCAAGGGCGACCGCGTCAAGATCACGATGTCGGGCAAATTCCTGCCGTACAAATATTACGGCGCGAGCGGGAATGTGCCGGAGTACGGGTTCAAGGAGGGGTGATTTGATCTTGCCGTCATTCCGGGGGCGCGAAGCGAACTATGGTGCGCAATTGCGCACCATAGTTCGATGCTTCGCATCGCCCCGGAATGACGGGGAGAGACCGGTCACCTGAACGCGGCCCGCACTTCCTTGATCGGCGCCATCTCGCGCACATAGGTGAATGCGCCGTGATCCTTCATCTCGCGGGCGCTCCTTAGGAAGGCGGCAAGCGCGTAGCGGGCCATCGCGCCGCCGACGCTGATGCGCTTGACACCGGCTTCGGAGAGTTTCTGAAGCGTCAGCGTCGGGTCGGCAAAGCCCATCACCAGGTTGAACGGCTTGCCGACCGACGACACCACGGTGCGGATGGTGTCGATGTCGTGAACGCCGGGCGAATACAATACGTCGGCGCCAGCCGCCTCGAACGCCTGCAGGCGCTTGATGGTGTCGTCGAGATCTTTGCGGCCGTGCAGGAAATTCTCCGCGCGCGCCGTCAGCGTGAACGGGAAGGGGAGCGCACGCGCCGCTTCGACGGCCGCCTGCACGCGTTCGACCGCGAGCTGGAAATCGTAGATCGGCGCGCGAGGATTGCCGGTCGAATCCTCGATCGAGCCGCCGACGCAGCCTGCTTCGGCCGCGCGCGCGATCGCTTTCGCCGCGGTCTTCGGATCGTCGGCGCCGCAATTTTCCAGGTCGGCGTTGACGGGCAGGTCGGTGGCGTCGGCAATCATCCGGCAGTTCTCGATGATGGCATCGAGGCTGACAGTGGCGCTGCCGAGCGTATTGGCAAGGCCGAGGCTCGTGGTCGCGAGCGCCTCGAACCCCATCGCGGCGAGCAGCTTTGCCGTGCCGGCGTCCCAGGGATTGGGAATGATGAAGGCGCCGGGGCGCGCATGCAGCGCGCGGAACGCTTCGGCTTTTTCCATCTGGGTTCGCATCGGCAATCTCCGCTTGGTTGGTTGGCCGGTTCTGGCTGGCGGCGAAACTAGCGGGCTATCTCTCATCAGCCAAATTTGTTATTTCTCTACACATCATCAGCTTTTTGCATGGACGAAACATGGACAGCGATGCGCTTCTGACCTTCCTGACCGTTCATCGCCGCGGCGGCATTTCGAGCGCGGCAAAGGTGCTGCACCGCTCGCAGCCGGCGATCTCGCGGCGCATTGCGCTTTTGGAGCGGGAGCTCGGCGTGCCGCTGTTCGAGCGGATCGCGGGGCGCACGATGCTGAGCGATGCCGGGAGGGTGATGGTGCCGTATGCCGAGCGCGCGGTCGCAGCAGCCCAGGATGCGGAGAATGCGGTTCGCGCGCTGGCGCGGCCGAATTCAGGGCCGATTGCGCTCGCGGTGGTCGGCACGCTGGCCGGCGGGCGGCTGTCGGCGATCTTGAAACGCTTCGCGGCGGAACACCCCGAGGTCGAATTGAGCCTGCGCACCGCAACCAGCGCGGAGGTCAGCGATCTGATCCGGCGCGGCGAGGCGACCATCGGCCTGCGCTACGACCGCGACCGCTCGCGCGATCTTGATTGCGAATTGCTGTTTGCCGAACGGTTGCAGGTGGTGTGCGCGCCGGAACATCCGCGCGCCGGCCGCCGTGTGGCAAGGCTCGCCGATCTCAGCGGCGAGCGCTGGATCGCATTTCCCGTGGTGCCGGGGCGGCGCGAGATCACCGCGTCACATGTGTTTGCGCTGTTTCAAACGCATGGATTGGGTGAAATCGACTGGACGCCGGTCGACAGCCTGACCGCGCAGAAGCGCCTGGTCGAAGCCGGCCTCGGCATCGCGCTGCTGTCGGAGAGCAATGCCGCGGAAGAACTGCGCTACGGGACGATCGCTGCGATCGGCGTGCGTGATCTCAAGGCGAGCCACGACGTCGTGACAGTAACGCGCCGCGGCGGATTTTTGAGCGCGGCGGCGCGGCGATTGATGGAGATCGTTCGCAGGGAATATTCAAAGACGCGAGTGGCGAATAGCGAGTAGCGAATGGAATTTTCCTATTCGCTATTCGCCACCCCCCATTCGCTACAGCTCAGGTCCCCGCCTTCACCTGGGCGGCGGCCTGCGCCATCAGCTCGTCCATCTTGACGCGGACCTCGGTGGCGGTGACGGCGACGCCCTTGGCGGTCAAATCCTTCACCACCTTGTTCTGGACGTCCTTGTCGCCGGCTTCCTCGAAATCGGCGGCGACCACTTCCTTGGAATAAGCCGTGGCGGCATCGCCCGACAGGCCGAGCTTCTCGGCTGCCCAAAGACCGAGCAGCTTGTTGCGGCGAACCTCAGCCTTGAACTTCTGCTCCTCGTCGAGGGCGAATTTCTTCTCAAAACCTTCCTCGCGCTTGTCGAAAGTGGTCATTCTTCGGTTCCAATCCCCGCAAAAGGTAAATAAGGCGGCGTTGTCGCGGCCCGATCGCCTACCTAGATAGAGGGCGCGAATCGGTAAAACAACGGGCCGTTAGGCCGCAGGCAGCCGGGATAAGTTGGCCCCAATTGGGCCGGGTCGATTGTGCTGGATGGGCCAATCGGATAGGTTGCCATCAGGCGAGGTTCTTGTTCTGTTTCCGGTCGCTTTTGTTCGGGACTTCGCCTTCACGGCAGCTCCGTCGTGGTCGCTAACCCTTGTCATCCGGAGCACACCAATTTCATGGATTTCAACAAAACACGGTACATCCCAATGAGCCGTCGACGCCGCATTTATGAAGGCAAGGCCAAGGTCCTGTATGAAGGTCCGGAGCCGGGAACCCTGATCCAGCACTTCAAGGACGATGCGACCGCGTTCAATGCGAAGAAACACCAGGTGATCGAGGGCAAGGGCGTCCTCAACAACCGGATTTCGGAGTACCTGTTTCAGCACCTCAACGACATCGGGGTGCCGACCCATTTCATCCGCCGCCTCAACATGCGCGAGCAGTTGATTCGCGAGGTCGAGATCGTGCCGCTGGAAGTGGTGGTGCGGAACGTCGCCGCCGGCTCGCTGTCGCAGCGCCTCGGCATCGAGGAGGGCACCCAGCTGCCGCGCTCGATCATCGAGTTCTATTACAAGAACGACCAGCTCAACGACCCCATGGTGTCGGAAGAGCACATCACCGCGTTCGGCTGGGCGACGCCGCAGGAAATCGACGACATCATGGCGCTCGCCATTCGCGTCAACGACTTCCTCACCGGGCTGTTTCTCGGCATCGGCATCCGTCTGGTCGATTTCAAGATGGAATGCGGCCGGCTGTTCGAGAACGAGATGATGCGGATCATCGTCGCCGACGAAATCTCTCCCGACTCATGCCGGCTGTGGGATATCAAGTCGAACGAGAAGCTCGACAAGGACCGTTTCCGCCGCGACCTCGGTGGCCTGCTGGAAGCCTATACCGAGGTGGCAAAGCGTCTGGGCATCCTGATGGAGAACGAGCGTCCGGCCGGTACCGGTCCGGTGCTGGTGAAGAGCTGAGGTTGAGATCGTGAAGGCACGCGTTACCGTTACGTTGAAGTCAGGCATTCTCGACCCGCAGGGCAAGGCCATCGAAGGCGCGCTGAAATCGCTCGGCGTCGATGGCGTCGCCAGCGTCCGCCAGGGCAAGGTGTTCGACATCGAGCTCTCGGGCGCCGACAAGGCCAAGGCAGAGGCGGCGTTGAAGGATGCCGCCGACAAGCTGTTGGCGAACACGGTGATCGAGAATTACCGGGTCGAAGTTCTGGGATGAGGATGTGAGCGGCCGGGCTTTGCCGCTCACAGCCATCCCGCGCGGCGGAATCGCCAATACAATCCGCCGCAGGCGATCAGCATCAGTCCGAGCACCGTGAAATATCCGAACTCCCATTCCAGTTCGGGCATGTGCTTGAAATTCATCCCGTAGATGGCGGCCACCGCGGTCGGCACGGCGATGATGGCGAGCCACGAGGCCAGCTTCTTGGAGACGGCGGTCTCCTGCGCCTGGGCCGACCAGAAGGCTCGCCTCGAAGGCGAACGCCAGCACCTCGCGCATGGAGTCAGTGCGCTCCTGAATGGTCCTGACGTGGTCGGTGACGTCACGAAACAGCGCCTGCATGGTCGAACGCACCATCGGCAAATTGTCGTGTTCGAGCCGGCGGCAGACCTCCACCAGCGGTCCAATCGCATTGCGCAGCCGCAGCAGGTCCCGCCGCAGCATATAGAGCCGTTCGACCTGGCTCCGTGTGATGGGATTGGCGAGCACGTCGTCTTCGATCGCCTCGACCTCCTCGTGGATCGTTTCCAGAACGGGAGAGTAGTTGTCGACGATGAAATCGAGGATGGCGTAGAGAATATAATCCTCACCGCGCGCGAGCGCCCGCGGACAGCTCTCGCAGCGTTCGCGCACCGGCGCATATGACGTCGATGCCCCATGGCGCACCGAGACGAGGTAGCCTTCGCCGACGAACAAATGGGTTTCGCCGAACGCGATCCGGCCCTCGATCAGTTGCGCCGTTCGCGCCACAATGAACAGGCCGTCGCCATACTGCTCGATCTTCGGCCGTTGATGGGCGTGGTTGGCGTCCTCGATCGCGAGATCGTGCAGGTCGAACTGCTGCTGCACGCTCTTCAGCAGCGCCAGATCCGGCTCGTACAGACCGATCCACACGACGTGCCCGGGCTTGCGGCGCCAGCTCGACGCCTCCTCGATGGCGATATTGGCGATCCGGCGGCCATCGACATAGACACCGGCCGCGACGACGCCCTCGGACGCCATCCGCTCGGTCGCGGCGCTCGCCAGCGACGGGACATTCATGGTTTCCATCCCTGAGCGATTGTTGTTGAACGTGGCTGCGATGCAGGCCGTTTTAGCGACGCTAGCACTGGCAAACCCGGCGTCAATTGGTTATGGGACTACCTGGTCGGCGCTCGGCCGACGATCTCGCTTGCAGCCGGCAACAGCCATGAAATCTGTCGTTCTCGTATTTTCCGCAATCGATCGCACCTTCCCCAGGCTTCCATTACAGGTTGCTGCGATCGCTTTCCTCGCCACGCTCCTTGCCACGCTTGTCGTTCACCCAGCCATGGCGCAGGCGCCGGGATCTACCAGGGTCATGATCCGCAATCCCGACGTGGCGAAGTGGGCAGGCAGCCGCATTTTTTCAGCACCAGCTCCAGTGAGTTCTTGTGCCGGCCGCTCGCCTGTCCTGCGCCCTCCAAGGTGACAGCGCGGATCTCGGCCAGCCCGACACGAAGTCCCGACCGTCAGGCGTTGGCGAAATATGCCAGCCAGAATATCCCGGCGGCGGTCGAACAGGCCAACCTGAATGCGGCCTCCAGCCTGGCGCCGGGCCGCAAGATCGAGCGGCTTTCCAGCACGGCCACCGAGGTGCGCGGCTATCCGGCGATCGCGCAGGAGATGCGCTTCGTCGGCGGCAAAGAGCCCGTCTATATGAGCAAGGTGACCATGTTCGTGAAATCGGCGCTGGTCGATATCGCCTCCTACTCGCCATCGCGCGAGACCGCGCGGCGTAACCGCGACCTGTTCGTCGGCGCGATGCAGGTCGAGGACATTCCGCTACCGCGATAAGAGTCCTGCCGGCAAAGCACTGGCGTATTCCACAATCCGGAACTATAGGTTTGGAAGAACCGGCTTGGCAGGCCAAGGTTGCGGGGTGGGGACTTCGATGGGATTGGTGGGGGCCGTGTTTCGGCTGGCGGCGATGGCCGCGGCGACGATTTGGCTTGCGGGCTGCATGACCGCGGCCGTGGGGCCGGAGCATCCGGGGACCCGGGTTCGCTACAAGTCGCCCGATCCGCAGAAATGGATCGGCAGCCAGTCGTTTGGCGACAGGCGCGCGACTTTCCGCTGCCGTCCGCTGGCATGTCCGGAATTGTCGATCGTCAGCATTCGTACGTCGGCCAGCCCGACACGCAGCCCCGATCCGCAGGCCCTGCAGAAATTCGCGCAGGAGAGCGCCCAGCTTGAGATGACCAAGACGGGTGAAGCTTCGGCCGAAGGGGGAAACCGGGTGCGGGATCTCTCGCTGCTTTCCACCCGCGTCGCCAATGTGAAAAACTTCCCGGCCGTCCATTGGGAGTATCAAGGCAGCTCAGCCGACAACAGGACGGTCTATATCGTCCGCAAGATGATGTTCGCCGGCAGCAGCGCCATCGACGTCATTTCCTCCTCCCTTGGCCTCGAGGTCGCTCGCCGTAATAGCAACGATTTCGTGGGTGTCCTGGAGATCGAGGATTTTGCCCCGCCCGCCGTTGTGGCGGCAAGGCCATGAAATCGGCCGCGTTGGCGGTTCCTGCGGGGTGGGGACCCCTATGCCGCGGCTGTTCAAAGTTCGGCGTCTGACGGTAGCGCCCGGCGGCAGAAAAGAATATGTAGTCAGCGCGACGCACCAGCACTGTTTCGTCCCACCGCCTGAAACCCCGGTAACGCCATGAAATCCGCCGTTCTCGTCTTTCCCGGAATCAATCGCGAGCGCGATATGGCGCGCGCGCTCAAGCTGGCCTCCGGCCAGGAGGCCGCGATGGTCTGGCATGCCGACACCGCGCTGCCAAAGGGGACCGATCTCGTGGTCGTGCCCGGCGGGTTCTCCTATGGCGATTACCTGCGCTGCGGCGCCATCGCCGCCCGCGCGCCTGTGATGGACGCCGTGCGCAAATTCGCAGCCGACGGCGGCCTCGTGCTCGGCGTCTGCAACGGCTTCCAGATTCTCTGCGAAGCGGGCTTGCTGCCCGGCGTGCTGATGCGCAATGCGCGGCTGAAATTCATCTGCCAAGATGTGCATCTGCGGGTCGAGCGCTCGGATACGCCGTTCACGCGCGGCTACAACGCCGGCCAGGTCATTCGCGTGCCCGTCGCGCATGGCGAGGGCAATTACGAAGCCGACGAAGAGACGGTGAAGCGTCTGGTAGGCGAGGGGCGGGTGCTCTATCGCTATTGCTCTGCTGACGGCGTTGTCGACGAGGAGTCCAACATCAACGGCGCCGCGGAGTCGATCGCCGGCATCGTCAACGAGCGCGGCAATGTGCTCGGCATGATGCCGCATCCGGAAAACCACGTCGAAGACATCATGGGCTGCACCGACGGCCGCGGCCTGTTCGCAGGCCTTGCCGCGCATCTGGAAAAAGCAGCGTGAAATCATTTGCAGTGAAACTGGCGGCCGCGCTTGTGGCATTGCTGGCGGTGTCCGCCGCCCAGGCGCAGGACTATCCCAAACGGCCCATCAGCATGATCGTGCCGTTCGCGGCCGGCGGCACTTCCGACGTGATCGCGCGCGTGGTCGCCGAGGAGATGGCCAAGTCGCTCGGGCAGCCGATCGTGATCGAGAATGTCGCGGGCGCCGGCGGTTCGACCGCGCTGACACGCGCGGCGCGCGCGGAAGCCGACGGCTATAGCATCGCCATCGGCAATGCCGGCACCAGCGCCGCGGCCTATACGATCTATCCGAAACTGCCGTTCACCCCGGAATCCTTCGTGCCGATCGCGGTCGTCGCGAAGACCTTCGGCATCGTGGCGATACGCAAGGATTTTCCGGCGAAGAACCTGCAGGAATTCATCGCCTATGCGAAGAAGAATCCCGGCAAGGTCAATCTCGGCCATGCCGGGATCGGCTCATCGAACTACCTGATCTGCAAAAGCTTTGAACACGCGGCCGGCATCGAGGTCACGCTGGTCGGCTATCGCGGCGCGGCGCCTGCGTTGACGGACGCGATCGGCGGCCAGATCGACGGCGTCTGCGACTCGGCCGCCTCGGTGTCGCAGGCGATTGACGACAAGCTGGTGAAGGGCCTGGTCGTGGGTTCGACGGTGCGGCTTTCAACCTTGCCCGATCTGCCGATGTCGTCGGAAGCGGGCCTCCCTGAATTCGAGGCACAGGGCTGGAACGGCCTGTTTGCGCCAAAGGGCACGCCGCCTGCGATCATCGCGAAACTGAGTGCGGCAGCCAGGACCGCCGTCGAGAGCGAGGCGGTGAAGAAGCGCTTTCACGATCTCTCCACTGTAGCGCCCGACGCCAACGAGCTCGCGCCCGAAGTGCTCGGGCAGTTGGTGACGCGCGACGTCGCGAAATACAAGAAGCTGCTCGAAGAGAAGAAGTAGCACCCGGCGACTTCGCTGATGAAAAAGCCCCGCCAAGCGGGGCTTTTTACTACCTGCCGGGTGTCGCGCCGGGTGCTGCCGGCGTCAACGTCGAACCACTGGGCGAGGGATTGAGTAGATTGTTTCCCGACGGGTTCAGTCCGCTGTTCCGTCCGGCAGCTGCACTGCCGGCGTTATTGGTCATGCCGGTGTCGGCGTTGCCGGTCGTCGCACTGCCGGTAGTCGTTCCACTGGTGGAAGGTCCCGTCGTCGTGCTGCTCGTTGCCGCGCCACCCGTGGCCGAACTTCCGCCTGCCGAGCCGCCAGTGGATTGCGCGAGCGCGCAAGTGCCCGTGAATGCCAGCGCTGTCGCCAATCCCAATGTTGCGAGTTTCATGATCGCTCCTTTTCTTGGCTTGCGTCGGGGCAAACGAGGTCCGCGCAGCCCGCGTTCCTGCCTGCCGATCACAGTTCGTTGCTGTTCCCATGAAGATTTCAACTGGCCACAAATGTGGAATCGCAGTGGTGCTTCTGTGGAATCGCCAGCCGATATTTCAAACTCAATCACAACTGAAGATTGTCTGATTGAACTTGCCGCGCTATCAAGGCCACCAAGGACCGTCCATCCCGTTCGCCTGGAATGCGCCATGCCTGTTGCTCTCGTCGTTTTGCTGCTCGATATCACGCTGATCTATCACGCATCGAGGACCGAACGCCTGCAGCCCTGGGCCTTCATCATCCTGATGATCCCGCTGGTCGGAGCACTCGCTTACATCGTCGTCGAACTGGTGCCGGAGTGGTTTGGCAGTGCCGGTGCGCAGCAGGCGCGCAAGCGCATTGCCGGCAAGCTCGATTCGGAAAAGCTCTATCGCGAGCTATCCGATCGGCTCGCCAACACAGACACTGTTGCCAATCGCGCCGCGCTGGCAGCGGAGTGCCTGAGGCTCGCGAGATTCGACGAGGCGGTGCGTCACTATGATCACATCCTGATGCTGCCGCTGGGTGGCGAGCCAGCCTATGCGCTGGGCAGGGCGCAGGCCGAATTCGGTCGTAACCGTCCGGCCGAGGCACTCGCCACGTTGGATGATCTGCAAAACGCTGGCCGGGCTTTGAATCGGCCGAGGCGCATTTGCTCTATGCGCGTTCGTTGGCAGAGGTCGGGCGGATCGACGAGGCGCTCGAAGAATACTACGCGCTGGTGCCGTACGCCCCCGGCGCGGAGGCACGGGTCCGCTACGGCATGCTGCTGCGCATGGTCGGCCGCGACGCCGAGGCCCGAGTAGTGTTCAACGAACTGCTGCTTCAGATGAAGCGCGCGCCCAAATATCTGCGCGAGGCGCAGGCGGAATGGCTGTCGATCGCCGAAAAGCAGTTGCTGATCTGAGTTTGCGAAAGCGTCGCAGTCGATGGATGACTATCGTCTGGGCCGCTTGAGCCAGCGCCGATACGCATCTTTCGGAATCGTCATCGCCGCTACCCCCGCCATGACAAGCACCAGGCCAAGCGCCAGGTTCGGCGGCACGGATTCGCCGAGCAGAACCACCGACAGGCCGACGCCGATCGGGATGCGCAAGTAGCCTTGCGCGTTGGTGGTCAGCGTGCCGAGCCGCGTCAGGCACATGTAGAACAGGCCGCAGACCTAAGATCGTCGCTGATGGTCTGCTGCTGGGCCTGCAGCGCGTCAGGTGGCAACGGCGCCTGTGCCTAAAGGCTTCCTCCACTTCACCCGCTTGATGGTGCCTGAGAACGTGAACAGCGACCGTTCGCCGGATTTCAGCACGCCGCGCAGGAAAATCAGCGAACCGCCGGCGCGGGTGATTTCGCCCTCGCATTCGACCAGTTCGCCCTCGCGCGCGGCATCGAGAAACTCGCAGGAAAACGAGACCGTCACGCCTGGCCCCTCCAGCACGGAGGAGGCGATCGCAAACAGGCAATAGTCGGCGAACGACATGAAGCAGCCGCCATGGACGTTGAGCTGGCCGTTGAGGTGCTTCTTCTCGACCCGGAACGCGCATTGCACGCGGCCGTTTTCGTCCATCCGGTGCCAGAACGGGCCGTTATGGGTCTCAAAACTGTCGCGGGTCCAGGTCCGCCAGCCCGCAAATTCGCCCTCGGTTTCGACATGCAGGTCGGGGCGCTGGTCGAATGCATTTTTGGGGAGTTCGTTCACTAAAAATGGCCCTTCAATTGGGTGTTTCCGCCCTTAAATCCGTTTCCGGAACGATGTGCAAACGCCGATCCCGCAAAGCTCCCCCCGTAAAGCTCTGGACAGGGCGGAAATGCGCCATAAAAGGCCTTTTCGCACCCCCTCGATCTTCCTATTAAGGCACCCATGAACGAGCCCCAGATCACCCCCGAACTCGTCGCCAGCCATGGCCTGAAGCCCGACGAGTATGAGCGCATCCTCAAGCTGATCGGGCGGGTGCCGAGTTTCACCGAACTGGGGATTTTCTCGGCGATGTGGAACGAGCACTGCTCGTACAAATCCTCCCGCATCCATCTGCGGGGCCTGCCGACCAAGGCGCCGTGGGTGATCCAGGGCCCGGGGGAGAACGCCGGCGTCATCGACATCGGCGACGGCCAGGCGGTCGTGTTCAAGATGGAGAGCCACAACCACCCGAGCTATATCGAGCCCTATCAGGGAGCGACCACCGGCGTCGGCGGCATTTTGCGCGACGTGTTCACGATGGGCGCGCGGCCGATCGCCTGCCTCAATGCGCTCTCGTTCGGTGCGCCGGAGCACCCCAAGACGCGGCATCTGGTGTCCGGCGTGGTCGCCGGCGTCGGCGGCTACGGCAATTCCTTCGGCGTGCCGACAGTGGGCGGGCAGGTGCGTTTCCACACCCGCTACGACGGCAACATCCTGGTCAACGCGATGGCGGTTGGGCTGGCCGAGACCGACAAGATTTTCTATGCGGCGGCCTCCGGCGTGAACATGCCGATCGTCTATCTCGGCTCCAAGACCGGCCGCGACGGCATTCACGGCGCCTCGATGGCCTCGGCCGAGTTCGACGACGATTCGGCCGAGAAGCGGCCGACGGTGCAGGTTGGCGATCCCTTTGCGGAAAAGCTGCTGCTGGAAGCCTGCCTCGAAATCATGGAAAAGGGTTGCGTGATCGCGATCCAGGACATGGGCGCGGCGGGGTTGACGTGCTCGGCGGTCGAGATGGGCGCCAAGGGCGACCTCGGCGTCGATCTCAATCTCGATGCGGTGCCGACGCGCGAAACCGGCATGAGCGCCTATGAGATGATGCTCTCGGAAAGCCAGGAGCGCATGCTCATGGTGCTGAAGCCTGAGAAGGAAGAAGAGGCTGAAGCGATCTTCAAAAAGTGGGGGCTCGATTTCGCCGTCGTCGGCTACACCACGCCGAGCAAGCGTTTTGTGGTCAAGCATGGCGGCGACGTCATGGCCGATCTGCCGATCAAGGAATTGGGCGACGAGGCGCCGGTCTATGACCGCCCGCATATTGCATCCGCGGCGCTGCCGGTGGTGCACGCGCGCGAGGTGGATCCACCGCTCGGCGTTTCGACGGCGCTGGAGAAGCTGATCGCGACGCCCGAACTGTGCTCGAAGCGCTGGGTGTGGGAGCAATATGACCACGTCATTCTCGGCAATACCGTGCAGCGTCCGGGTGGCGATGCTGCGGTGGTCCGCGTGCAGGATGGGCCGAAGGGGCTCGCACTCACCGTCGACGTGACGCCGCGCTACTGCGAGGCGGATCCGTTCGAAGGCGGCAAGCAGGCGGTGGCAGAAGCCTGGCGCAACATCACCGCGGTCGGCGGCCGTCCGCTCGCGATCACGGATAACCTCAATTTCGGCAATCCGGAGCGGCCCGAGATCATGGGCCAGTTCGTAGGCTGCCTGAAGGGTATTTCGGAAGCCTGCAGTGCGCTGGACTTCCCGGTGGTGTCGGGCAACGTCTCGCTCTACAATGAAACCAATGGCCGCGGCATTTTGCCGACGCCCTCGATCGGCGGCGTCGGCCTGCTCGACGATTTCACGAAATCCGCCACGCTGGCCTTCAAGGCCGCCGGTGAAGCGATCCTCTTGATTGGCGACACCCAGGGCTGGCTCGGACAGTCCGTTTACCTGCGCGATATCTGCGGCCGCGAAGAGGGCGCGCCGCCGCCGGTCGATCTCGCGGCCGAAAAGCGCAATGGCGACGTGGTGCGCGGCATGATCCACGCCGGCACCGCGACCGCGGTGCACGACATCTCCGACGGCGGCTTGCTGATCGCGCTCGCCGAGATGGCGATCGCCAGCGGCATCGGCGCGCAGCTATTGGCGGCGCCAGCCTCGATCGTGCCGCACGCCTACTGGTTCGGCGAGGATCAGGCGCGCTACATCGTGACGGTATCAGCGGCGGATGCCGGTCTGGTGCTGGCCAAGATGAAGGGCGCGGGCGTGCCGTGTGCGCGGATCGGCACCACGGGCGGCGATGCGATTGCGGTTGCGGGCGAGGGGCAAGTCGTGGTGAGTACGCTCAAATCGGCATTCGAGCGCTGGCTGCCCGCCTACATGAGCGGCAAGGCGTCGTAGGCTTGTCGTCATTCCGGGATGGTCCGAAGGACCAGACCTCAGGTGCGCAATTGCGCACCAGGGAATCTCGAGATTCTCCGATGCGCAATTGCGCATCGTAGTTCGATGCTTCGCATCGCCCCGGAATGACGGTTGTCTACAGCACCCTCGTCGCGCCCGGGATCTGCCGCAACGCTCGCGTCAAAGCCCAACTGAACGCGACGGTCAGAACGAATCCAATCGTGGCCTTGACGATCGCCGGCAGGTCGTAATCGAACAGCCAGTATTGCAGCCACAGCGCGATCGGGTAGTGCACCAGGAACATGCCGTAGGCGTCCGCCTGCATCGGATCGAGTAGCTTGGCTGAGCCTGATTGCCTGAACCTCTGGAAAAAGGCCAGGATCAGAAACATGATGGCCACGCTGAAGACAGCGAAGCAGATGGCATAGAGCCCCTCATACCAGTTCGGCAGCGGCGACGGATTTCCCAGTATTTCGCGCTTGATGAAGATCAGCACCCAGAGCAGGCAATACGGAACGATCGCCAGCACCATCCAGTCCCAGCTAACCTTCGCCATCCGGCCGTCTGCCGAGAGCAGACCGCGATCGATTTGCGCAACGCCGATGCCGGCACCGAAAAAGAAGTAGCTAGCATAGAGCATCACGCGCCCGTGCTGCACCGAGAACGGCCCGAACTCGAACCAGCTGCTTGGTCCATAACGCATCAGCCCGGGAACGTAGAACGCCGCTGTGACAGCAAGCATGACCGCGAAGAACACCGCGGGCCGGCGGCGGCCGTGCAGCGAGAGGCGATTGATCGGATCGAGCAGATTCGGCGACAGCGGGTACAGCAGGCAGGCAACCAGATCGAAGGCGAACAAGACCCAGAGAAACCAGATCGGCCCGCTCGGCCACGGTCCCTTCGTGATCATGTTCCACCAGTATTCCGAAAAGCCGATTTCGGGATGGTGCCGCAGGGAAATCGCGTAATAGGCGAGCGGAATGACCGTGAACGCGCAGATCACGAACGGCAGGCCAAGCCGAAGCAGGCGATCTGCCAAATAGCTCAGCGGTCCCTTGCGGGCAATACCGGACCAGGCGAACAGTCCCGACAGGAAAAAGAACATCGCCATGAAGAAACTGTCGGTGGCGAGCACGATCATATCGAAGCCGAAGAACGACTTCGGATCGGTATGACCGAAATAAGTATAGGGGATGACGGCGTGATGCAGCAGCACCACCAGCGTCAGGAAGGTGCGGGCGCGATCAAGCGAAAGGTTTCGCGATTTGGCCTTGGGCACCGCGCTCACGTCGGCATGCCCCACGGCGGAAATCGATGTCATGCGCGCCTCCCAGCCAGGCTGTTCGTGTCAAATGTTGCAGCCGGGAACCCGATTCAGCAAGGGCAAATCGGGCACTGACGAGCCGCTCTTCCGCTACCAGGCTGCTTCGGAACCGGCAGCGCAACCCCCCGTTAGAACTGGTGAATTGATGGGCCGCCATGGGCGTGCCCCAGAGGCCCCGGAGCACGCAATGACAATTCTCAAATGGGCGCTGATCTTCTTTCTGGTGTCGATCGTTGCCGGCCTTCTCGGCTTCACCGGCATTTCGGCGGCCTCCGCCGACATCGCCCGCTTCCTGTTCTATGTCTTCGTCGTGATCTTCCTGGTGCTGCTGATCCTCGGGCTCACGATATTCAGGGCGTAGCTACGTGCCCGTCATTCCGGGGTTTCAATCCTGTCGCATCGCCCCGGAATGACGTCGCTACGCCACTTCCTCGATCGTCACCTTGTCTGGATAGAATGCCAGATGGCCTGATATCTCGGCCATCGCCGGGAAGGGCGTCTCATAGGTCCAGATCGAATTTTCGATGCTCTTGCCGTTGGCATTGATGCTGAAGTAGTTCGCATCCCCCTTGTAGGGGCAGTGCGTGGTCCGCTCGGTGCGGGCCAGGAGCGCCATATTGGCATCCTCGCGCGGCACATATTGCACTGCCGGATAGCTGGCTTCCTTCAGGGTCAGCGCGTGGGTGGTATCGGCGATGACCACGCCGCCGGCCGAGACCCGGACGCGCTTGGGGTTTGCCGTAATCGTGATCGGATGGTCGGGACCGGGCAATTTCATGATTTTGAGCCTCTTTTTCGGTCAGCCCGAAATGATCGGGCGCGACCGCATCTCACAGTGTCAAACGATCGGACCGGGAATATAGTGCCGCCAGGCGTGACCTAGAAGAGCGCACGCGCTAGGTTCGGCCGTCACGGTCGCGCGAGCCGGCCGTGATTCGAAACACCTGACGGAGACATCCTGGAAATGCCGATGGACGCCCACGATATCGAATCGATGATCAAGGCAGCTATCCCCGATGCCGAGGTGACGATCCGCGATCTCGCAGGCGACGGCGACCACTACGCCGCGACCGTGATCTCGGAATCCTTCCGTGGCAAGTCGCGCGTGCAGCAGCACCAGATCGTCTACCAGTCGCTCAAGGGGCAGATGGGTGGCTTGCTGCATGCGCTGGCGCTGCAGACCGGGGTACCTGACGGACCCGGAGTGCCGAAGGGCTAGGCCCCGACGAACCACGCAGGGGCACCGATGACGGACAATCCGCACGGCGCTATGTTTCGCGCGATCGTGCCGCACCAGCACAGCCGCGTCACCTACGCGGAGCTGTTCTTTGATCTCGTCTTCGTGTTTGCGGTTACGCAGATCTCGCACACGCTGCTCGCGCACTTTACGCCGTTAGGCGTATTGCAGGTCACGCTGCTGTTTCTCGCGGTGTGGTGGGTGTGGGTCTTCACCTCCTGGATCACCAACTGGCTCAATCCCGAAAAGACCCCGGTCCGGCTCCTGCTGTTTGCGATGATGCTGGGCGGGCTGGTGCTGTCGACCTCGATCCCGGCCGCGTTTGAAGCGCGAGGATTGTGGTTCGCCATCGCCTATGCGGCGATGCAGGTCGGCAAGACGATATTTCTGTGGGTGTCCACGCCGCCGTCGCGCCCGCGGGCACGCATGAATGCCATCCGGATCGCCGCCTGGCTTTCGGTGTCGGCAATCTTCTGGATCGCCGGCGGGGTGATGGAAGGTCAGTCGCGGCTGTTGCTGTGGGCGATCGCGCTCGTCATCGAATATATTTCGCCGGCGGTGCGGTTCTGGATACCTCGATATGGCGCGTCTTCCGTCGCAGACTGGGTGATCGAAGGCGGCCATATGGCCGAGCGCTGCGCGCTCTTCGTCATCATCGCGCTTGGCGAATCCGTTGTCGTGACGGGCGCAACATTTGCCGAGCTTGTCTGGTCGGCCGAAAGCCTTGCCGCCTTCGCCTCGGTGTTGGCCGGCAGCATCGCCATGTGGTGGATCTATTTCCACATCGGTGCGGAAGCCGGCTCCGAGCAGATATCAAGATCGAGCGAACCGGGAAGGCTGGCGCGTCTCGCCTATACCTATCTGCACATGCCGATCGTGGCCGGCATCATCGTCGCCGCGGTGGCCGATGAACTGGTGCTGAAGCACCCGGGCGGGCATTCCGATCCCAAGACAGTGATGAGCGCGATCGGAGGTCCCTTGCTGTTTCTGTTCGGGACCATCCTGTTCAAGCACAGCTTTCGCGGCTTCCTTCAGCTCTCGCACGGGGTCGGCATTATTGCGCTCGGCGTGCTGGCCTGGTTCGCAAGCGAGCTGTCGCCGCTGATGCTGTCGATCCTGACCACCGCGATCATGATCGCGGTCGCGGTGTGGGAATCGATCTCGCTGCAATCCGATCCGGCAGAGTAGCGCCTTTAATCAGGCAGCGATCGCCTGACCGGCACGATTGGCGAGGTGTTGTGCTGATCGACGACGTTTCGAAGAACGAGAGTTGACAATTGCACGACAAGCGCCCGCAGCCTGGCGTTCTCCTCGATGAGGGACGCCCGTTCGGCGTCCGCCTCTTGATCCCAAGCCGAGTCCGCGGAAACGGACGACGAGCTGGAAAATTCCCTCCGTTGGCCGGACGTTGGATACGCATTTCCCATGACTGATATCCCCTGGCACGAACTGACCCCTAGCCGAGCCTGCCGCAGAAACTCGACTGAGTCCGCGTCAAAAGTTGGACGTTTCGAAGGGCAAACGGGAGCACAGATGGAGCGTTTTGCGGGCGGCTCGATAAAGATGAAGATTTGTTAAGAAGTTTGTCTATAGTGGGCGCGGCAAAGGTGTGGGGACGCGCGGCGGCGTAGCACCTTTCCATCCGACCTTGACCAGCGCGATTCACTCAGTGCCCACGGACGTGCTGTGGGTGGGAATACGCGCCTATGAAACAAAGTGAAGCAAGAGTACGCATTATTCAGGAGTGGGATCGCTGGATCTTGACGCAGTCGATCGAGCAGGACAGGCCCACTGGAAAAGACTCATTGAAGTTCTTCCACGAACTGCAGGACACCGGATCGCCGCTGTTGGACTTCCAGTCTCGCGGACAGGACAAGTGGCGGATCATTCACGCGTGGCTGCTGGGTGCGGACCGACTATTCGATGACTGGATATCCGCCGCGCCCCGGATCGCTCCTTCGCGAAGGATGCGACCGGAGCGCAGGAGATCGGACTGCAAGACGTGAATTGGAAAGACCTGCAAAGACGTGAGCTGCAAAGCTTGCGCCCGCACCTCAGGCTGACGCCGCCAGCGCGTGAACCGAGAACATCCGGTCGCGGTCGGTCCAGGATTCCCGTACCGACCAGCCGGAGTCGCCCGCCAGTACGGTGAAGCGGTCAAGGCTGTATTTGTAGCTCGACTCGGTGTGGATGCTTTCGCCGGGACGGAATGAAAAATTCCGCCCGAGGATGCGCACGGTCTGCGCCTTCTTGGCGATCAGGTGCATCTCGATGCGATGCCGCTCGCGGTTATAGACCGAGCGGTGCATGAAGGCGGAAACGTCGAAATTGCCGCCAAGCTCGCGGTTGATGCGGACCAGAACGTTGAGATTGAAGCGCGCGGTGACGCCGGCGGCATCGTTATAGGCATCGTAAAGCACCCGCTCGTTCTTCTCGAGGTCAACGCCGATGATCATCTGCGCGCCTTCGCCCAGAATCTCGCGCGCGCTGCGCAGGAAGCCGAGCGCTTCGTGCGGCTCGAAATTGCCGAGCGTCGATCCCGGAAAGAAGCCAACCTTGGGCATCCCTTCGATTTCGGCCGGCAGGGCAAACGGCGCGGTGAAATCGGCGGCAACCGGATAGACGCCGAGCTCGGGAAAATCGTTGCGCAAGCCGCCGGCTTGCGCATTCAGGAAGTCGCCGGAAATGTCGACCGGGACATAAGCGCCGAAATCGCAGCGCTCCAGCAGCAGGCGGACCTTGGTGGTGGCGCCGGCGCCGAATTCCACCAGCGCGGCGCCCTTGGGGATGATGGAAGCGATCTCGTCGCCGCGGCTGCGCAGAATGCCGAGCTCGGTGCGGGTCGGATAATATTCCGGCAGCACCGTGATCTGCTCGAACAGCTCGGAGCCTGCGGCGTCGTAGAAATATTTCGGCGACAGGCGCTTGGGGAATTGCGAGAGATCGCCGATCACGTCGCCGGCAAAGGCGGATGTCTGCTCATCAAACGGGTAGCTTTGGGCCAAAGCGGCGGCGTGCACATTCATGATACTCTCCTGAACGCGCTTTCCGGCGCGCTTCGATGATCGGAAATTTCAGGCGTAATCGGCGAGGCGTAACCCCGTGAATTGCCAGCGATGGAAGGGATAGAAGAAGTTGCGATAGGTGATACGGCTGTGGCCGGGTGGAGTTGCAAGCGAGGAGCCGCGCAGCACCAACTGGTTGACCATGAACTTGCCGTTATATTCCCCCAGCGCCCCCTCGATGGCGCGGTAGCCGGGGTAGGGCGAATAGGCGCTGCGGGTCCACTGCCAGACGATGCCGAAGGCGTCGTTGAGCTGGCCCGCGCGGGCGGCGACTTCCCACTCCATCTCGGTCGGCAGATGCCGGCCGGCCCAGCGCGCAAAGGCGTCCGCCTCGTAATAGCTGACATGGCTGACCGGGGCTGAAGGGTCGATCGGCTGCAATCCGCCGAGCGTCATGATCCGCCATTCATCATCGACCTGCCGCCAGTGGCCAGGCGCCTGCCAGCCCTCGTTGGTGGCGACAGCAAAGCCGTCCATCAGCCACAGCGTGGCCGTGCCGTAGCCGCCGTCCTTCATGAAGGCCAGCCATTCGGCATTGGTGACGAGGTTACGGGCGAGCCTGACCGGGCCGACGAGGGCGCGGTGCGCGGGCTTTTCATTGTCGAAATGGAAGCTGTCGTCGCTGTGGCCTACGGTGTGGATGCCCTCGTTGAGGGTGACCCATTCCTCGGCCGAACGGTGCGAAGCCGGGAAGCGCCACGATGGATCGTAGGCCGGCGGGATCGGGTTCTGCGCAAAGGCGTGCAGGATATCGGTCAGCATCAATTCCTGATGCTGCTGCTCGTGGTTGAGGCCGACCTCGACCAGGGGGGCGAGCTTGGCGAGGCGCTCTTCGCCGGCGTTCTGGAAGAACTTGACCACGGCGGCGTCGACATGCCGGCGATAGGCGGTGACCTCGTCCGCGCTCGGGCGGGTCAAATGGCCGCGCTGGTGACGGGCGTGCCGCGGTCCTGCGCTGACATAATAGGAATTGAATAGAAACGCGTAGTCCGGGTGGAAGGGCTGGTAACCCTCGCAGTGCTCGCCGAGCAGGAATTGCTCGAAGAACCAGGTGGTATGGGCGCGATGCCATTTGGCCGGGCTGGCGTCCGGCATCGATTGGATGAGCTGGTCCTCCGGGCTCAAGGGTGCGGCCCGGCGCTCGGTCTCGCCGCGGACGGCCAGATAGGCCTCCACCAGATTCTGGGCGAGGGTGCCTGAATCGGAAAAAAGTGACGGGGCTGATGTCGCGAACTCGGCGGCGGCTACTGGTTTCGTCACTGGTGTCTCCGGTCAAGGGAGAGAACGTTGGTCCGGGAAACTGGTTCCCGGCGGGCAGTCCGTCCTAAATAGGGGCTCCGTTCCGGGAAAAAAGCCTTCCCCCGGCATGATATTGATGCCGTCAGACTATGAGCGCGGGCCGTCCCGGGGGGCCTCAAGCGGGCCGGGGCATGCCCGATGCCCCCCATTTTACTTTGGATGCACAACGGTTTGGGCTACATATATGGCAAGTAAACGGGTTACACGGGACGAGCCGGGCCCGTGGGCGCTGTGCCCCAAAAGGAAGCGAATATGAGCATCGAACAATTCATCGCCAACGAAGTGAAGTCGAACGACGTCGTGCTGTTCATGAAGGGCACGCCGCAGTTTCCGCAGTGCGGTTTCTCGGGCCAGGTGGTGCAGATCCTCGACCACGTCGGCGTCGGCTACAAGGGCCTGAACGTCCTGGAATCCGCCGAGCTTCGCAACGGCATCAAGGAATATTCGAACTGGCCGACGATCCCGCAGCTCTACGTCAAGGGTGAGTTCATCGGCGGCTGCGACATCATCCGCGAGATGTTCCAGGCCGGCGAATTGCAGCAGCTGTTCGCCGACAAGGGCGTCACCGTCAGCGCGGCGGCCTCGGCCTGAGCGGGCTCGCGCGCCAGATCGGCAAGGCGCGGCTGGAAGTCAGGGTTGCCGACATTACCACGCTGCGCGTTGACGCCATCGTCAACGCGGCGAATTCGTCGCTCCTTGGCGGGGGCGGCGTCGATGGCGCGATCCATCGTGCCGCGGGGCCGGAACTCGTGGCCGAGTGCCGGATGCTCCACGGCTGCAAGACCGGCGACGCCAAGATCACCCAAGGTTACCGCCTGCCGGCCAAGCATGTGATCCACACGGTTGGGCCGGTGTGGAATGGCGGCACGCTCGGCGAGGACGATCTGCTTGCCTCCTGCTATCGTCGCTCGATCGAATTGTGCCAGAAGGACGGCCTTGTTTCCGTCGCCTTTCCCGCGATCTCAACGGGCGTCTATCGCTTCCCCGCCGAACGCGCGGCCGGCATCGCAGTCCAGACCGTCGTCGACGCGCTCGCGGCTGCACCCACAGTGACGCAAGTCATCTTCTGCTGCTTCTCCGATGCCAGCGCCCAGTTGCATCAGGCGGCATTGGACACCTTCGGCAGCCCTGTCCGTAGCGGGTGAAGTTGTCGTATTTTTGTAGCTCGTGATCTGTCGCCTTCGTTGTTGAGTTTCGGAGGAGCCGGAAGGCGTGGACGGTTTCCTCCGGGTTGGTCATGCCACGGATATTGCTGCCGGGTTAGCCCTCCTGGTCGGTTTCTTTGTTCGACTTGAAGCCCGTTTCTCCGCCCCGACCCGCGCTATCTCGACGGCGGCGCGCGCAGGGGCGGTCAAGGACGCGCGCTTGCGCGCCCGCAAGGGCTTGTCCTTGACGGCTCCGAGCACGCTGCCAGGCTGAGGCGCGTCGGGGCTGATCTGGTGTCCGTCGGCGGCAAACGTCGCCAATCGGTGCGGGCCAAGGAACACGCTCGCGGTGCCATCGGGATACTCATGGACCCGCACCAGGGCTTTGACGAAGTGGGGCCTGAGCCGGCTCTCCGGCAGCTGCAGCCGCCGACCGTTCCATGCGATCGTATTGTCGTTGGCGACGGTTCGGTCTTCGATCACGCACAGCGCTTCGCGCCAAGCCTCGTGGCGATCGGCGACGAACGCCGTGCCCGGCTGTTCGGCCTTGATCGCAAACGCCGCGTTATGCTCGGCCATGTAATGCGCCCTCAGCCACGCATTGGCGGCTTCGACCGTCCTGATCCCGGCGAGCCGCAGGTCCTTCGGCAGCCGGCCCTGCAGCGTGCCGAACATCCGCTCGGAGCGCCCGCGCGCCTCCGGCGAATAGGCTGCGATATGCTCGATCCCAAGATGCGATAAAGCCCGTCCCACCTGGGTTTGTTGCGTCTTCGAGACCTTCTCGCCAGCCTTCGGGGTGTAGAAATAATGGCTGCCGCGATCGGTGTAGAGCGCGCAGAACAGGCCGCGCCCGCCAATCACTTCGCCCAAGGCCTGGAACGTCGACGCCGTGCCTTCTTCCTCGACCAGAAACATCGAGTAGATCTCGCTCGTCGCATCGTCCAGCGTGACGATCAGGTCCATCGCCGGCAGACCTTCGATCCAGGCGTGGCGCGACCCGTCCTGATGCAGCAGCATGCCCGGAAGCGGCCGGCGCGGACGCTTCTTGCGGTGCGCCGAACGCTTCGGCGCCTTCCGCACCAAGCCCGCCGCGTGCAAGGCCAGCTTCGTCACCGTGTAGCCAAGCACATAGCCATGCCGCTTTTGCAGCTGCTCGTGGAAGTGCTTCACCGTGAAGTCCGCGTACCTGTCCCGGAACAGCCCCAGCATCCGCTCAAGCTCTTCCTCCGGCGCGCGCCGCGGCGATCGCCGCCCCATACGGAGGTCGACAAGCCCGTCATCGCCCTCCGCCTCATAGCGTTCCGCCCAACGTTGAAACGTCCGCACGTTGATCCCGAGAAGCTCAGCCGCGGCCACCTGCGTCAGTTCCTTCGCCTCCGTCCGATCCAGCAAATCCGAAAACCGCATCCGTCGTACACCCTCGTGAATGGATGCCGTGCCCATCGTGCCCCCTTTGTTCCAGGGCACCAAAAACACGACACTTCACGAGCTACAAACACACGACAGATCACGCGCTACTGACAGACACCTTCGGCAGCCCTTGTGTCGACTGACAAGCCGCCGCTACACTCTCCGGCGAATTCCGGGGAGAGGGGTGGGGTCCAATGAATTCATCAGGAATGCTGCGTGTGCTGGGTTTCGGCGCGCTCGTGCTCGCCACGCTGTCGTCCGCCCGCGCCGAAGGCACGTTCGATATTCCCGCAGGCGCGCGTTTCAACAAGGACAAGCTTGCGAAGATCACCGAGTTCTTTGGGAACGAGGTGGCGACCGGCAAGATCGCCGGCGCCAATGTCCTGATCCAGCAGCACGGCAAGCCGGTCTATCACGAAACCTTCGGCGTGCAGGACGTGGTGTCCAAGACGCCGATTACTGACAAGACCATCTTCCGCCTGTCTTCGCTGACCAAGGCGATCACTTCCGTTGTGGCGATGCAGCTGATCCAGGACGGCAAGATCAAGCTCGACGATCCCGTCTCGAAGTACATTCCCTCCTTCGCCAATATGAAGGTCGGCGTGGAGAAAAAGGCCGAGGACGGCACCAGGACGCTCGAACTGGTGCCGTTGACCCGGCCTATTACCATTCTCGACCTGATGCGTCATACCTCCGGCATCACCTACGGCTTCTACGGCGACAGTCTGGTGCGCAAAGCCTACAAGGAGGCCAACCTCTACGCGGGCGAATTCGACCTCGCTGAATTCGCCGAGCGGATCGCCAGGCTGCCGCTGCACAACCAGCCGGGCGCGCTCTGGCAATACGGCCATTCCACCGACATCCTGGCGCGGATCATGGAGATCGTGTCCGGCAAATCATTGCTCGAGATCGAAAAGGAAAAGCTGCTCGATCCGCTCGGCATGACCGACACCGGCTTCTTCGTTACCGAACCGGAGCGGCTGCAGCGGCTCGCCCAGCCGGTGCCGAACGACAGTGATTTCCGCGTCGGCCGCCTGTACAGGACCGAGGTTCGCCAGAAGTGGGAATCCGCCAGCGGCGGCATGGTTTCAACCATGTCGGATTTTTCGAAATTTGCGCAGATGCTGCTCAATGGCGGCACGTTCGAGGGCAAGACCTATCTCAGCCCGAAGACGTTCGAACTGATGGCATCGGACCATGCCGGCAAGGACTCTGGTGTTGCGCGGGATCACTATTATTTTCCGGGCGACGGTTTCGGCATGGGGCTTGGGCTTGCCGTGCGCACCGATCCCGGCAACGCCAAGCCGCCGCCGCCGGGATCGCTGGGCGAACTGAAATGGGACGGCGCCGCCGGCTGCTATATGGTGGTCGACCGTAAGCAGGATATGTTTTTCGTGGTGCTGGAGCAGACGCCGACAGAACGCCAGCGCGTCCAGCGGACGCTGAAACAGTTGGTCTATGAAGCGCTGGAGAATTAACGGCGCCGCAGGGCGCTGCCTCGTTGTGGCGGCGCTCGCGGTTTCCTTGGTCGGCAGCCGGCCGCACGAAGTGCGGGCCGAGCCGAAAGCGCCGCACGCGCCCACTTTTTCACGCGCGGCCCTTGACCAGTTTGGCGACTACGTTCGCAACGAGATCACGACCACCAAGATTCCCGGCGCAGTCCTGCTGATCCAGCAGCACGGCAAGCCGGTCTGTCTCGAAAGTTTCGGCGTGCGAGACCCCGCGTCCAGCCAGCCGATGTCGCCGGACACCATCTTCCAGATCTATTCGATGTCGAAGGCCGTCACCTCGGTTGCCGCGATGATGCTGGTCGACGACGGCAAGCTCTCCCTCGATGATCCCGTGTCGAAATACATTCACGCCTTTGCGGATGCAAAAGTCGGCGTCGATCTTTCCGATGAAGCCGGACAGTATCCGCTCAAGCTCGAGCCGTTGAAACGCCCGATCACGATCAGGGATTTGTTGCGGCACACGTCGGGTATCACTTACGGCTTCTTCGGCGAAACTGCGGTGCAGAAGCTCTACGCCAACCCCCAACTGTACGCCGGCGATTTCGACAATGCCGAATTCGCCGACCGGATCGCGACACTGCCGCTCGCCGACCAGCCCGGAACGCGCTGGAACTACAGCCATTCGACCGACGTGCTCGGCCGTGTCGTCGAAGTGGTTTCGGGGCAGACGCTATTTCAATTCGAAAAGCAAAGATTGTTCGATCCGCTCGGCATGTCTGAAACCGCGTATTACGTCGCGGATCAGGCGAAGTGGCCGCGCGTCGCCCAGCCATTTCCCGTCGATCGTCTTCGGGTGGCCGGAATCAAGGAGCCGACAGTGGCGCGGCGCTGGGAATCCGGCGGCGCGGGTCTGGTCTCGACGGCTGGCGACTACGCCCGCTTCCTGCAAATGCTGCTGAACGGCGGCGAACTGGACGGCAAGCGCTACCTCAAGCCCGAGACAGTCGCGCTGATGACGTCGGATCAGATCGGGCCTGAGACCGGGATCATTCACGATCCCTTCTATTTCCCGGGTCCGAGCAGCGGCTTTGGTCTTGGCTTTGCCGTGCGTACATCGCCGCCGCCGAATACGACATGGCCGCTCGGCGAATACCGCTGGGACGGTGCGGGCGGCAGTTTCTATTTCGTCGACCCCCAGGACGATATGCTCGTTGTCTTCATGGTGCAGGCGCCTACGCAAGGCGGGCGGATCCAACTGGCGCTGAAGACCATGATGTTTGAGGCGCTGGGCAAGGGCCTGCGCAAGGATTGATAAAGGATTTGACGATCGCCTGATTACGCCACCGCGTTTCGCGCGATCGTTTCGCGAAAGAAAGCCGCGCTCAGCTTGGGCGTCCGGCGTTTGGTCTCGAAGTCGACGTGGTAGAGGCCGAAGCGCTGTTCATATCCATCCGACCATTCGAAATTGTCCATCAGGCTCCACAGGAAATATCCGAGCACGGGCACGCCCTCCGATGTCGCGCGCTGCAACTGCGTCAGATAATTGCGCAGGTACATGATGCGATCGACGTCGTAGATGGTGCCGTCCGCGGTCGGCGGGTCGCTGCCCGACGTTCCGTTCTCGGTGATGTAGATCGACTTCACGTTCCACAGTTTTGCAACATGGCGCGGCACCCAGTACATGACCTCGGGGGCGGGCCTGAGCCAGGCCGCCTTCATGTGCGGGAACGATTTGGGAAATGGCGCCAGAGTGAAGCCGCGTTCGTTGTCGGCAGCAACGACGTAATGGTCAGGCATGTAGACATTCAGCCCGACAAAATCGATCGGGGAGGAGATGATGCGCAGATCTTCGGCGGTGTATTTTGGAGCATCTTTGCCGGCCTGCGCGAGATATGCATCGGTGTATTTTCCCTCGAACATCACGGTGAGATAGCCGGCGTTGAGCTCGCGCGTCGCGATCTCGGCTGCGCGGATGTTCGCAGGCGTTTCGATGGCCGGGATGCAGCTCACGGCATTCTCCGCCGGACCGACCCTGATTCCGGCCTGTCCATTGGCCCGGATCGCCTGAACCGCGAGACCGTGCCCC
This sequence comes from Bradyrhizobium sp. AZCC 1693, assembly GCF_036924745.1. Lineage (NCBI taxonomy): Bacteria > Pseudomonadati > Pseudomonadota > Alphaproteobacteria > Hyphomicrobiales > Nitrobacteraceae > Bradyrhizobium > Bradyrhizobium sp. AZCC 1693. The sequence continues at coordinate 7,569,942 of NZ_JAZHSD010000001.1, forward strand.
AGCGCGACGTTGTGCCGGACCTGCTTCACGTCCGATGGGGATAGTTTGAGCCCCGGCGCATCAGCGCCAAACTCATGACCGAGATGGACGAGCCTGGAGCATTCGTTGATGGTGAAGAAGTGCTTCACGCGGTCGCTCAGGCGCCCCGTGACATGGGCTGCGTAATCCGCAAATGCCTTTGACGTATCGCGCGAGGTCCAGCCGCCGAACCGGTCTTGCAGCGCCTGCGGCAGGTCCCAATGATACAGCGTCGCGAACGGCTGGATGCCGTTCGCCAACAACTCGTCGACAAGGCGGTTGTAGAAATCGAGACCCTTTGGATTTGGCGAGCCGGCTCCTTCCGGGTAGACGCGAGGCCATGCAATCGAGAATCGATAGGCCTTTGTGCCCAGCGCCTTCATTAGCCGGATGTCTTCCTTGTAGAGATGGTAGTGGTCGGTCGCGGTATCGCCGTTGCTGTTGTCAGAGATGGTCCCGGGCGTTTGGGCGAAGCGGTCCCAGATCGACGGACCGCGGCCGTCTTCGTTCACGGCTCCCTCGATCTGATAGGCCGAGGTCGCCGTACCCCACAGAAAGCCGTTCGGAAAACCGGAAGAGGTTGTTCGATTGCGCGTTCCGTTGTCAGTGTCCGATTGGGCCAGTCCGGACCCGCCCGACAGCATCGACATTCCAAGCGCCGACCAGCCTGCAATCCTGCCAAATTGGCGCCGGGAAAATCTCTTGAATGGCATCATTTCACTCGCCGAGTCGTGATCAATCTTGAGCAAAATAAGGCTCAGTCTTGATGCTTCTTGTTTGCAGCAAGCCTAATATCACTGCTTCCGTGTCTCGGTGCAATTGTGCAACAGGTGCATCGGCGGGTCGACAGGTCTGCCGCTCGCCGTTAAATTGGCTTATCCATTCACTGATTTGGGGGAGCAGGACGATCGGCTTTCGCACGCCGCTGGCGCTTTTATTCGTATCGCTGGGTATCATTGCCGCGGTCTGGTGGTGGCTGGCCACGCCGGTGGCGCTGGCGCGCGCGCCGATCGATGGCGCGGCGAAGCTGGAGTGCGTTTCGTATGCGCCGTTCAGGGGCGATCAGACGCCGCATGATCCGACGCTGATCGTCCGCCCGGAGCAGATCGCGGAGGATCTGGCTGAACTGGCCAAGGTCTCCAAGTGTATCCGCACCTATTCCATCGACAACGGGCTCGACAAGGTGCCCGAGCTTGCGTCGAAGGTCGGATTGAAGGTTTTGCTCGGCGTCTGGATCGGACGCGATCGCGTCAAGAACGCCCAGCTCGCCGACATCGCGGTTTCGCTGGTGAAGGATCATCCCGGCACGGTCGCGGCGATCATCGTCGGCAGCGAAGTGCTGCTGCGCGGAGAGATGACCGCCTCCGACCTGCGGCAAATCATCCGCTCGGTCAAACCGCGCGTGAACGTGCCGGTGACCTACGCCGATGTCTGGGAATTCTGGCTGCGCTACCGCGAAGTAGCCGAGGATGTCGATTTCGTCACCGCCCATTTCCTGCCCTATTGGGAGGACGTTCCGCCGCGCGCCGAAGAGGCGGCCGCGCATGTCGATGACATGCGCAAGCAGGTGGTGGCAGCGTTTCCCGGCAAGGAGATCCTGATCGGCGAGACCGGCTGGCCGAGCCACGGGCGGATGCGCGACGGCGCGCTGGCTTCCCGCGTCAATCAGGCGCGTTTCATTTCCGAGATTCTCGAGCGGGCCAGACAGAACAATTTTCGCGTCAATTTTTTCGAGGCCTATGACGAGCCGTGGAAGCGCCGCTGGGAAGGAACGGTGGGTGGCTATTGGGGATTGTTCGACGGGACCGAACGCAAGCTGAAATATCCGGCCGGGGTGGCCATCAGCAACTATCCGTTCTGGAAGCTGCAAATGGCAAGCGGGCTAATTCTTTGCGTCGGGGTATTCGGAGTAGCCCTGTTCACCCTCAAGCGCCGGCCGTCGCCGACGCCATTGGCATCGTGGCTCGCGGTCGCCATGTCCGCGACCACTGGCGGAATCCTGCTGGGCGTAAGTGCCGACAAGATGCTCCACGAAAGCTACGGGCTCGGCGGTTGGCTGATTCAGGGCTTTCTGCTGGCGGCGGCAGTGACAGCGCCGCTGCTGTCAACTTACGCGCTGACGTCGGGGCGCTGGCTTCCGTCGTTTCTTGAAGTGTTGGGGCCGCCCAAGGGCCTGACCCCATTCTTTATGGCCAACATGCTGGGCATCACGCTGATCGTGACGACGCTCATTGCCGTGCAAACCGCGCTCAGCCTGATATTCGACGCGCGCTGGCGCGATTTCCCATTCGCGGCCCTGACCATGGCCGTGGTGCCGTTCTGGACATTGGCGTTCCTCAACGGTTCGAAATCGGGCGAGCGGCCGCTGTCTGAGGCCGTGTTTGCCGGACTATTCGCCATGGCGGCGGTCTATGTCGTCTTCAACGAAGGGTTCGAGAACTGGCAGGCGATGTGGACCGGGGCGATCTATTTGCTGCTCGGCAGTGCGCTGTGGCGGGCGCGCACTGTTGCTATCGCCTGAGCAGGCTCACGCCCCGCGCACGATCTCGCGCACGATGCCGACCGTCTCCTCGATCATCGCAGCGCTGACGTCGAGATGCGTGCAGGCGCGAATGCGGCCATCCATCATCGCGAGCAGCACGCCGCGCTTGCGCAACGCCTCGACCATTTTGTCGCCGGCGACGCCGGCGCCGTCAGGCCTGAAGAACACCAGATTGGTTTCGGGCTGCTGCACCTCGACACCGTTGATCTGGGACAGCCCGCGCGCCAGCGCCCGCGCATTGGCGTGATCGTCGGCGAGGCGGTCGACGTGATGGTCGAGCGCGTAAATACAGGCCGCAGCGCAAATGCCGGCCTGCCGCATCGATCCGCCGAGCCGCTGCTTCCAGCGCCAGACATCGTCGATGAAGGCGCGCGAACCCGCAATCACGCCGCCGATCGGAGCGCCCAGGCCTTTTGAGAAATCGATCCAGGCGGAATCCCAGCCCGCGGCCATATCGCGCGCCGATATTTTTGTCGCGATGCAGGCGTTCAACAGCCGCGCGCCATCCATGTGGGTGATGAGCCCATTGGCCTTTGCGATCTCGACCACTTCATCCAGCGCCTTCTTCTTCCAGATGGTGCCGCCGCCGATATTGGCGGTCTGCTCGACGCTGACGACGGTCTGTGGTGGCTGGTAACGCGAGCGCGGATGAAGGGCTGCGCGAAAGACCTCCGGCGTGAACTGCCCGTCGTCGCCCGGCAGCGGCGTGATCTGGAAGCCGCCAAGGGCTGCATGCGCGCCGCCTTCGCGGGCAATGATATGCGCGCTGGCATGGGCCAGAATTTCATCGCCCGGCCGGCAATGGGCCAGCGTCGCCGCGACGTTGCACATGGTACCCGACGGCATGAACACGGCCGCCTCCTTGCCGAGCAGGTCGGCGACACGCTCGCAGAGCAGGTTCACCGTCGGGTCGTCGCCGATCTGCTCGTCGCCGACCTCGGCCCGCGCCATCGCTTCGCGCATCGCTTGTGTGGGGCGCGTCTGCGTATCCGACAGCAGGTTGATGCGGATGGGATCGGCCTTGGGATCGCGCGGGGCAGGGGTGTAGTGCATGGAGGATTCTCTTTCACTCACATTGTTATTGGCCGGCAAAAGCGCGTGTCTGGCGTCCGTCGTCAAGGGAGCGCTCTGGTGTGTATTTATACGCTTGAAGTCACAAACAAAAGTGTGTATAAATACTCATGAATTCAAAGGGCATAATCTCCGCGTTGGAGGCGGATGGCTGGGTGCAGGTCGCCCAAAAAGGAAGTCATGTCCAGTTCAAGCATCCGACCAAACCGGGGCGGGTGACGGTACCTCACCCGCGGAGAGATATCCCGACCGGAACATTCAGAAGCATCGAAAAGCAAGCCGGTCTGAAGCTGAAGTAGACGAATAGGAAATGGGGCCAGCGGCCCGCCCTGCCAGCAGCAGAGGATGAATAGAAAATGCGACAGTACATCGCCTTGATCCATAAAGAGCCGGGCAGCGACTACGGCGTTTCGTTTCCGGACCTTCCCGGTGTGATCAGCGCCGGCAAGACTCTCGATGAAGCCCGCGATATGGGCGCAGAAGCTTTGGCACTGCATCTTGAAGGTTTGGCGGCGGACGGTGAAGCGGCGCCAGAACCGAGCTCTCTCGAAGAGATCATGAAGGATGCGCAGAACAAGGATGGCGTTGCCGTGCTCATCGCGGCGCCCGCCGCGGACGTAAAGAGCGTCCGAATCAACGTGACGATGCCGGCCGACGTGCTCGATCAAATCGATCGCTACGCCGAGCGGGAAGGATTCACGCGCTCAGGCTTTCTCGCCCAGGCGGCGAAGAAGGCAATGGCGATCTGACACGGCGATCGACCTTTGAATCTCAAAAAAGGCCCCGGTAAAACCGGGGCCTTTGATATCTCGGAACCAAAAAAGCCGATCAGCGCGAATAGAATTCGACGATCAGATGCGGCTCCATCTGCACCGCGAACGGCACGTCCGACAGCGCGGGGATGCGGGTGAACTTCGCGGTCATCTTGCCGTGATCGGCTTCGATGAAATCGGGCACGTCGCGCTCGCCGAGCTGGCTCGCTTCCAGGACCGGGGTGAGCTGCTTGGAGGATTCCTTGATCTCGATGAGGTCGCCGGGCTTGAGCTTGTAGCTCGAAATGTTGACGCGGCGGCCGTTCACCTTGATGTGGCCGTGGTTGATGAACTGGCGGGCGGCGAACATCGTGGCGACGAACTTGGCGCGATAGACCACGGTGTCGAGACGGCGCTCCAGGAGGCCGATCAGGTTTTCACCGGTGTCGCCCTTCATCCGGCCGGCCTCGACATAGATGCCGTGGAACTGGCGCTCGGAAATGTTGGCGTAATAGCCCTTGAGCTTCTGCTTGGCGCGGAGCTGTACGCCGAAGTCGGACAGCTTGCCCTTGCGGCGCTGGCCGTGCTGGCCGGGGCCGTATTCACGGCGGTTCACGGGGCTCTTGGGGCGGCCCCAGATATTCTGGCCCATACGGCGATCGATCTTGTATTTCGCCTCACTGCGCTTTGTCATCGCGTCCTCTGGTTTAAGAGTTTGAGTGTTGAGGAAACGCGCCCTCCTGTGCACCGGCATGGCCGGGGCCGACAGGTCCGCCTCGAAAGCTCGGGGAAGACCACGGGTCGCGAAACGCAACGCGGGCCGAAACCGGCCCGCGAGCAAGCGGGTTCTTAAGGAGAAACCGTCGTTCTGTCAACGAAGGGGTGTCATTCCGGGATGGTGCGTTAGCACCAGACCTCAGGTGTGCAATTGCACACCGGGGAATCCCGAGATTCCGGGTTCGATGCTGCGCATCGCCCCGGAATGACGGCCAAGAGGCTGTCAGGTCGCGACCGCCCGGACCGGTTTTGGCTCGGTTTGCTGCCGGTTTGCCCGCAATTCGGCGGCAATTTCACCGTTCAGCACCTGTTCCAGCCGGTTCAACGCCTTGGCCATCGGGGCGGCGTCGGTAACCCTGTGATCCCAGCGCAGCACGACGTCGATGGTCTGGTCAGGCTTTTCCGCCCCATAGCTCAGGACAAACGGCCCGGGGCTGATGGCATGGAGCTGACCGGCGCCATAGGCGGCCACCGAGGTGACGCCAAAACTGCCGAAATAATTGGCCCGCTGGCGACCGAAATTCAGCCCGATCGCCCAGAACAGGCGGCGCAGCGGCAGCGGCAGCCGGGTGGTTCGCAAAATCTTCCGGAACGCCGGCACCTCGTCGATCGGCGCCTCCTTGGCGTGCCGGATCAGGGCTTCGACCTCGGCAAGCGGCATTTCATCCGGGGCGGCGACCTTTTGCGGCAGCACGCAATCCTGGCCATCCTCGATCCGGGCGATCGCCACCATCGCGACGCTGCGCGGCAGCTCGTAAAACGCAGGCATCGGCCATTTGACGTAGAGCGTGCGCAGCACCGGCTGCTCCTTCGCCACCAGCGCGAAGGCCTTGACGAAGATCGCGGCCCAGCCGGGCCGCTGGGCGGCCTGCGCGCGGGCTTCCTGCAGGGCGCGGATATGAAGCGGCCGCGTGAGCGAAACAAAGGGCACGCGAATCGATGCGTGCATCAGGTCGGCGACCAGGCGGCGCGGTAGTGTGATTTTTCGAACCGTTCCGCGCATCGCTCCGCTCAGGGTTTCCGCAACAAGCAAATCAGAAAAGCCGGCAGACTGCCCCGGCGGCCTGCCAGCATCTAGCACGAACCCGGCAATTTGACGCCAGCGAGATCGCGTTATGGCGCAGGCTTGGCCAGCGGTTCACCAGCCTTTACCACGTAAACCCCGAGCACTTTGAAGGGCTTGTCGCCGGCTTTTGCGTCGTGAATTGCGCCTTCGGGGATTTGGTAGGATTCGCCTGCCTTGATTTTCATCGGCGGCTTGCCGTCGATCAAAAGTTCGAGCTCACCCTCGAGGACATAGCCGGTTTCGGCGCCCGGATGGGTATGGCGGCCCGCGGCCCCGCCGGCGGGAACTTCCGCAATCGCGGTGACGGTGTTGTAGCCGGCCGGGAAATCGAGCTTTTGCAGCGGCGTGCGCTTGATGCCGGTTTGTTGGGCGATGGCGACACCGGCGCCGGCGAATGCGACGACGATCAGTCCGAGCAGAATTTTCTTGATCATGCATTTTCTCCCTGTGGTGAAAGTCTAGCAGCGCCCGCGCAGCACAGGAAGCGGCCGCACGGGCGACGAGGTCTATCGCTTGATCCCGTCAAGGCTCGCCGCGATGCCGCGCTGGAACAGCGACCAGTCGAAGCCGAGCGCCAGCGCCACGTAATCGCGCTCGATCATCCGGTTGGCCTGCTCGGCGGTGCGGGCGACGCCGCCGATCGGCACGCCGCTCCTGAGGATCCCTTCCTCCGCGCGCTTCATCAGCGCCACGACTTCCGGATCGTCGGGCAGGCCGCGCTTGTTGATCGACGTGGCGAGGTCGCCGGGGCCGATCACCGCGAGGTCGATGCCGGGGGTTGCCATGATCTCGTCGATGCGCTCGACCGCCTCGACATGCTCGATGGTGATCATGCAGATCATGTCGTCATCGGCGGTCGCCATGTAATCGGCCATCGAAACGCCCCAGCGGAACGGCGCGTGGAACGGGCCCCACAGCCGGTCGCCCTTCGGCGGGTAGCGCACGCTGCGCACGGCCTTTTCGGCGTCGGCGCGGCTGCAGATCATCGGAAAGTTGATGCCGAGCGCGCCGAGGTCCATCGGTGCTTTCGCCAGCCACGGCTCATTGGCGGCAATCCGCACCATCGGCACGCAGGGCGTGCCTGCGGTGGCAGTGATCATCGCGTGCGCCGAGCCGAGATCGATCGGTCCGTGTTCGAGATCGACGATGATCCAGTCGATCCCCGAACGCGCCATGATCTGCACGGTCTGGATCGATGGAATGGTCGCGATCGCGCCGAAGGTCGGGCGTCCCTCCCGCCAGAGCTGGCGCAGGCGGTTGAGCGGCGCAGGTTTTGCGGAGGTCAAGGCGGAAACTCCTTAAATCAAAGACCGATAGATAACCCGGCGGGCGATAGCTTATGGACGAATTCGTGGCGTATCGAGACACATTGTTTTTAGCGTACCGCGATCGTCGCGTCATGATTCCGGCGCAAGCGGCCAGCAACGCAATCCGAAGCTTCAGTTCGAAGGATACTTCCATGATGCTCGGCGATGTGCTGTCGCCGGGCTCGCGTCAACATCTCACGGAATGGATGGTGGGCTGCAAGACCGGCAACAATCGCCTGCGCGGAGGCCTGCCGAAGGATTGGAAGATCGGCGACAAGACCGGCAACAACGGCAAGGACGCCTCCGGCGACATCGCGATCGCATGGCCAAAGGCTGGCGGGCCAGTCCTGATTTGCGCCTATGCGCAAGGTGGCTCGCCCACACCGCCGCAGTTCGAAGCCATCTTTGCGGAAGTTGGACGGATGGTGGGCCGGCAAATGGGCTAGTGCCCACAAGCAGAGCGAGCAGTCCGCCGTTGCTCTCGCTGACGCAACGCGTAATTGAGCGCACGCGGGACTCGGCGCATGGCCAGTGCTAATGTCACGGCGCGACAGGTCGAGGCAGCGGCGTGCCCATCGCCGTCATAGCAAAGAATAGCCTCGGCAGAAGAGCGCGGGAGAAACCCGGGCTCCGCGCAACAGGGAGGCTTCCATGAATCGAAAGGCTGCCGGAATGGTCTTTACGTTAAGTGCTGCCGTTGTCGCATTGGCCGGCACCGCGAACGCACAAAATTCACGCGCGAGTGCGGCTCTCGACACCAGCCTGCGCGGCGCGGTCGAGAGCAAGGATGTGCCGGGCGTGGTCGCGCTGATCACCGATCGCGAGCGGGTGCTCTATCAGAGCGCATTCGGCGTCGCCGACGTCGAGACCGGGCGGCCGCTCACATCAGACGCGCTGTTTCGTATCGCCTCGATGACCAAGCCGGTCACTTCTGTCGCATTGATGCAACTGATCGAGCAGGGCCGCCTTGGGCTCGATGACCCGGCCGAAAAATACCTGCCGGAGCTTGCAGGACTGAAAGTTATTGAATCGTTCGATAAGGCGACCGGCGCCTACCAGGTTCGCCCGGCATCGCGACCGCCGACCGTCAGGCACTTCCTGACGCACACGTCCGGATTGGCCTATCCGTTCACCAGCGAGATCTGGCGCGATTTGAAGCCGCGTGCCGGCGAAACCTATCCATTCGGCGGACCGCTGCTGTTCGATCCCGGCGAGCGCTGGCACTACAGCACCAGCACCGATGTCGTCGGCAGACTGGTCGAAGTGGTGTCCGGCCAAAAGCTCGAGGATTATTTCCGCCAGCACATCTTTGCCCCGCTCAAGATGGATGACACCTCCTACAACGTGCCGGAGGCAAAGGGTACGCGCCTCGTTGCTCAGCAGCAGCGCGCCGGTGCGCGCATGGATGGCGCGATAGAATTGCAAAAGCCGCAGCTCGGGCTCACCATCGCGGCGCCGATCGGTGGCGGCGGGCTCGCCTCGACCGCTGATGACTACGGGCGCTTCGTGCGCATGCTGCTCAATGGTGGCGCGCTTGACGGGGTGCGTGTGCTCAAGGCCGAGACGGTGGCGCTGATGGGCCAGAACCACATCGGCGCGGTCTCGGTCCCTGCACTCAAGAGCGCGCTGCCGCGGAGCGCCGATTTCACCTTCATCGCTGACGGACGCGACAAATGGGGGCTCGGCTTCCTCATCACGGCCGATCAGGTCGCCGGCAAGCGCTCGCCCGGCAGCCTGAGCTGGGGCGGCATCAACAACACGTTCTTCTGGATCGATCCGACGCGCGGCATCGCCGGCGTGATCATGATGCAGTATTTGCCATTCGCAGACGCCAAGGCGCTGGCCGTCTGCGACGCGTTCGAGCGCGGCGCCTATCAGCTTGTCACTGCCGAGCGGTAGAAAGCTTGCAATGCCGGGTCGGCTTTATGCCGGCCACGGCCTTCGTTACGCCAGCACGCGCCCGCCGAAAAACGGCATCAGCGCCCGGCTCAGCGTGTGCGGCCGCCGCGACGTGAAGATGATCTTGGCCCCGGCCTGATCGTTTTCCCGGCCCGGAGACCCGAGCAGGTCGGACACGCGCCGGGCGATGGCGGGTGCCGGATCGATCCAGTCGACCGGCCAGGGCGCGAGCCTCGTCAGCCAGTCGAGCAGCAGCGGATAGTGGGTGCAGGCCAGTACGACGGTGTCGGTGCGATCCTCGCCATTTCCGACAAAGCAGGGGGCAAGCTCGGCTGCGATATCCTCGTCGCGCACGTCGTTGCCGCTGAGGGCGGATTCGGCGAGCGAGGCGAGTTCCGCCGATCCCACCAGCGTCACTTCGCAGCCTTGCGCGAAATCATCGATCAGGCGCCTGGTGTATTCGCGCTTGACGGTGCCCTTGGTGCCGAGCACCGAGACGCGTTTGGTCTTCGAACTGGCGCAGGCCGGCTTGATCGCAGGCACGGTGCCGACGAACGGCACGCTATAGGCGCTGCGCAGGTGCGACATCACCAGCGTGGAAGCGGTGTTGCAGGCAATCACCACCAGAGCCGGGGCGTGGCGGGCGATCAACTCGCCGACCAGCGGCACCACGCGGGCGATGATTTCCTCCTCGCCGTGATGACCATAGGGAAAGAACGCATCGTCGGCGACATAGACGTAATGCGCATCGGGCCGGGCGCGGACGATCTCGCGCAACACCGTGAGGCCGCCAAGGCCGGAGTCGAAGACGAGGATGGTGGGCGGGGCTGACACGCTGCGACCTTAGCCGATCTGCGGTTACCGTTGGGTTGCTTTACGGGCTGCCGGCGGGGTCACGGACGTTGTCGACGGCGTGTGTGACAATTTGGAACGATTTAAATCGGCTTGGCAAGGCCGGTAAACTGCTGGGGTGGCCGCGCATGGCACCGCCCAAGATACCACCCAAGATACCCTGGGCGTAGGGGCGGTCGAAATCCGAAACGGAAGTCCCGCCAAGCGGTTGCACCGTTTAGAACATCTCCAATTTGAAACGGCGTTTTGCCCCTTCACGGCGGGGCTTGGGGCAGCGTATGCCATCGGCGGACAATTTCAGCCATTGGAAAAGCCAGCATGCCTTTCTCGCGTACGCTCCCGAAGCTCACAATGTTCGCCGCCATCGCGCTTGTTTCGATTGCCGCCACCGGCACAGCCAGCGCGCAGAGCGCGACCGAGATTCAGCTGAGCTACAAGGACAAGAAATTCGACCCGGCCGAAATCAGTGCACCCGCCAACACGCCGATCGTGATCAAGCTGAAGAACCTCGATGCCAAGGCGATGGAGTTCGAAAGCAAGACGTTGAAGGTGGAGAAAGTGGTCGCCGGCTCCAGCGACGCCACCATCAATGTCCGCGCGCAGAAGCCGGGCCGCTACGAGTTCTTCGACGAATATAACGAGAAGGTTGCCCGCGGCGCGCTGGTCGTAAAATAAGAAGTAATCGTGATCGCTGCACTGATCATCGTATTCCGTGAAGTCTTCGAGGCCGGCCTGATCATCGGCATCGTGCTGGCGGTCACGCGCACGGTTAAGCACCGCAACCAGTGGATCGCCGGCGGCGTACTCGCGGGCGTTCTCGCGGCGTGCGTGGTCGCGGCCTTTGCCGGGGTTCTGTCGAACCTGTTCGCCGGCATGGGGCAGGAGGTCTTCAACGCCGCAATCCTCGCGCTCGCCGTCGTGATGCTGACTTGGCACAATGTCTGGATGGCGCGCCACGGCAAGGAGCTTGCCGGTGAATTGTGGGCGGCCGGGAAGGCGGTAGTGGAGGGCTCCAAATCGCTGCTGGCGCTCGCAATCGTGGTCGGCGTCGCGGTGCTGCGCGAGGGCAGCGAGGTTGTGCTGTTTCTCTACGGCGTTCTGGCCGGCGGCAGCGACAGCGGATTGAGCGTGGCGCTCGGCGGCCTTGCCGGGCTCATCCTTGGCGCGCTCGTCTGCATGTTGACCTATTTCGGCCTGGTGAAGATTCCAACGCGGGCGCTGTTTGCTACCACCACGATCCTGATCGCGCTATTGGCGGCCGGCATGGCGGCGCAGGCGGCGGCGTTTCTCGAGAAGGCCAATTGGCTGACTGCGCTCGATAACGTGGTCTGGGATTCCGGCTGGCTGCTTTCCGATTCAAGCCTCCCCGGCAAGGCGCTGCATACCTTGATCGGCTACACCGACCAGCCGACCGCTATGCAGCTCGCGGTCTATGTGGCGGTCCTGGCTACGACCTTCATATTGATGCGGTTCTACGGTGCGCCTCCGAAGGCGGCCGCTCCCGCGCCGGCGGAATAATCAGCTCTCGCCGAACACGCGCCTGAAGATCGTGTCGACGTGCTTGAAGTGATAGCCGAGGTCGAACTGCTCCTCGATGTCGGCATCCGTCAGGTGCTTCTTCACGTCGGGATCTTTCTTTAGCAGCGTCTGAAAATCGCCTTCGCCGCGCCAGACCGGCATGGCGTTGCGCTGGACGTATTTGTAGGCGTCCTCGCGGCTGGCGCCCTTTTGCGTCAGCGCGATCAGCAGCCGCTGTGAATGCACGAGACCGCCGAGGCGGTCGAGGTTCTTCTGCATGTTGGCGGGATAGACCAGTAGCTTTTCGACCAACCCGGCGAGGCGCATCAGCGCGAAGTCGAGCGTTACGGTGGCGTCGGGCCCGATCATGCGTTCGGCCGAGGAGTGCGAGATGTCGCGCTCGTGCCAGAGGGCGACGTTTTCCATCGCCGGCATCGCATAGGCGCGCACCATGCGCGACAGACCGGTGAGGTTTTCCGACAGCACCGGGTTGCGCTTGTGCGGCATCGCCGACGAGCCCTTCTGGCCCTCGGAGAAGAATTCTTCCGCTTCCAGCACCTCGGTGCGCTGCAGATGGCGGATTTCGATCGACAGCCGCTCGACGGAAGAGGCGATCACGCCGAGCGTCGCAAAATACATCGCGTGGCGGTCGCGCGGGATCACCTGGGTCGAGATCGGCTCCGGCACCAGCCCCATCGCCTTGGCGACATGTTCTTCGACGCGCGGGTCGATCTGGGCAAAGGTGCCGACGGCGCCCGAAATCGCGCAGGTCGCGACCTCCTTGCGGGCGGTGACCAGGCGCTCGCGGGCGCGGGAAAATTCCGCGTAGGCATAGGCGAGCTTGAGCCCGAACGTCACCGGCTCGGCATGGATGCCGTGGGAGCGCCCGATGGTCGGCGTCATCTTGTGCTCGAAGGCGCGCTTTTTCAGCGCGGCCAGAACCTTGTCGATGTCCGATATCAGGAGGTCCGCGGCGCGGGTGAGCTGCACGTTGAGGCAGGTGTCGAGCACGTCGGAGGAGGTCATGCCCTGGTGGACGAAGCGCGCCTCGGGGCCGACGATTTCGGCCAGATGGGTCAGGAAGGCGATGACGTCGTGCTTGGTCTCGCGCTCGATCTCGTCGATCCGCGCCACGTCGAAGGTCGCACCCTTGGCCTTGGCCCAGATCGTCTTCGCCGCTTCCTTCGGGATTGTGCCGATTTCCGCCAGCGCATCAGCCGCATGCGCCTCGATCTCGAACCAGATCTTGAAGCGGGTCTGGGGCTCCCAGATGGAGGCCATTTCCGGGCGGGTATAGCGGGGGATCATCGAAAACTCCGGACGAGCAGGGCGGGATGCGAGGCGGTCCCCGCCGATTTGTTTTTACGCTGCGCTTTAGCAAATCGTGTCAGGGGAGGCCACCCATACGGGGGCGCAGAGACGGGAAAACCGACCTGCGCTGGCACGGCAGAAACCCGCTCGGGACGGGGGGCCCGCCGCTAAAGGCTGGCCAGCCCGCACTCCACGGCCAGGCGGACAAGCTGCGCATCCGTTCGCATGCCGGTCTTGGTCTTGATCAGATAGTGGTAGTTTTGCACGGTCTTGATGCTGAGATTGAGGTTTGAGGCGATCTGCTCCGTGGTCGCGCCGGCGGCCAGTTGCCTGAGGATCTCGATTTCCCGTTCGCCGAGCTGGTCGAGCACCGATCCCGAAGGAGAGAGGCTTTCCATCGCCAGAACGCGGGCAATGTCGTCGCTGATCGCCGGCTCGCCGCGGACAAGCGAACGGATCGCCCGGATCAGTTCGGATGGAGCGGAGCCCTTCGTCACATAGCCGTTCGCCCCGGCGTTGAAGGCCGCCTTCACCTGCGCCGCCTCGCAGTGCATGCTGAAGACCAGAATGCGCGCGCCGGAACTGCGGGAGCGGATGTTCCGGACGGCCTCGAGGCCGCTGGCGCCCGGCATCAGGATGTCCATCACCACGACGTCGGGGGCGTGCGCCTTGAATGCGCGGTAGGCGTCGGCCGCGTTGTCGGCTTCGGCCACCACCTGGAAATCGTCCTGATGTTCGAGGACGCGCCGGTAGCCTTGCCGGACGACGGGATGGTCGTCGACGAGCAAGATCGAAATGCCTGGGGTCTGCGACGCGGTCATCAGGCCGCAAGCGGGATCGTGGCGGCCACGCTCACCCCGCGATTGGCATCCGCGATCGACAGCGAACCGCCAAGGGCGGCGACCCTCTCGCGAATGCCCGTCAGCCCGAAGCCGGTGGACGCCGCCACCTTGGCCGCATCGCCGCCGCCGTCGTCCTCGACGTGGACCAGCAGCGCGTTTTCCACTCCCGTGCGCCGCTCGATCCGCAGCACGATCCCGCGCGCAGAGCTGTGCCGCAGCGAGTTGGTCAGGCATTCCTGAACCATCCGGTAGGCGGTCGCGGCGACGGCGCCGCGGACGTCGGCAAGATCGCCCTTGAGATCGAGCTGGATCATGGGCTGCGTCGCATTCCCCGACCGCCAGCTATCGACGAGGTCGACAAGGCAGGCCTCCAGCCCGAGTTCCTCGGCGGGCGGATGGCGCAATCGCTTCAGGGTATCCCGGAGGCAGGCCATAATGCGATGGGTGGCTTGCGAGATCATCCGCGCGTCCTGCGCGACCTCGCATCTGCCCTGGTCCTGCGCCTGCGTGCTGGCGACCTCGATCGTGTTGGCAAAGGCAAGGATCGCGGCCAGGTTCTGTCCGAACTCGTCGTGCAATTCGCGGGCAAGCACGCGCCGCTCGTCGCTGCGGATTTCCAATAGACGCCTTGTCAGCGCGGCACGTTCTTCCATGGCCTGCGCGAGGCGGTCGCCGAGTTCACCGACCGCTTGCCCGATCATGGCAAGGTCCATCGAGCGGAAGCGCGGCAGCGAGGTCCGGTATTGGCCGCGCGCCATGCGCTGCAGGGCGGCAACGATTTGCTGCGCGGGCGCCAGCGTATGCGCAATCGCCAGCGATGCGAGCAGCGCGATCGCCACCGCCATCAGCAGAGCGAGGTGGATGTTGTCGAGGATGTGCTGCCAGGCCAGCGCGATGGCGGCGTTCGGATCGGGGGTGGCCGAGACACTGCCCGCGTTGGCTGCGCGCGCGCTGATTGGCCGGATGACCGGTGCGTGATTTCCAAGCAACGTCTGCACCGTGGCCGCGAACCAGCGCGGCGGAACTTGGCCGATCCCCTTGCTCTGGCCGCAGAGCGGGTTTTCGAACGCGCCGGCGGGCTCGATCTGGACGCAGATGCCGGGCGAGATCAGCCCCATCGTTTCAATGGTGCGCCATTGCGGCACCGGCAGCAGTTGCTCGCGCATTCTGTTGCTGCGCAACAGCAATTCGCGCCAGTACAGCGCTTCCAGCGCGACCGAGACACGTTCGGCGGAAGCGGCGGTGGCGCGATCGACGCTGCGATGGGCATCGATCGTCGCCCAGACGGTGGCCGCCCCCAGGCACAGGATGACGATGACGAACAGGCGGCCGACAAGCTGAAGGACGAGGCGCATGCGATCACTCCCCAACGTGCGGATGAGCGCAACAGCACCGCTAATTCGCGCCAAATGCAAGCCGGCGAGGCGCACCTTGGGAAATTTTCCCAACCAACCTTGGGCATATGTCTTTGGACGCGGCTGCGGCCCGCTGATCTAACCAAACGCACGGATTTCGTGGCGGGCCGGCCTTGGGCGGAACCGCTTTTCCCAGCCAGGGAGCTGACGCAGCATGAGTGCCATGGCCAGCGCCGAGACCGCGCCCTCCGGCGCCGACACGTCCGAGCGCAGCGTCCTGCTGTTATGGATGATCTTCACCGGGCTGTCGGTGTTCGCGGTCGTGCTGTTGTGGCGGTACGGACTGCTCCATCTGATGGTCAGTTCCGACCGTACCTACATTTCGAGCGTCATCGCCGTCCTCTATTTCGTCACCTGCTTCCATTGCTTCTGGCGGACGCGGGCGATCGCGCGTGAGGGCGAGATCACGCGCCGCTGCCGCGCCATCCTGTCGGCGCCCGGCGGCGCGAGGGGGCTTGATGACGCGCGTGCGCTGCCGGGCGGCCTGGTGCCGGATCACATCCGCAACCTGGTACAGAAGGCCAAGGCGCAAGCCGCGGGGCGTATCGACCAGGCGCTGCTGTTGCGGTCGCTCGCCGACCGCTTGCGCGGCTCCAACGGGTTTGGCGCATTCGTGTCCGACACGCTGATGAAGCTCGGGCTGCTCGGCACCATCGTCGGCTTCATCATCATGCTGGCGCCGATCGCCACCCTCGATGCGGCCGACAAGGCCGCGATGAAATCCTCGATGGGCCTGATGAGCGACGGCATGGCGGTGGCCATGTACACGACGCTGGCCGGCCTGGTCGGCTCTATCCTCGTCCGCATTCAATACTACATGCTGGATGCCGCGACCCAGCGGGTGTTTTCCGATGCCGTTATGCTGACCGAGACGCACGTCACGCCGGCCTTGGAACGCCATCTTGGAACGCCACCATGATGGATGATTTCGGGCTCTATCCGCGCGAGGAGGCGTTCGACCCGCTCGGCGTGATGCTGTTCAAGGCGCTGCAGGTGATTGCGTTCCTGTTCTTCCTGGCGCTGCTCGCGGTCTCGCCGGACGCCAAGGACGGCAAGATCGATTCCAAGGCCGAATTCCTCATCACGATGGACTGGCCGGACAACCACCCTGATGATTTCGATCTGTTCGTGCAGGACCCTGCCGGCAACATCGCCTGGTACCGCCGGCGCGAGGCCGGTTTCCTCACCCTCGACCGCGACGATCGTGGCGGCGCCAACGATTTCATCGTCGTCAACGGCAAGAAGATTCTATCGCCGATCCGCGAGGAAATCGTCACCGTGCGCGGCATCGTCCCCGGCGAATACACGGTCAACGTCTCGCACTTTCAGGCCACGACGGGCCAGCCCGTCGCGGTGAGCGTGAAGGTCCAGAAGCTCAATCCGGCCGCGCAGGTGATCTTCGACAACAAGCTGACGCTCGACCACACTGGCGAGGAAAAGACCGCGGTGCGCTTCTGGCTCGACGCCGCAGGCAAGGTGGTCGACGTCCAGCAGCGGCAGAAGTCGCTGATGGAGACGTTCCGCAACGTCCGCGCCAACGGTGCGGATCTCGATCCGAAAACCGGCGTCAGGATGCCGCGCCGTGAATAACCTGCAATCGGTCGTTCTCACGCTCTCCGTCAGCTACGCCTTGATCGGCGCGCTGCTGCTGATCGTTCTGGTCTATGCGCGCCTGCCGTGGTCGGCCAAGGCGGTCGCCGTGGTGGTGACCAGCGCGTTCTACATCGCAAGCTTTGTCGGCGTGCGCGGATTGCTGGGCTGGGCCAGCGTCGACCGGCTGCCCGCCACCTTCAAGCTGTTGCAGGCCCGTATCGTGGAACCGCACTCGCTGGAGGGCGATCCGGGCTCGATCTATCTGTGGGTCGAGGCGCTCGACGACGGCAATCGCCCGAGCGGCGTCCCGCGGGCGTTTCGTATTCCCTACAGCGACAGGCTTGCGGAAAAGACCGACAAGGCGGCGGGCGAGATCGCCGCCGGCCGCCCGCAGGGCGGTCGCGCTGCCGATTTTGGCGATGGCGGCGGCAGCGTGCTCCAGGCCGCCCGGGAATACATCACGCCCGGCATGATCCTGGACACGTCAGGCGGCGATCCCTCGACGGGCGGGGGATTGGTTGCGGCACCCCGCGATGGCGACGGGGTGGCGTTTACCCCGCTGCTCCCGCCGCGGATGCCGCCGAAGGACGAGCAATAGGCTTCCGGTTGTGTGGGAGGGCGCCGGCCGGCCCCGACGATCACGGATTATTGACTGACAGATATTGAAATCTGTCAGCGAGATATGCTATATCCATTGCCGACGCCGGTATTCGGGCGTCACCCGGCTCTTGAGGTTTGAGCCCGGGTACTTGCAAAGGACTACGCTAATGACTGCCCATCTCATTCATCTGACCGCCCAAATCCAGCGCTGGCTCAACCAGAGCGTTGCCCGTCATCTGGCCGCCCAGGCCGAGCGGCTGGAACCGATGGTGAAACATTAACCCGCCAAGGGATTACACGGAATTACAAGGGGGATTAAATGACCACCCGTCCCGTCGTTTCGCAGGTGTGCGCATGAACGAAGTCGTGGTTCTGACCCCCGAACGGATTCTGGAGGTGACCGAGGACGTTTTGCGCCGCTACGGGCTCGCCAAGGCCACCGTGGTGGATGTCGCCCGCGCCCTCGATGTCAGCCACGGCAGCGTCTACCGCCATTTCCCCAGCAAGGCCTCGTTGCGTGAGGCCGTGGCCAAGCGCTGGCTCGACCGTCTCAGCGCGCCACTCTTGAAGATCGCGGAAGCTTCCGGCCCGGCGCCGGCGCGGCTGGAGAAGTGGCTGCGCACGATGTTCTCGATCAAGCACAAGCGGCTCAGCGACGATCCCGAGATGTTTGCGACCTACCTGGCGCTGGCCCGCGAGGCCTGCAAGTCCGTAAGCTGCCACAAGGACTGCCTGGTCGATCAGATTGCCCTGATCCTGTCCGATGGCGTGAAGCAGGGCGCGTTCGAGGTCGCCGACGTCAAGATGACGGCGCGCGCCATGTTCGACGCCACCAGCCGCTTCCATCATCCCGCGCATGCCGAGGAATGGAACGAGCCGGGCGCTCCGGCGCGGATCGATGCGCTGCTGGCGCTCCTGCTCAAGGGGCTCGAAGCGCCGCGCAAGCACTGACGATCCTTCCGAACCGAGTTGTAAGGTCAAGCCCGTTCTCTCCGGGGCAGCGATGTCGTGTTTTGGGTAGACGCGGCCACGCCAAGATCGGGTGCCCAAGATCAGGTGTCGACGTCTCACGTTGACCCGAAACCGAAGTCGCTGGCCGTAGCCGGTGGCCGAGCGGTTGTGCCGCCGATCTGATATCCTGCGTCGCGAGGGCTGGTCCATACTCTCACTCAGAATGTTGCATGCGCAGCAACTGAACCAAACGGATTATTGTTCGTTTTCGCGGGAGCGATCATGAATAAGTGTCTTCTGGTGGCGATTCTTGCGGTTCTCACCGGTACGGCGGCGGCTGTGCAGGCTCGCACCAAAGACGCGCTTATCGCACGCGCGAAATCATTCGAACTCGATACGCCCTACGTGCCGCCGCCAGGCGACCCCTTGACGCATCATGCCGCAGGATTTGCGAAGGTCATGTGCTCAGCTGTATTCATGACCGGCCTTGCGCCCGATTTCGCGGCCGGAAATGTTGGGTTTTTCACGGCGCCCTACGGACAGCGCGCGAAGCTCGGCAAACCGGTCATCGATCGCGCCAACAAGGCGGTCCACGTCACGCTCCCTAATGGCGTGACCCGGACGGCCAAATATCTCGGGAGCCAGGGTTGCGTCACGTTCCCGATCGGCCAGAGCGCCATGAATTTCAAGCCGGTCGCCGTCAAGAGCCGATTGCCCGATCCCGCGACCCAACTTTGGCCCATGGGCGACATGCTGCCGCAGGATCCGTTGCCGACAGAGATCGACGCCGAGAAACTCAAGGCTGCCGTGAATGCCGCGTTCCAGCCAGCCGAAGGATTGACCGCGGCGTTCGTTGTGACGTGGAAAGGCCGCCTCATTGCCGAGCGCTACGCGGAAGGTGTTACGGCACAGACGCCCCTCGAAAGCTGGTCCATGGGCAAGAGCATTACGGCAACGCTCTTTGGCATTCTGGTCAAGGACGGCGTCTATGATTTGGATCAGCCGGCACCGATCCCTGAATGGCAAACGCCCGGCGACCCGCGCGCCAAAATACGAATTGCGGATCTCCTTCACATGTCGAGCGGGCTTCGGAGCAAGGCGCCCCAAGACCCGGATTATGACCCAACTGGGCCTTACCCGGATCACGTCTATCTTTACACCGGCGGCATCGATTCCTTTCACTACGCAGCAACACGGCCATTGCAATGGCCTCCCAACACGGTCGGACGCTATCGCAACACCGATCCGGTCCTGATCAACTATCTGATCCGGCTCGGTGTCGAAAAAAGCGGCGACGAATATCTCTCATTTCCTCAGCGGGTGCTGTTCGACAAGCTCGGCATCCGTACGATGGTGATCGAAACTGATCCGTTCGGAAACTTTCTGGGACAAGGCTATGAGGTGGGCTCCGGGCGCGATTGGGCGCGGCTTGGCAATCTCTATCTTCAGGGAGGCGTTTGGAACGGTGAGCGCATTCTCCCACAAGGCTACACCACATTCGTCAGCACGCTTGCGCCCGCCTGGGCCGCGGACAATCGGCCGATCTATGGAGCTTTTTTCTGGCTCAACGGCGACGGGCAATATCCAGTCCCGCGCGATGCCTATTACATGGCGGGCGCCGGCGGGCAGACTACGCTGATCATTCCCTCGCACGATCTCGTCGTCGTGCGTCTCGGGCACTATCGGGGCGAATCTTACGCCGCTTCTGGCTTCAGCAAGGCGCTCGCGCTGTTGATCGAGGCGGTGCCAAAAGCACAAAAGGCCCGGGCTCAAGAGTTTGACAACAGAGGGCACAACGGGCCAGGCGAGCAAAGTAAAAATATTGAAAATCGCGTCAACGAGGCTATCGGTTCACCTGTTGGGAAATGAAGCATGCCAATCATGCTGACCAGTCCGCTCGGGTTTTTGGCGCGTTTCGGACCTCTGCCTTGATCCTCCCGGATGTCTGCAATGGGGTAAGGCTGACGTCTGGACGGCAGCCCTCAGCTCAGGATAGCGAGGGGACTACCCGGCTCACTAGCGCCACCGGCTGGATCTGATCAACCTAACGATCTCCAGGCGCGCTCGGCCTGGGGGCTCACGTTGACGCGAAGCAGTTACGGCAAAATGCTGCTCCGTCCGAATCCATTCAATGCACCCTAACGTAGAGATTGTTGGGTTAGAACAACCTTCCGTTAATGTTTTTCCGCGCAGATAGGAATACAATTTTTAATTGAGCGTGCCAGGGGCGTTTTGCGGATCTTCGCGGGTGTACAGGCAATGCGCGGCGCTGCTGCGCTGTCGGTGGTCTGCGGACACGCAGTCAGCGCGCGACCCGATATGGTCGGGCCGGGTCTTGCCGAAGGCGCGCTCACGATTCTTGCAAGCGGCGTCGACATCTTCTTCGTTATCTCCGGCTTCATCATCGCAAGCACGGCGGCGGCGCAACGCGACCCGTTGAATTTCGTCTTCAGACGAGCGGTTCGAATTTATCCGGTTTACTGGCTCGTGTTGCTGGCGGCGTTTGTCAGCTCATCCTGGATCGCTCTGTCGCCGGAGGAGCGTCCCGCGCTCGACTTCGGCCTCATCTTCGCGTGGACATATCCGAACTGGTACATCGGGCCGGCCTGGTCGATTGCTTTCGAGCTGCACTTCTATGCCGCAGTTGCCGCCATCCTCGCGATCGCGCCGAACCGGCTGTTCGAGCTGCTGTTCGCGGGGCTCGGCATGGTTGTTGTCGCTATCGTCTTCCGCCTGCAGCTTGGCATCTATTCCCATCCGCTGGTCCTGGAATTCGGTGCCGGCGTCGGCATCGCCTATCTCCAGATGAACGGCGGATTGCGCTTTTCGCGCCGCATTCTGGCAGTTTCCGCAGGCCTGTTCGCGGTCGGCTGGTACTGGATCTTCGTGCACGGATCGGCCGATCCGCAATTCGCACGCGTGGCGACCTATGGCCTTGGTGCGGGATTGCTCATCCATGCCGTGGTGTCTGCCGAGATCGAAGGGCAGTCCTTCTCGCCGATCCTGCAATGGTTCGGCAAGATTTCGTACTCGCTGTATATCGTCCACTACCTGGTGATGAAATGGATCGTCAACTTTACCGGGCTGTGGCTACTCTCTACGGCCGGGACAATCATCGCCAGCATCCTGCTCTCCATCGGTCTTGCCTCTGCCCTTCACATCATCATTGAGGCGCCGCTCATCAGTTGGGGCCGCAAATGGAGTCTGATGCGCCGCGACCAACAGACCTCGGATGTCCCGAGCCGGGAGGGCACCGTGCGTATTCCAGCACAGGCCGAATAGACAAATTCCGCGCGGGTTCCAGCGATGTCACGGGAATGCTCGACCGAGATGGTCTCGGTGCAAGTCGAGGATGGGAGCAAGCAAACTACCCGCTGCTACCGAGATCGACCTTAGCCCCTGCGTTACTTTCAGGGTAGGACCGGCAGCTTAGCTCGATTACCTTGCTTGAGCTCAGTCCCGAGTGCGGCGGTATCTTCTCGTTTGCAGTATTTGGTAAAGAGCGGCGATTTCCTCTGGGGTAAACTGAGAAATGATGTCTGGATGGCCAGCCCTCAGCACAGGATAGCGAGAGGCTCGAATCGCCGGCTAGATCTGATCAGCCTAACGGCCAGCAGGCGTGCCCGGACCGGTTGCACGCCACAAGCGGCCTGTTGTTTGATATTCCTCAAGACACGCGCAAGCACGAGCGCGATGATGGATGGGGAGGAGACGCGTGCGGCTGGCCATCTTTGCCGATATCCACGCCAACCGGCAGGCGTTTAGCACCTGCCTCGATTTCGCGCGCGCCCGTGGTGCGGAGCGGATCGTCTGCCTCGGCGATATCGTCGGCTATGGCGCCGATCCGGAATGGGCGGTCGATACGATGATGGACCTTGTTGCGGACGGCGCCGTTGCCGTCATGGGTAACCACGATCACGCGATCAGCACCCCGTCAGAAAGCATGAACGCCGTGGCCCAGGCCGCGATCGAGTGGACGCGCGGCAGGCTAAGCCGGCCGCAGCGGCGTTTTCTCGCCGAGTTGCCGCTGACGCGGCGGGAAGACGATCGCCTCTACGTGCATTCCGAAGCCTCGCATCCGGCGCGATGGCACTATGTGCGCGATACGCCGGACGCCGCGCGCAGCATTGCGGCGACCGATGCCCATGTCACCTTCTGTGGCCACATTCACCGGCCGGCGCTTTATTCGATGTCATCGGCGGCCAAGATGACGAGCTTCATCCCCATATCCGATGTGCCGGTGCAATTGCTCGGCGGCCGGCGCTGGCTCGCCGTGCTCGGCTCGGTCGGGCAGCCGCGGGACGGCGACCCGGCGGCTTCGTTTGCGATGCTCGATACCACTTCCCGCGAGATCATCTATTGCCGCGTGCCTTACGATGTCGAGGCGGCGGCGGACCGAATCCGCGCCAACGGCCTGCCGCACTGGTTGGCCGATCGCTTGCTCATAGGGAAGTAAGGGATGGCGAAGCCTGCAATCGCACCCGGCGCGGAACTTGACGGCTTCACCATCGGGGAGCGCGTTCACCACGGCGGCATGGCGACGCTGTGGACGGTGACCCATCCCGGCATCAATGTGCCGCTGTTGATGAAGGTCCCGCAGGTTGCCGAGGGCGAAGACCCGGCAGCCATCGTTAGCTTCGAGATGGAGCAGATGATCGTGCCGCGGCTGGCGGGTGTGCACGTGCCGGGCTGTTTCGGCACCGGCGATTTCGACTGGCAGCCTTACGTCGTCATGGAGCGCATTCCCGGCAAGACGCTCTATAGCCGGATCGACGAGTTGCCGCTTCCTTACGAAGAGGCGAGGGTGATCGGGGGAAAGATCGCGACCGTGCTGGCCGATCTGCACCGGCAGAACGTCATTCACCACGACATCAAGCCGTCCAGCATCATGTTCCGGCTATCGGGCGAATGCGTGCTGATCGATTTCGGCCTGTCGCATCACAACCAGTTGCCGGACCTGCTGCAGGAGGAATTTCGTCTGCCCTATGGCACCGCGCCCTATATGGCGCCGGAGCGCCTGCTCGGCGTCCGCGACGATCCGCGCAGCGACCTGTTTTCACTCGGCGTGCTCTTGTATTTCTTCACCACCGGCGAGCGGCCGTTCGGCGAGAGCGAAACACTGCGCGGCATGCGCCGGAGGCTGTGGCGCGATCCCTATCCGCCGCGCAAGCTAAGAGCCGATTATCCGCCGTGGCTGCAGGAAATCGTGCTGCGGTGCCTCGAGATCGAGCCGGTGTGGCGGCATCCGACGGCGTCGCAACTGGCGTTCGAACTGGCCCATCCCGAACAGGTCAAGCTGACGGCGCGCGCAGAACGACTGCAGCGCGATCCGCTCTCTACGGTGTGGCGCCGCCGCTTCAATCGCGGCGTGACGCTGCCGCAGCCGAAATCCGACGTCGCGGTCCAACTGGCGTCGGGACCGATCGTGGTCGTTGCGATCGACACCGAGGAGGCGTCGGGAACGCTCAACGAATGCCTGCGCCGCACCGCCGCACTGCTACTTTCGACACTGCCGTCGGCGCGGCTCGCCTGCCTCAACGTGCTCAAGCTCGGGCGCATCACCATCGACAGGACGCTCGACGAGCAGGGCAACAACAAGCATATCGATCGCATGGTCGCGCTGCGGCACTGGGCGCAGCCGCTGGAACTGGATGAAAGCCGGTTCACGGTGCACGTGCTGGAGGCCATCGATCCCGCCGCCGCGATCCTGGAATTCACCAGGGTCAATCATGTCGATCACATCGTAATCGGCGCGCGGCAGAATTCGATGATGCGTACGTTGCTGGGCAGCGTGTCAGCCAAGGTCGCGGCCGAGGCCGCCTGCACCGTGACGGTGGTGCGGCCGCCGCGGTCGGCGACTGTGCCGGTGCAGGAAGGTGGCTAGGGCCGGATCAGCAGCGCGTGCGCTCAGTCGAGGGTCTGGACGGGCGGCAGCTTGCTGGCTGAACGCGGCGGGTTCGGCACAGGATAGCTGGTGGCGCGGCCGCTCCGTTCTGCCTGACCGGCGGAGTTGGCTGCAGGGCTTACGGCTTCCGCCCGGGCGCCGCGCACGCTGTCCCTTGAGGACTGCCTGCGGTGCCGCGACGAGCGCGAGCCTTCCAGTCCCCACGACCGCGATATCGAAGGCCCCGCCGTATAGCCGACGAAGGCGCCGGCGACGGCCCCGACTGGGCCAAGCACGACCGCACCGGCTACCGCGCCCAGTGCGGCATCGCCAGCGCGCTGCGCGAGCGCGGCGGAGGGCGCGAGTACCAGGAGCATGGCGGCTGCGGTGTAGGCCTTGATCATATTTTCGTCCCATCCGTGAAAGGCGGGATGCTGGTCTGCCTTTATGGCGAGATGCGTGAAGCTTTGTGGCCGGAGCGTGGACTTTCGGGTTCCGTGGCCCGCAGGCACGCCTGCTGTGGCTTTCCTGCTCGCTACTCGCTGCGACGCACGCGCTCGCCGGGTTGAAGTGCTTCGGTCAATAGCCGGCGTAAGCCCAAGGAAAATATCGCGGAAAATATCGTGTATCGGAGTTCATTCATGCCTGGTTGGTCGTGCCGGCATAAGGAGTGGTTCGGCGCGCGGGACACGCTTGTGCGCGTCAGACCGCTTCGCCGCGCGCCAGCGCCGCCGCGTGACGGATGGCGGAAATGTTGGTCTTGTAGGCCTCCAATGTGCCGCCCTTGAACACCGCGGAGCCCGCGACCAGCGCGTTCGCGCCGGCGGCGGCCAACTGTCCCGCGACATCCGGCGCCACGCCGCCATCGACCTCGATGTCGATCGGACGTCCCGCGGTCATCGCCCTGATGTCGCTGACCTTGCCGAGCGCGGATTTGATGAAGGCCTGGCCGCCGAAGCCGGGATTGACCGACATGACAAGCACCAGATCGATCAGGTCGATGACATATTCGATCGCGCTCGCCGGCGTGCCCGGATTGAGCGAGACGCCGGCCTTCTTGCCGAGCGCGCGGATCGCCTGCAGCGAGCGATGCAGATGCGGGCCTGCCTCGGCATGCACGGTGATATGATCGCAGCCGGCTTTTGCAAACGCTTCGAGATAGGGGTCGCAAGGCGAGATCATCAGGTGGGCGTCAAAAATCTTCTTGGTGTGCGGGCGCATCGCCTTGATGACGTCGGGGCCGTAGGAAATGTTGGGCACGAAATGCCCGTCCATCACGTCGAGATGGATCCAGTCGGCGCCCGCCGCGTCCACGGCGCGGACTTCTTCGCCCAGTTTGGCGAAATCCGCCGCCAGGATCGATGGCGCGATGACCAGGGGACGCGACGCAAATTGCTGAGACATGTGCGCTTTCCCAAATCTCTTCGAGGGGCGGAATGGCCCCGCGTAACATGGGGGGAGGGCCGGGGGCAATGCGGCGGGTCTCGCTCTCCTGTGGGCGGGAAAAATCTGCCGCGGCGGGCAGCTATTGCCGGGTTGCCGGACGGAATCGGATGCAGGAAAGCCTGGTTTTATTGGGTTTTTCTGAATGGCACGGCGCTTGCTGAGAAAGGGCCACGTACGAACTGTCGGCCGCCATGCATTCGGCCTTGTTGGAGTTCTGCCATGTTCTTTGCTCTGGGCGCTGCGTCATCGGCCCTCGATGCCCTCAAGGCGCTGACATCGTCGAAATCGTCTGCGAAAACCACCGGCGTCAGCCAGGACGCTGCAAGCACGTTCGGTCTGTCATCCTCGAATGGTTCGGCTTCGATCGGCACGGGAACTGGCTCGGGCGGCAGCGGCTGTTCGCAGATTTCGCCGGAAACCATGAGCGCGCTGCTCGACGCACAGAGCCAGTCCTCGGCAGGATCGACAACGGCGTCCAAGAGCCGCTCCGCCGCGCTGAAGGACCTGTTCGGCCAGATCGATGGCGACGGCGACGGCAAGATCAGCAAGGAAGAATTCGAAACTGCGCTCGGCGCCGGGGGTACCAATCTCACGCAGGCCGACAGCGTGTTCGGCAAGCTTGACAAGGACGGCGACGGTTCGGTCAGTCTCAAGGAGCTGGCGTCGGCGCTGAAGGGCGGCAAGAAGCACCACCACGATCAGGCGAGCAACGCTGCCGGCAACGACGACGGATCAAATTCCGATCCGTTGTCGCAGGCGCTGCAGGGCGCTTCCACCACCTCCGTCACCAACAGCGACGGTTCGGTGACGACATCGCTGACCTATGCGGACGGATCGAAGGTGACGATGACGTCGGCCGCGGGAAAAAGCTCATCCACATCAGCGGCATCGTCCTACAATTTCATCGAGCAGATGATCCAGCGGCAGGCCCAGCAGATTTCATCGGCCGCCACTTCATCGCTCTCGGTGAGCGTCTGAACACAAGACCCGGCGAGATCCCTTCGGACTGCGACCTAGCCGAAGCGATCGCTCCACGCCGGTAGCGCACCCAGAAAGGGTAGCGCGGTCGCGCTATGGACGCCGCGCGCGATCGCACGCGCGACCGTGTTGGCGGCCACCATGCCGAGTTCGGTGAGGCCGGACAGCGGATCGATCGGCTTCTTGCCGGTCGCGGCGGCATAGACCACGTCGCCATCCGTCGTGGCATGGACGGGATAGATGGCGCGCGCCATGCCGGTGTGCGCGATCATCGCCAGCCGCTTGGCCTGCGCTTTTGTCAGCACGGCGTCTGTGACCACGACCACCAGCGTGGTGTTTTCCGAAGACGCCGCAGCCGGGCCGCCCTTGAGGCGTGCGCTCAGCATGTCCGGCGTGAACGCGGGCGGCAGTCCGCGCCCGCCAAATTCGTTGGCGGTTTCGAACGGCGCCGCCCAGAACCATGGCCCGTCGCCGACCGTCACGCTGCCGACGGCGTTGACGACGGCGAGGGCCCCGACGGTGACGCCGCCTTCGGTTTGCGCGGAAGCCGAGCCAAGGCCGCCCTTCAAATTGGCAGTCGTCGCGCCGAGGCCGGCACCGACGCTGCCCAGCGCGAAATCGCCGCTCGCCGCACATGCCGCGGCGTAGCCGAGATCGCGATAGGGCGGGAAGCGTCCCCATGCCTTGTTGCCGCCGTTGAGCAGATCGAAGCAGATCGCGCCCGGAACGATCGGAATAACCGCCTCGCGGATTCTTAGCCCGCGGCCCTGTTCGGCAAGCCAGGCTTGTACGCCGCCGGCGGCATCCAGTCCGAGCGCCGAGCCGCCGGAAAGCGCGATGGCGTCGATCGCCTCGACCGTACTCTCGGGTTTGAGCATCGCGTCATCACGGGTGCCGGGGCCGCCGCCGCGCACGTCAATGGATGCCACCGCGGGAGTGTCGAAAATGATCGCGGTGACGCCGGAGGCGATGGCCGCGTCGTGGGCGTGGCCGACGCTAACGCCGGCAATATCGGTGAGCAGGTTTTTCAAGGCGCCGGTCCGTGGGGGGCTGCATCGATCTGGGTGTCCCACGGATATATCAGCCGCCGGGAATGCTTCAACTGGCAAGCGCCAGCCTGATCATCCTGGCAAGCTCGGACTTGCGATAGGGCTTTGCCAGCAGCAGCACGCCTGAATCCAGCCGGCCGTGATGGACGATGGCATTTTCGGTATAGCCCGAGGTGAACAGCGTCTTGAGGCCCGGCTGCCGCTTCAGGGCCTCGTCGACCAGTTGGCGGCCGTTCATGTTGCCGGGCATGATCACGTCGGTGAAAAGCAGGTCGATGGTGGCGACATTGTCGACGATCTGCAGGGCGTCGGAAGCGTTGGCCGCCTCGAGCGTGGTGTAGCCCAGGCTCTCGATCTGGGTCATCACGTAGCGGCGCACCAGCGAATCGTCCTCGACGACGAGGACGGTTTCGATGCCGCCTTCGATGTCAGCCGAGACCTGCGCTTCCGCGGCGGTCTGGTGCAGTCCCGTGGCCCGCGGCAGGTAGATCTTGACGGACGTGCCGTGGCCTTCCTCGCTGTAGATATTGACGTGTCCGCCCGACTGCTTGACGAAGCCGAACACCATGCTGAGGCCAAGGCCGGTGCCTCGGCCGACCTCCTTGGTCGTGAAAAAGGGTTCGAATACCCGTTCGAGCAGCGCGGGCGGGATTCCGGAGCCGGTGTCGCTGACCGCGATCATCACATAATTGCCGGGCGCGACCTCGCTGTGCAGGCTCGCGTAGTTTTCGTCGAGAAAGACGTTGCTGGTCTCGAGCGCGAGCTTGCCGCCATTGGGCATGGCGTCGCGCGCGTTGATTGCCAGATTGAGCACGGCCGCGGCGAGCTGGTTCGGATCGGCCAGCGCGGTCCATGCATCCTCGGCCAGAAGCGGCGTGATTTCGATGTTTTCGCCAAGCGTCGGGTGCAGCAGCTTCGCGGACTCCAGCACCAGCGCGTTGACGTCGACTTCAACAGGCTGCAGCGGCTGCTTGCGGGCAAAGGCAAGGAGATGCCTGGTCAGGTTGGCGCCGCGTTCGGCGGCTTCGTCGATCAGCTTGGCGACGGCGGCGAGCTGGGGCTGATCGGCGACGGCTTCTTCCAGAATGCCGATGGTGCCTGTGATCACCGTCAGGATGTTGTTGAAGTCGTGCGCGACGCCACCCGTGAGCTGGCCGACCGCATCCATCTTCTGCGCATGCCGCAACTGCGCTTCCGCGGCCTGCTTTTCGGTCAGGTCTCTCCCGATGAAGAAGTGGCGGCGGACCGGCTCCGACCAGTTTCCGGTCCAGTTCAGCGCGACGGCCTTGCCCTCCTTGTTGACATAGCGCGTCTCGAAATTGCGCTTGCTTTGCCCACGTCGTCCCGCCCGCATCTCTCTGCGGGTGTGTTCGAGATCGTCGGGGTGAATGAATTCGATCGCGCTGCGTCCGACCATGTCCGACGGCTGATAGCCGAGAATGGCGGTGACGCTCGGGCTGACCTGGATGAAGTTGCCGGCGGAGTCGGTGACGAAGATCAGGTCGTTCGAGGATTCGAAGATGCGCCGCCGCTCCTCGATTTCCTGGTTGAGCGCATCCTCCGTCCGCTTGCTTTCGGTGATGTCGCGCGCGGTCTTGGAGATGCCGATGATCTTGCCGGAGGCCGAGCGGATCGGGGAGATGCTCAGCGAAACGTCGAGGGTGCGGCCGTCCTTGTGCACGCGCGACGTCTCGAAAGGTTCAACCGGCTCGCCCCGGCGGGTCCGTTCGATGATATTGCGTACATCGTCCTGCCGGTCCGGGGGGACGATGATGTTGATGCTCTTGCCGATCGCCTCCGCCGCCGTGAAGCCGAACAGGCGTTCGGCGGCGCCGTTCCAGCCGGTAATGGTGCCATCAAGCAATTTGGTGATGATGGCGTCGTTGGACGATTCCACGACCGCGCTGAACAGGCTTTCGCGTTCGGTGCGCAGACGTCGCTCGGAGGCGGCTTCCCGGCGGACCATTCCGAGCAGGCGAGCCAGCTTGGCCTGCAGGCCGACATTGTCGACCAGCAGGACGGCGAGCACGAAGCTCGCGGCGGAAAGGCCGTAGATGCGGCCGAGATAGAAGCCGACGTCGAATCGCGCCACGTTCAGGATCGCCGACAGGGCGATGTCGAACAGCCAGGCGCACATCACCACCATCAGCCAGACGTCGAGGACGAAGTGCGGCCTGCGAAGCCACAGCACCACCAACGCAGCGAAGCTGAGGCACCATACGGTCGAGACCACGGCGAGCATGACGGGCGTGTAATGGCCGCCGCTCAGCAGAATCGGTAGCCGGTCGTGTTGCCCGGTGACGATCCAGGTGAACGCGGCCATCGCGACACTGACCGCAATGATACTTGTAACGACTGCCGCGCCGGTCGAGCCCTGTACCTTCGGCTCGTTGGCCCTTGCCTTCAGCAAGGCATAGCCGAGGACGAGCAGCGGAAATACGCCGTGCCAGATCATGTAGAGCCAGACGGTGGTCTGCGTTCCCGCGCCGAGCAGCCCGCCGGGCGCGAACAGGCCGGGAAAGGTCAGGGCGTGGACGATGGCCGCCATGGCCGTAAACAAATATCCGCTGGCGAGCAGCAGCAGCGCCCGCGAGCGGGAAACCGCGAACTGCGAAAACAGCAGGACGGCGGTGATCAGGTCGTTGATGGCCAGCGCGGACTGATAGCTCGCAATGAATGCCGGGATCGGAGTAAGCGCCACGCCGGCAAACGGCACGGCGCAGACGAACAGCACGGCCGAGACAACGACGACGGCGAGTGCGGGCATGCGATCGCGGCGGGTCGCCGGCATGTTCGAAAGAAAGATGTTGCGCTCGTCACCCATTGTCGTCTCCGGCAAACTGGCAGCGAACGCGCCATGGCGAAAGCTTCAACGCGCGAAAACAATTCATCCGGCGCGGCCGGACGTCCAGCCGATACTTGGAGCTGCTGGTATCGACGCCGCTGGAAGCCCGAAGGGTAAGCTAACGACGCCTCGAGAGGAATCAACCCAAGGTTATATATTACCTGATGATGCCGGGAGGGAAACGCGGCGACAGGGTAACCGCCTCTTTACCGACCGGCTGAATAAACCCTGCGGAACCGCCGAAATCGACGAATTTAAACGTAGGCTGCCACTCGATCGATCCGGGGGGCTTCGATGCCCCGCGTGCTTATTGTTGACGACCAGGCCGACGTTCGTACGATGATTTCCATCGTGCTGCGCATCCATCGTTTCGAAATCGTCGAGGCAGAGAACGCCGCAGCCGCGCTGAAGCTGTTCGAGGAATCAAGCTTCGACCTTGCGATCGTCGATATCTTTCTGCAGGGCACCAACGGTTCCGAACTGATTACAACACTGCGCGGGCGCGTGCCGGGCCTGCCCGTCGTCGCGATTTCAGGAATGACCGCGCTGGACTTTCTGTCTGAAGCGCCTGAGCTCTCCGGCGTCGTCTGTCTGCAGAAGCCGTTTCGTCCGCCGGATCTGATGCGCGCGATCGAGGCGGCGCAGGGATCGCACCGGCAATCGGCCGGTGCTGCGCGATAGGTTTCGTCCGGCATAGCGCAACGGCTTTCATCGCTGCTCCGTCAGGCGCCGCGGTTACCGCTCGGCGCGTCGCCGGCCATTGCCGTCGGCAGCCTCGGGCAGCGAAACCGGATCGGCGGCAAACTGCCGTTGCGGCAGGGGGACCGAGAGGCAACAAACGAGACCTTCCGGGCGCCAATCGAATGCCGCCTGGCCACCGAGCTGCGACTCGATGCTGGCGATCACGCTTCTGGTCCCGAACCCTCGCGACACCGGTCTCACGACCGGCGGCCCGCCGGTCTCCACCCATAGGATCTTGAGAACGCCTGCCTGGTCTTCCCAGCTCACCGACAGCCGGCCCGCCAGCGCCGACAGGGCGCCGTACTTCGCCGAATTGGTGACGAGTTCGTGCAGCGCCAGCGCGACGGTCTGGGCTGTTGCCGGCTCGAGTTGGACCTCCGGACCGGACAAGTCGATCTGTTCGCCGGTGGAATAGGGCGCCAGCTCCTCGACGATCAGCTTCCTTATTTCGGCGCCCTGCCAGCTCGACAGCGAAAGCACGGTGTGCACCCGCGCCAGCGCGTTGATCCGTCCTTCGACCGAGCGGATGTAGGTCTTCACGTTCTCGCCGCGCGTCAGGCGGACAATGGATTGCGCCAGCGCCAGCGCGTTCTTGGCGCGGTGATCGACCTCCCGCGCCAGCAGGTTCTGCCGCTCCTCGGCCTGTTTGCGCTCGGTGATATCGACGGTGACGCCGCTGACGCGGATCACGCGGCCGCCCTTGTCGGTGCTCGCCGCCGCCGTTCCCGCGCACCAGCGCACCTCGCCGT
The DNA here is from genome assembly GCF_036924745.1 of Bradyrhizobium sp. AZCC 1693. NCBI lineage: Bacteria > Pseudomonadati > Pseudomonadota > Alphaproteobacteria > Hyphomicrobiales > Nitrobacteraceae > Bradyrhizobium > Bradyrhizobium sp. AZCC 1693. The sequence continues at coordinate 7,602,148 of NZ_JAZHSD010000001.1, forward strand.
TCGGCCGCCTGATACGGAATTCCGCCTCGTAGGATTTCGCACCTCTGGCAAAACCGGCCCACGCCTCATGCAGCATCTGAACGTCGTCGGGGTGAAACAGCGCCTGGATATTGGCCGGAGTCAGTTCGAATTTGCCGGGTTCGATGCCGAGAATCTGATACTGGCCTTCGTCCCACATCCAGTCGCCGTTGACCCAGTCCCAGTCCCAGGACCCCATTTTGCCCGCGGCGATCGCGAGGCTGCGGCGCTGTTCGCTTTCCAGCAGCCTTGTGTGAGACTCCTCCAGTTCGGCGGTACGGGCGCGAACGCGGTCTTCGAGCTCGACGTTGAGGCGCTCGAGCTGGCGCGTCTTGCGATAGAGCTCCGCAAACACCTTGATCTTGGCGCGCAACACCTCCGGCACGACGGGCACCGGAACATAGTCGACCGCGCCCATTTCGTAGCCGCGCAACCGGTCGATGTCGCTGACCTGTATGGCGGAAATGAATATCATCGCCGTCTTCTGGAAGCGGGGATGTTCGCGGATCATCGCGGCCAGTTCGAACCCGTCCAGTTCCGGCATGCAGACGTCGACCAGGATGATCGCGACGTCGTTCTTGAGCAGGAACTCAAGCGCTTCGCGCCCGGACGAAGCCTTGACCAGGTTCTCGCCGAGTTCCTTCAGGATAACCTCATAGGCGAGCAGCTTCGCCGGCTGGTCGTCCACCAGAAGAATGTTTACCTTTTCCTGGTCCATCATCTGCTTACGCCGGTCAGCGGTGGAGCCACATTCGAATGGCGAGCAGCAACTGCTCGGTATTGACGGGTTTGGCGAGATAGTCCGAAGCGCCGGCTTCGAGGCATTTCTCGCGGTCGCCCTTCATCGCCTTGGCGGTCAGCGCGATGATCGGAAGGCGGCCAAAGGACGGGTTTTGCCGGATAACGCCGATGGTCTGATATCCGTCCATCTGCGGCATCATGATATCCATCAGCACGATTGCGATATTCGGATTGGACTCGACCAGCGTAATGGCTTCATTGCCGGTCGTCGCGGTCAGCACCTTCATTCCGCGCCGTTCTAATACGCTCGACAGCGCAAAGATGTTCCGGGCGTCATCGTCCACCAGAAGTGCGGTTTTGCCAACGAGATCCTCATCGGAGCTATTGAGCTTTTCGAGCATTCTCTGCTTTTCAGCCGGCAATTCCGTGATCACACGGTGCAAAAACAGCGACGTTTCGTCGAGCAGGCGTTCCGGCGACTCGACGCCTTTCACCACGATGCTTCGCGCCATGGTATGAAGTTCCGCATCCTCCTCGGCGGAAAGTTCCCGGCCCGTAAACACCACGACCGGCACGTTCGATAATGTCTCGTCGTTGCGAAGCCGGTCGAGCACCTCGAAGCCGCTCATATCCGGCAGCCGCAGGTCCAGCACAACGCAGTCGCACGGCTGGTTCCGCAGCGTCGACAATGCATCGGCGCCGGTGTCGGCGGTGAGAATCTCGATGTCGTCGTGTCCGAGCAATTCGGTGATGCTCGTCTGTTCGGCGGCGTTATCTTCCACGATCAGAAGGCGCTTGCGGCGAGGTTTTGCGTATTCCTTGATCTGCGACAGCGCCGCGCTGACGCCCTCGGTCGTCGTCGGCTTGTTGACGAAGGAGAATGCGCCACGCGCCAGCGCATGCTGGCGGTCTTCGTCGAGCGTGATGATCTGCACCGGAATGTGCCGAGTCAGCGGATTGTGCTTGAGCTGGCTCAGCACGGTCCAGCCCAGCATGTCCGGCAGGAACACGTCGAGCGAAACCGCGGCCGGCTGGAACTGCTTGGCGAGTTCAAGCGCCTCCGCGCCGCGACTGGCGACCAGCACCTTGAAACCATTGTCGTGCGCGAGATCGATCAGCACCCGCGCATAATGCGGATCGTCTTCGACGATCAGGAGGATGGTATCTCCGGGGGCGAGGTCGAGGCGGTCGTCCGGCAACTGCTCGACGACCCGCTCCTGGGTCGCTGCGGCCTGCAGCGCCGGTGCCTGGGTGAAGGATGACGGGGCAGGGGAGCGCGGTGCAACGGTCGGACCGGAATATTTCAGCGGCAGATAAAGCACGAAGGTAGAGCCCTTGCCGGGCGCGCTGCGCAGATGAATTTCGCCGCCAAGCAGGCTTGCGAGTTCGCGGCTGATGGCAAGGCCGAGGCCGGTGCCGCCGTATTTGCGGCTGGTGCCGGCGTCCGCCTGCTGGAACGCCTCGAAGATCAGTTTCTGTTTCTCCAAGGGAATGCCGATGCCGGTGTCGGTCACCTCGAAGGCGACCACGGCGGGCGCGTGATTGAGGATCGGGTGCTCGGCGCTCCAGCCGCCGACGGCGGCCGACACGTTCAGCTTCACGCCGCCCTCCGCGGTGAACTTGAACGCGTTCGAAAGCAGGTTTTTCAAAACCTGCTGCAGACGTTTCGAGTCGGTGACCATGCTGCGGGCGAGATTCTCGTCGACCTCGACGCTGAACGAAAGTTGGCGGTTCTCGGCTTCGTGGCGGAACGGGCGTCCAACCGTCTCCAGCAGGCTCGACGTCAGGATCTCCTCGGCATCGACCGTCACCGTGCCGGATTCGATCTTCGACAGGTCGAGAATGTCGCTGATCAGGTTGAGCAGGTCGGTGCCGGCGCCGTGGATGGTGCGGGCGAATTCGACCTGCTTGGCGGAAAGATTGCCGTCCGGATTTTCGGTGAGCTGCTGGCCGAGGATCAGGATGCTGTTGAGCGGCGTACGCAGCTCATGCGACATGTTGGCGAGGAATTCGGACTTGTACTTCGAGGTCAGCGAAAGCTCGGTCGCCTTTTCTTCGAGCGCGCGGCGGGCCTGTTCGATTTCCTGGTTCTTTCTTTCCACCTCGACGTTGCGCTCGGCGAGCTGCTGGGCCTTCTGTTCAAGCTGTTCGTTGGTCTGCTGCAGTTCCTTCTGCTGCGTCTGCAGTTCGCCGGCCAGCTGCTGGGATTGCTTCAACAGGCCCTCGGTCTGCATCGTGGCCTCGATCGAGTTGAGCACGATACCGATAGAGTCGGTGAGCTGTTCGAGGAAGGTCATCTGCGAGGTCGTGAACGAACTGATCGAAGACAGTTCGATCACCGCCTTGACCTGGTTTTCGAACAATACCGGAAGCACGACGAGATTCTTCGGAATGACGCGCAGCAGCGCCGAATTGATCGGCGCCGTATCGGTCGGGATGTCCGCCACCAGCCGCTGGCGCTTATCCATCGCGCACTGGCCGATCAGCCCCTCGCCGAATTGAACGACCAGCGGGTGGGGATTGGCGCTATCGCCCGCATAGGCGGAGAGCAGGCGCAACTGCGGGCTATCGGCATTCTCGGTCTGATAGATCGCGCCCATATGCGCGTTGACCAGCGGCGCCAGCTCGGTCAGCAGCAGCCGGCCGACGGTCGTGAGGTCGCGCTGACCCTGCAGCATGTTGGTGAAGCTCGCGAGGTTGGTCTTCAGCCAGTCCTGTTCGGTATTCACCTGCGTCGTCAGACGAAGGTTGCCGATCATGGTGTTGATGTTGTCCTTGAGTTCGGCCACTTCGCCGCGGGCGTCGACCTGGATCGAGCGGGTCAGGTCGCCCTTGGTCACCGCGGTCGCGACCTCGGCGATCGCGCGCACCTGCGAAGTCAGGTTGGCGGCGAGCAGGTTGACGTTGCCGGTGAGGTCCTTCCAGGTGCCGGCGGCGCCGGGCACATTGGCCTGGCCGCCGAGGCGTCCCTCGACGCCGACCTCGCGCGCCACGCTGGTGACCTGGTCGGCGAAGGTCGCGAGTGTCTCGGTCATGTTGTTGATGGTGTCGGCGAGCGCTGCGACTTCGCCCTTCGATTTCACCGTCAGGTTCTGCTTCAGGTCGCCGTCAGCAACTGCGGTCACCACTTTCACGATGCCGCGCACCTGTTCGGTCAGATTGGCGGCCATGAAGTTGACGGTGTCGGTGAGGTCCTTCCAGGTGCCGGCGACGCCCGGGACCTGCGCCTGACCACCGAGCTTGCCCTCGGTGCCGACTTCGCGCGCCACGCGCGTCACTTCGCCGGCAAAGGCGTTGAGCTGGTCGACCATCGTGTTGATGGTGTTTTTCAACTCGAGGATTTCGCCCTTCACATCCACCGTGATCTTGCGCGACAGGTCGCCACGGGCCACGGCGGTGGTGACTTCGGCGATGTTGCGGACTTGCGTGGTGAGGTTGGCCGCCAGCAGGTTGACGTTGTCGGTCAGATCCTTCCAGGTGCCGCCGACGCCGGGCACCACGGCCTGACCGCCGAGCCGTCCCTCGGTGCCGACCTCGCGCGCCACGCGCGTTACTTCGGCGGCGAACGAGCGAAGCTGCTCGACCATCGTATTCAGGGTGTCCTTGAGCAGCAGGATTTCGCCGCGGACGTCGACCGTGATCTTCTTCGACAGGTCGCCGCCGGCGATGGCCGTGGCCACTTCGGCGATGTTGCGCACCTGTGCGGTCAGGTTCGAGGCCATGAAGTTGACGTTGTCGGTCAGGTCCTTCCAGGTGCCGGCCACTTCAGGCACCTGGGCCTGGCCGCCGAGCTTGCCTTCGGTGCCGACCTCGCGCGCCACGCGGGTGACTTCCGAGGCGAAGGCGTTGAGCTGGTCCACCATCGTGTTGACGGTGTTCTTCAGCTCGAGAATTTCGCCCTTGACGTCGACCGTGATCTTCTTCGACAGGTCGCCCTTCGCCACCGCGGTGGTCACTTCGGCGATGTTGCGGACCTGGCCGGTGAGGTTGCCGGCCATCGAGTTGACGTTGTCGGTGAGGTCCTTCCAGGTGCCGGCGACGCCGGGCACGTTGGCCTGGCCGCCGAGCCGGCCCTCGGTGCCGACCTCGCGCGCCACGCGCGTCACTTCGCCGGCAAAGCGGTTGAGCTGGTCGACCATCGTGTTGAGCGTTTCCTTGAGCTGCAGGATCTCGCCACGCACGTCGACCGTGATCTTGCGCGACAGGTCGCCGCCGGCGATCGCGGTCGCGACCTCGGCGATGTTGCGGACCTGGGCGGTGAGGTTGCCGGCCATCGAGTTCACGCTGTCGGTGAGATCCTTCCAGGTGCCGGCGACGCCGGTCACCTGAGCCTGGCCGCCGAGCTTGCCGTCGGTGCCGACTTCGCGCGCCACGCGCGTCACTTCCGATGCAAAGGCGTTGAGCTGATCGACCATCGTGTTGAGCGTTTCCTTCAACTGAAGGATTTCGCCTGACACGTTGACCGTGATCTTCTTCGACAGGTCGCCCTTCGCCACCGCGGTCGCGACTTCGGCGATGTTGCGGACCTGAGCCGTGAGGTTGCCAGCCATCGAATTGACGTTGTCGGTGAGATCCTTCCATGTGCCGGCGACGCCGCGCACGTTGGCCTGGCCGCCGAGCTTGCCTTCGGTGCCGACCTCGCGCGCGACGCGGGTCACTTCGCCGGCAAAGGCGTTGAGCTGGTCGACCATCGTATTGATGGTGTCCTTCAGTTCGAGAATTTCACCGCGCACGTCGACCGTGATCTTCTTCGACAGGTCGCCATTGGCGACCGCGGTCGTGACTTCCGCGATGTTGCGGACCTGCGCCGTCAGGTTGGAAGCCATCGAGTTGACGCTTTCGGTGAGGTCCTTCCAGGTGCCGGCGACGCCGAGCACGTTGGCCTGACCGCCAAGCCGTCCTTCGGTGCCGACCTCGCGCGCGACGCGGGTCACTTCGCCGGCGAAGGCGTTGAGCTGGTCGACCATCGTGTTGAGCGTTTCCTTCAATTGCAGGATTTCGCCCGACACGTTGACGGTGATCTTCTTGGAGAGGTCGCCGCCCGCGATGGCAGTGGCGACGTCGGCGATGTTGCGGACCTGCGCCGTCAGGTTGGAAGCCATGAAGTTGACATTGTCGGTGAGGTCCTTCCAGGTGCCGGCGACGCCGGGGACCTGGGCCTGACCGCCGAGCTTGCCTTCGGTGCCGACCTCGCGGGCGACGCGCGTCACTTCCGAGGCGAACGAGTTGAGCTGGTCGACCATCGTGTTGATGGTGTCCTTCAGCTCCAGGATTTCGCCGCGGACGTCGACCGTGATCTTGCGCGAGAGGTCGCCGCGGGCGACCGCGGTGGTGACGTTGGCGATGTTGCGGACCTGTGCGGTGAGGTTGCCGCACATCGCGTTGACGGAGTCGGTCAGATCCTTCCAGGTGCCGGCGACGCCGGGGACGATGGCCTGGCCGCCGAGCTTGCCGTCGGTGCCGACCTCGCGCGCGACGCGGGTCACTTCGGAGGCAAACGATCGAAGCTGGTCCACCATCGTGTTGATGGCTTCCTTGAGCTGCAGGATCTCGCCGCGGACGTCGACCGTGATCTTCTTCGACAAGTCGCCATTGGCCACCGCGATGGTGACCTCGGCGATGTTGCGGACCTGGCCGGTGAGGTTGTTGGCCATCGAGTTGACGCTCTCGGTCAGGTCCTTCCAGACGCCGGTCACTTCCGGAACCTGGGCCTGGCCGCCGAGCTTGCCCTCGGTGCCGACCTCGCGCGCCACGCGCGTCACTTCCGAGGTGAACACCGAAAGCTGCTTGATCATCGTGTTGACGATGTTGGCCGACTGCAGGAATTCGCCGCCAAGTGGGCGGCCGTCGACATCGAGCTGCACGGTCTGTAGCAGATTGCCCTGGGCGACGGCGGCGACCGCGCGCGTGACTTCGCGGGTCGGCCATAGCAGGTCGTCGATCAGCGTGTTGACGGACCCCTCCATGTCCGCCCACGATCCGCTCGACAGGTCGAACTTGACGCGCTGCCGCGTCTTGCCTTCGCGCCCGACCACCTGGCCGACGTGCTCCAGTTGCTGCGCCATTCGCTGGTTGGCGGCGACGATTTCGTTGAAGGTGTCGGCGATCTTGCCCTCGATGCCGAGGTGATCGCCGGTCATCCGTACCGAGAAATCGCCCGCGCGCATCGCCTGCAGGGCGTGCAGCAGGTCCTGTAAAGGATCGGACGCGCCGTTGGGGCTGGCTGGTTTGGGACTGGCGACCCGGCGAACGGAGGGGGATGCCCCAGGGGAAAGATCACTCATGTGTTTCCTCGGCCAGTTCGCGCAAATCACTTCGGCTGAAATGCGATTTCACAAATAGAACCGCCGCCCCGGCGGCAGATCAAGTTGGAACAAGGGTTAAGGTCGTGAAATCAATGACATGGAACTCAGCCCAACGTTGCTCAATGCGGCGGGAA